>NZ_JAIMIA010000015.1 GCF_019966495.1 Tateyamaria pelophila | reverse complement strand
TCAGACAGAGCCGCCCGGTTCTCTGCGGTCGCCAGTCCCTCGGTCTCGAACCGGCCCATCTGCGACGTGGATGCGGCATGCGCATCGACGGCACGGCCACCGACAACCTGGCGCATCACGGGATCGAGCGCGAGACGGTCGGCGTCATTGACGTCCCCGTATCCTGCCAACCGGCCGTAGACCGATTGCCGAAACAGCCCGTCGAGCCGGTGGATCGTGTTCTTGCCACGGCGATTATCGCACAGGGCAGCAGACGCCAGATTGGACAGACCGAGCGCGTCATCAAGCTCGCGCATCACCAGAAGGCCGCCATCCGAACTGAGCTGAGCGCCCCGGAATTCCAGCCGCACGCGAGGGTCAAAATCCACACGATCTGCCCGCTGCAAGCCCGCACCCTCTGGGTGATCCATGAAACACATCCTCCGCAGCAACCAACGCCATGATATATATAGAAAATATCACGTTCAAGACAGCGAAATCAGAGAGCTACTTGGGGAATGCGGGTGCGTATCATTTCCATCACCACCGAGAATGCTGTCATCACCGCCTTCGCCAATTGCGAGATCATCCCCGCCAAGCGCGTTGATGGTATCGTCGTCCGGCGTGCCGGGCAGCGTATCGTTATTTGGCGTACCATTAATCACGGACATCTACGCTATCCTAATTCAATGAATGCAATCTTTAAGACACAGAAGTTACGGCGTTATGCACAGTCCAACCGAAACCTATCGGAGACTTTTAGTTCAAATTCGCAACTAATTCACTGGGAAAACTGCAAGGTAGGTTAATCCCGTGCCTTTTTTGCCGAAGTGTGGCAAAGGTCCGACGCAAAACAGCGTTTTCCGTGGCTTTCCGAGGCCGCGTGCTGCTCCTGCAACAAACCGCATGAAATGCTTCGAGGACGTTTTGTCTTTGACCGGCAAGAATTCTTCAATAGATTCAGGCAGATAGATGCGCGGCCAAAGCCGTCAACTGCCTGGCACAAAACGACCGCCAACGTACAAGATCGTCCGAACCCTACCGTATTGATGGTTCTGCATTTCGGGAAAACCCGGCAACCACGTGCGCACGCGCAAGAGTTGATTTGAGGCTGGTACCCAAGGCCGGACTCGAACCGGCACGCCCGCAAAGGCGGGGGATTTTGAATCCCCTGCGTCTACCATTCCGCCACTTGGGCCTCGGAGAACCCGATAGCGAAACGCCGCAGCAGGGGCAAGCACAAATCGACGACGTTCCGACTGTTTGCCCTGATCAGGAAAACGACACGGATGCTCTATGGACGATAATTTTTGATGTAAGGGGGCCCGCGCGCTGGCACAGCCCGTGATCATTTGATACGGCGAACCGATAGTTCAGGAGATTTCAACATCATGGCCGTTGTCGCGCAGGACATGGCGATCTCGGATCGGCTCGCCAAATTGGTCGCGGATGCCAACGGGGATACCGTATCGCTGGAATGGATACTTACACAATTGCATGAAAGGGCCTTTGGCCTGTTTCTGCTCATTCTTGCGCTGCCGTGTTGCATCCCTTTCCTGTATGGCATCCCTCAGATCGTGGCGCTGCCATTGATGTTCGTTTCAGTACAGATCCTATTGGGCCGCCGTGTACCTTGGCTGCCCCGTAAGCTGAGTGCGCGCACGGTTTCAACGGACGGGCTCGGCACGCTCGCCCGACGGTCCGCGCCTTGGCTCAAGCGGATCGAAGCGGTGAGCCGCCCGCGACTGACGGTCCTGACCCAGCCGCCAGTTGACCGGCTTCTGGGCCTCGCCCTCGTGCTGTTCAGTGCCTCGATCCTCGTCCCCCTGCCCGGCACCAACACGGTTCCCGGGTTCGCGGTTGTGGTCGTCGCGATGGGCCTTTTGCAGCGCGATGGTATTCTGGTCCTTGTCGGCGCCGCGATCGGCACAGCCTGGATCGGAACGCTGGTCTTTGCGGGGGCAACGCTGGCCAGCCTGATCAAGACCTGGCTTGGCCTGTAATCCACCGAAACGCGCGTCAGCGGAACGCATAGGCCTTGACCCCCAACTATGTCATATAGCCGTCTCAGATACGGAGGCTTGCATGACACAACAGCGTTTGATTCTTTTGGCAGCAAGCGGCTCTGCGGCAATGCTGCTTGGCGCATTCGCTTTCCAGCATTTGGGCGGGCTCGCCCCCTGCAAGCTGTGCATCTGGCAACGCTATCCCCATGCTGCGGCGATTGCCCTTGGCGCTGTGGCGCTGTTCGTTCCGCTGCCCGCCTTGCTCATCTTTGGCGCTGCGGCAGCTTTGGCCACGGCAGGTATTGGCCTTTATCATGTCGGTGTCGAACAAGGCTGGTGGGAAGGTCCGACGTCCTGCACAGCGGGCGCAATTGGTGGCATAGACACAAACGACCTGTTTGATCAGATCATGGCAGCGCCGCTGATCCGGTGCGACGACATCGCATGGCAATTCGCAGGGCTCAGCATGGCGGGCTGGAACATGGTCATATCGCTGGCGTTGGCAGGTCTTTGGGTCATGGCGCTGCGCAGCCGCTAAGCCGACTTGCGGGTCGACAATAGCAGCGACGTTTCGCTGGCCACGACCCCCTCAAGTCGACGGATGCGGAACAAGACCGCGTCGAAGGTTTCCAGCGTGTCCGTCCCGATCTCGACAATCACATCCCACCGGCCATTGGTAGAATGCACCGCACGCAATTCGACCATACCTTGCAGTGTCCGAATGATCCGCTCCGTTCCGCCGCCTTCAATGGAAATCATCATCAACCCGCGCACCAGATCACGCAACGTATCTTCGCGCAGAACAACCGTAAAACCCAGGATGTCGCCCCGCGTTCGCAGCTTTTCTATACGTGATCGCACAGTCGCGCGTGACAGCCCCAGGCGGGCCGACAGATCAGAAAGCGAGGCCCGCGCATCATGGCGCAGGGCAGCGATCAGTTCATTGTCCGTTTTGTCCATTTCGACTGTCCATATTGAGCACTCAATGAGCATTACGACCACTATAGCCGCTTGTCTATGCCACAAAATGCGCAGACTTATCATGCAAACGACACAGAACAGAAAAAGGATGCCAGAAATGTCCGGCAAAAACATCCACCTGATCGGCGTGCCAATGGACAGCGGCAAACGCCGTCAAGGCTGCCTCATGGGGCCAGACGCCTACCGCACTGCCGGGCTCGCTGACGCGTTGCGCAATCTGGGCCACAGCGTGACGGATCAAGGCAATGTCGCGCCCGACCCGTTTACAGCCAAACCCGAAGATCGCGTCCACGCCCGCGCAGAAAACATCGCGTGGACGGCGGCCCTTTCGCGCACGGCAGAGCAGGCCTGCGCCGACGGGTTGCCCATTTTCATGGGCGGCGATCATGCGATCGCCCTCGGTACGGTCCATGGAGCAGCCGCCCATGCAGCGCGCCGTAACCGCCCGCTTTTCATGCTCTGGCTGGATGCGCATACGGATTACCACACGCCTGACACGACCGCTTCGGGCAACTTGCATGGCACCCCGGTCGGCTATGTCACGGGCCGCGATGGCTTTGGCGGGTTTCTACCCGTTCCGCACCCTGTCCCCCACGATCAGATTGCAATGATCGGCCTGCGCTCGGTTGATATAGAGGAACGGGCCGCCATCGAAGCGACGG
Organism: Tateyamaria pelophila; assembly: GCF_019966495.1. GTDB lineage: Bacteria > Pseudomonadota > Alphaproteobacteria > Rhodobacterales > Rhodobacteraceae > Tateyamaria > Tateyamaria pelophila. The sequence goes on along the minus strand of NZ_JAIMIA010000015.1, from coordinate 68,599 downwards.
ACATCACCTATATCGACATGCGCCAGATCGACGAGCATGGTATTGCGAAACCCCTCTCTGCCTTCCTAGATCGGGTGCGGGCCGCACATGGCCTGCTGCATGTCTCGCTGGATGTCGACTTTCTCGATCCCTCCATCGCGCCCGCCGTCGGCACCACCGTTCCCGGCGGCGCCACCATCCGCGAAGGGCATCTGGTGATGGAGATGATCTGCGACAGTGACCTGATGACCTCGCTCGATCTGGTCGAGCTGAACCCGTTTCTGGACGAACGCGGCCGCACCGCGCAAGTGATGGTGGATCTGACCGCCTCTGCCTTTGGTCGTCGAGTGTTTGACCGCCCAACCCGCGCCTATTGAAGGACAAGCCCCATGCAACCCTCTGACACGGCCCTCGTGCCCTTCGTTTCCGTCGATCACATGATGCAACTGATCCACTACATCGGACTGAGCGACATGCTGCGTGGTCTGGCGGAGTATATCGCCGAAGACTTCAAACGCTGGGAGAGCTTTGACAAAACCCCGCGCGTGGCGTCACACTCTGCCGAAGGGGTAATCGAGCTGATGCCAACCTCCGACGGCGAGACCTACGGATTCAAATACGTCAACGGCCACCCCAAGAACATGGCTGAAGGCCTGCAAACCGTGACCGCCTTCGGCCTTTTGGCGGATGTCAGCAACGGCTATCCTGTCCTGCTCACGGAAATGACACTGCTGACGGCTTTGCGCACTGCGGCCACATCGGCGTTGGTGGCGAAAACGCTGGCCCCCAAGAGTGCCGCGACGATGGCCATGATCGGCAACGGCGCGCAATCGGAATTCCAGTCTCTGGCCATGCAGGCCATTGCCGGGATCACCCATGTACGGCTTTATGACATTGATCCCGCCGCCACCGCGAAATGCGCCAAGAACCTGGCCGGAACGTCCCTGACCGTCACGATCTGCCACTCCGCCGAAGAGGCCATCGAAGGTGCTCAAATCCTGACGACCTGCACGGCGGACAAGGCCTATGCAACGATCCTGACCGACAATATGGTGGGCGCCGGTGTGCACATCAACGCCATTGGCGGCGACTGTCCCGGCAAGACCGAAATTGCCCCCGCCATCCTGAGGCGCGGCGAGATATTCGTGGAATACCGGCCCCAAACCCGGATCGAAGGCGACATCCAGCAGCTGAACCCGGATCACCCGGTCACGGAGATTTGGGAGGTGATGACCGGGCGCGCCAAAGGCCGGACGTCAGACAAGCAAATTACGATCTTCGACAGCGTGGGCTTTGCCATCGAGGATTTCTCGGCGTTGCGCTTCGTCAGGGACAAGATCAAGGGCACCGAGTTTTTCCATCCGCTCGACTTGTTGGCCGATCCGGACGATCCGCGCGATCTGTTTGGAATGCTCACTCGGGCGGAGAGCTGAAAGGGTTGGTGGGCGGGCGTCTTTGCCGTAAGGCAAACAGACCGATCCATCATCAAGAAAGGCGCACCATGGGTGCGCCTTACGGGGTCGTTGGAAACGTTGCGCTCAAGCGCATACATGGTCCACGTCAGTCGTCGCGGTGTACTTTTTCGCGGCGCTCGTGAAGTTCTTGCGCCTCAAGGCTCATCGTCGCAATGGGACGCGCATCCAAACGCTTGAGCGAAATGGGCTCGCCCGTCACGCTGCAATATCCAAATTCGCCCTCATCGATCCGGCGCAAGGCACCGTCGATCTTGGACACCAGCTTGCGCTGACGATCCCGCGTGCGCAGTTCAAGCGCACGATCCGTCTCTTCACTGGCGCGGTCCGCAACATCCGGAATGTTGCGTGTTCCGTCTTGCAAACCTTCGATCGTGTCTTTGCTTCCTGCAAGAAGCTCGGACCTCCACGACAGAAGTTTGCGGCGAAAATAAGCGACTTGCCGGTCGTTCATGAACGGCTCGTCTTCAGCCGGACTGTAATCGTCCGGCAGAAACACTTCCTGTTTCATAGGCTTCCCCTCAATATGACTGACCTTGGTCATGAACGATCCCCTGTACATTGCCCCGAGCAGCTCCCTGTCGCAGCGTTTATCGGAGGTCATTCAGATTGTCACTACACAATCCCGCACCAGATTGGCTAAAAGCGACCACATCAACGCCAGACCGCAACAGGGTGAACGCAAATGAAATTTCAAGGTACCGACGCATATGTCGCCACGGACGACCTCACCATTGCGGTAAATGCCGCCGTGACACTGGAACGACCACTTTTGGTCAAGGGAGAACCCGGCACTGGCAAGACCGAACTGGCGCAACAAGTCTCACGCGCCCTCGGTCTGCGCCTGATCGAATGGAACATCAAATCGACGACCCGGGCCCAACAGGGTCTCTACGAATATGACGCCGTCAGCCGCCTGCGCGACAGCCAGCTGGGCGAGGACAAGGTCCATGACGTCGCCAATTACATCAAGAAGGGAAAACTCTGGGAGGCGTTTGAAGCCGATGAAAAAGTCGTCCTGTTGATCGACGAAATCGACAAGGCCGACATCGAGTTTCCAAACGATCTGCTGCAAGAGCTCGATAAGATGGAGTTCTTTGTCTATGAGACCGGTGAGACCATCCAAGCCCGCCATCGCCCTGTTGTCATCATTACATCCAACAACGAAAAGGAACTGCCCGACGCGTTCCTGCGCCGCTGTTTCTTTCACTACATCCGCTTTCCGGACATGGAAACGATGAAACAGATCGTCGCGGTGCATCATCCGGGGATCAAGGAAAGTCTGCTGACCACCGCCCTCACCCAGTTTTTCGAAATCCGAGACCAGCAAGGCCTGAAGAAAAAACCGTCCACCTCCGAGGTGCTGGATTGGCTCAAGCTGCTCTTGGCTGAAGACCTCACCGCCCAGGACCTCAAAGCCGGGGGCGCGCAATCGCTGCCCAAGCTGCACGGGGCATTGCTCAAGAACGAGCAAGATGTCCATCTGTTTGAAAGGCTGGCCTTCATGGCGCGCGGCCAGCGGTAAGCGGACCTCGCATCCGAGTCTTTTTGGTCACAATCCCCGGCCACTGCCCCGCTCCGCCTCCGCGGGTCGGGAAAAATGCTTTCTTTTGCATCGAATGCTGCATACCATGATCTTGGTGAGAGGCGAAAACGCCCGCACCCAAATTGCTAACAGGCAGGCAGGCAGTATTTATGACAGGCTCAGACGCGCTTATTGTGCGCCCTCTTTCTGCGTTGGATCGCTCCGAATGGGGTGATTTGTGGACATCCTATCTGGAGTTCTACGAAACAACGCGCCCCCAAAACTTTTACGATACCTATTTCGAACGGCTGCTGGGGGATGATCCACAGGATTTCCATTGCCTTGTCGCCGAACAGAACGGCAAGCTGGTCGGGTTGACCCATTATCTGTTCCACCGCCACGGCTGGAGCGTGGAAAACGTCTGCTACCTGCAAGACCTGTATGCCAGCCCGGAGGTGCGGGGTACGGGCGTTGGGCGCAAACTGATCGAAGCGGTGTATGACGCCGCGGACGCCGACGGTTGCCCAACGGTTTATTGGCTCACCCAGGATTTCAACGCCGAAGCCCGTAAGCTGTATGACCGCATCGGCAAAGTGACCCCGTTCATCAAGTATCAGCGCAGATGAAACAGGTCCGCCGTTTTGCTCTTCCCCTCGTGCTGCTGCTGGCCGCATGCGTACCTGTCACGCCCGGCGACACGCCCACCCGGGCTTTGCCGCCGTCCAGCCAGTTGCCCCCGATGAAGACATTCGGCACGCCCCGCCCGGAAAAACCCATCAGATCCAACAACGATCTGGCGCTCGATTTCATCGAGCTGAGCTTTCAACTGGAATCGGGACGCGCGTTGCCGGTGTTTACGCGCTTTGAAGGCCCCATCAAGGTGCAGGTGACCGGCGCGCCCCCGCCCTCGCTTGGCCCGGACCTCAAACGCCTGCTCACCCGGCTGCAAACAGAGGCCGGTATCGACATCCGTAAGGCCCGGGCAGGGCAAAAACCCAATATCACCATTCAGGCCGTCAGCCGCGAAGAGATCCAAGACGCCCTGCCCCAAGCCGCTTGTTTCGTAGTGCCCAACATCACCTCGATCGAGCAGTACAAGCCCAATCGTCGCAACCCCCGCACCAGCTGGAGCACTTTGCGCGAACGCGAACATCTGGCCATTTTCCTGCCAAATGACGTCAGCCCCCAGGAAGTGCGCGACTGTCTGCACGAAGAACTTGCGCAAGCCATCGGTCCGCTGAACGATCTCTATCGCCTGCCCGATTCCGTGTTCAACGATGACAATGTGCACACGGTCCTGACCGGTTTCGATATGCTGATGTTGCGCGCCTATTATGCGCCTGAATTGCACTCCGGCATGACGCGGGGTGAGGTTTCCAAACGTCTGCCCGCCGTTTTTTCGCGCATCAACCCGCAGGGCGACAGCCTGCCTGCTGACTATGCCACGCGGACACCCCGCGCCTGGAGTGACGCGATCCAGACCGCTCTTGGCCCGGATCAAAGTCCTGCTGAACGTCACAAGGCCGCCGACGAGGCCCTTTCCATCGCGGGCGCCATGCAGTGGCGCGATCACCGCCGTGCCTTTGCCCACTACGCCAAGGGCCGCTTGCTGGTCGGAACCGATCCGCGTGCCGCCCAAACCCATTTCCGCGCGGCGGATCATTATTATGCCGCGACCGTCGGGGCAGACCTGCACCGCGCCTACGTGGCCACGCAACTCGCCGCCTACGCGATCAGCAATGGTGATGGTCACAGCGCCCTGACCATTCTTGATCCGCATATCGATCAAGCCGCCCAGAACGAGAACGCAGCCCTCTTGTCCACTTTGCTGTTGCTGCGTGCCGAGGCCCTCGACCTGAAAGGCCGCAGTGAAGAAGCGCGCACCGTCAGGCTGGACAGCCTTGGATGGGCGCGCTACGGGTTCGGGTCTGACTGGGCCGTCCAATCCAAGATGCGTGAGATTTCTTCGCTGAACCCGCTCAAAGGTTGAACGCTCGCTTCCAAGACTCTGAAAGGCCAATGAAATGATCGTAATTGCAGCGGCTCTTCTGGGGGCCATCATCGGTGGGATGACCGCCCGAAAACGGGGTGGCAACCGTCTCGACATCGCCCAGTACGCAGTCGGTCACGCGCTGGCCTTCACGGTGGTGGGACTGATTGCCACAGTCGTCATTGATCGCATGCTGAGCAGCTGAGATGTTTCTGCCCTTCTTTGAGAACCTTCGGAAACACGGCGTGCCGGTCAGCCTGCGTGAATTTCTGGCTTTTCTCGAAGGGATGAAGGCCGGATTGGCCACCTATGACGTTGAAGCGTTTTACTACCTCGCCCGCGTCAGCATGGTCAAAGATGAACGCAATATCGACAAGTTCGACCGCGCTTTTGCCGCCGCCTTTGACGGGCTGGAACAGATCAGCACCGAACAGGTGCTAGAGGCTGTCGATATCCCGCAAGACTGGCTGGAAAAGCTGGCTGAAAAACACCTGAGCGCAGAGGAACGCGCCGAGATTGAAGCGTTGGGTGGCTTCGACAAGCTGATGGAAACACTCAAAAAACGGCTGGAAGAGCAGAAGGGCCGCCATCAGGGCGGCAGCAAGTGGATTGGCACCGCAGGCACGTCCCCATTCGGGGCCTATGGCTACAATCCCGAAGGTGTGCGGATCGGTCAGGATAAATCGCGCCACCAGCGCGCGACCAAAGTCTGGGATAAACGGGAGTTCAGGAACCTCGACGACACGGTCGAGTTGGGCACCCGCAACATCAAGGTGGCCCTCAAACGCCTGCGCCGCTGGGCCCGCGATGGCGCTGCCGAAGAGTTGGATCTGAACGGCACCATCCGGGCGACCGCCGAGCACGGCTATCTCGACGTCAAAACCCGGCCCGAACGGCGCAATGCGGTCAAAGTGCTGCTGTTCCTCGATATCGGCGGCAGCATGGACCCTCATGTCAAAGTCGTCGAAGAGTTGTTCTCGGCAGCCAAGTCAGAATTCAAGCACCTTGAACATTTCTATTTCCACAACTGCCTGTACGAAGGCGTATGGCGCGACAACCGCCGTCGCTGGGACGCCCAGACGCCCACCCATGATATCCTGCGCACCTATGGCCCGGACTACAAATGCATTTTTGTGGGCGATGCCAGCATGTCCCCCTACGAGATCGCATATCCCGGTGGGGCGAATGAGCACTGGAACGCCGAGGCCGGTCAGGTCTGGTTGGAACGCGCCAAAGATCAATGGCAGTCCAATCTCTGGATCAATCCGGTGCCGGAGAAATACTGGAGCTACACCCATTCGATCCAGATGGTTCAGGAAATCTTTGGGCCCGAAGCCATGGTGCCGATGACGCTCGAAGGACTCAGCCGCGGCATCAAGACACTGACCCGCTAGGTCGGTGGCGGCTTGCTCGAAACGGTATTTGCGCGCACAGTCGATTCATGTCCAACGCGCCGGTCGTCCATATTGATCCTGCGGCCTTTCATGCCGATCCCTACCCCACCTTTGCCGAAATGCAGGCCGACACACCCGTGTGTTTCGTGCCTGAACTGGGCGCGACGTTGTTTACCCGGCGCGACGACATCTTCGTGCAGGAAAAGCGGATCGAGATGTTTTCCAGCCATCAGCCCAACGGTCTTTTGACTAGGGTGATGGGGCCGAATATGATGCGCAAGGACGGCGCCGCGCATATGGCCGAGCGTAAAGCTCTGTTTCCTGCTCTCAGCCCGCGCACCGTCCGCGATGTGCTGGCCCCGCAGTTTCGCGATATCGTGCAGGGGCATATAAACCGTCTCAAGCCATTGGGCCAATGCGATCTTGTGACCGATTACGCGATGCCGGTCTCTGCCGACGCGCTGCGCGTGATGACGGGTCTGACCAATATGGAGGCGGCGGACATGGACGCCGCCAGTCAGGCGATGCTGGATGCGGCTGCGAATTATCAGGCGGATGCTGACGTTGATGCGCGGGGGCATGCGGCTGCGGCGCAAGTGCTGGCCCTCATCACAGAACGATTGCCGCATCTGCGCGCACATCCTGATCTGTCCATCATCTCCGTGCTGGATCAGGCGGGTCTGTCGGTCGACGCCATTGCAGGCAATGTGCGGGTCATCATCGGCGGCGGTCAGAACGAACCGCGCGATGCGATCGCCGGCACGGCCTGGGCACTACTTGCGCATCCGGACCAACGGGCCAAGATCGAGAACGGGCAAGCCGATTGGTCCGCTGCCTTCAATGAATACACGCGGCTCATCGCCCCTATTGGCATGTCGCCAAGACGGGTCGCGCAAGATGGCGACGCGTGCGGCGTTACCTTCAAGGCCGAAGACCTGATCTTTTTCATGTTTGGCGCGGCCTGCCGCGACCCACGGCATTTCACGGACCCGGACATGTTCGACATCAGCCGCGACACGGGGCCTGCCATTCCCTTTGGTGCCGGACCGCATTTTTGCGCAGGTGCTGCCGCGTCCCGCACCCTTATCGCAGGCTGTGCGCTGCCGATGCTCTTTGACCAATTGCCCGATTTGACCCTCGCAGGCGATGCGCCTTTTGCAGGCTGGGCCTTTCGCGGACCAACGCGCGTTCCTGTCCGCTGGACCACCTGATCTTTCAATGTTCCGGAAACTCTCGCGCCAATCACGCTTGCCCAACCGCCCTTCCCGCCCCATATCAATCACATGATCAAGTTTACACCGATCCTTCTGGCACTGCTGTATGGTCTGGCGATGTTCCGCTTTTCCATGTGGCGCACTGCGCGCGAACTGGACGAGAAATCGACCGAGCTGATGGACCCGATGCTGCGGCAGATGTGCGACCAGTTGGCCGGTGCGCTCGAGATCGACCGCGTCAGAGTCTATATCTATGAAATCGAGCCCGTGAACGGGCTGGCAGCCCCGGACGGGCGGATTTTCATCACGCGTGGTTTCTACAACAAATTCAAAGAGGGCGCTGTGTCCGCGGCTGAAATGGCCAGCGTTATCGCCCATGAATTGGGGCATGTGGCCCTCGGTCACAGCCGCCGCCGGATGATCGATTTCTCCAGCCAGAACGCCTTGCGCACCGCGCTTGCGATGGTTCTGTCACGCTTCATTCCCGGTGTGGGCGTTTTGATTGCCAATGGTTTGGCCTCGTTGCTGGCCGCCCGGCTGTCGCGCGGCGACGAATATGAGGCGGACGCCTACGCCGCTGCTCTTTTGACCAAGGCGGGCATCGGGATCGAACCGCAAATTGCCCTGTTTGAAAAGCTCGAAGCCCTGACCCAATCCAATGCGGGCAAGGCACCCGCATGGCTTCTCAGCCACCCGATGACTCACGACAGGGTGCAGGCGCTGAAGGATCTGCGCGAAAAATGGCAGGTTGCGCCGTGACCTCAGGCGCGTTCGATCGCTTTGCCGAACCGGGGCAAACGGGCCTTTTTCATCAGCTTGCGCATGGTCCAGTCTTCGCCTGACAGGCGTCGTGCTTCGTCCAGTACGGCTTCGGCCACTGGAACGACACGGTCAGGATTGGCCTCGGCGCAACCTTGCAAGTAGCCATCGGGATCGACCCGCAACACCCCTTCTTCGGTCAAAATGTTGCGCGGAAAATCCTTGGCGTTTGCTGTCATGATGGCGTCGGATGACCCGGCAATCGCCGCAGCCAGAACATGTACATCGTTGGGATCAGGCAACCAAAGCCGCGCCTCAAGCTCTGGCGGATACCGTATTTCGGCCTTGGGCCAGGCGGCGTTCAGCATCACGATCTCGCTGCGGGCCTGTGCTTCGGCCTCTGGTCCCAGACGGGCCGCGGCGCGGGCCCATTCCTCGAGAATACGCGTCGACCATTGCGGCTCGAACAGCCCGGCCCGTGCCACGCCCAAGACCACTTCGCGCATCACCGTGGGATACAGCACATTCGCATCGATCAGAATTTTCATAGGCGGAAAAACAGCGCCTTGAGATATCCGCTTTCTGCAAGTTGCGGCAACAGTGGATGGTCGGGACCGGCAAAGCTGGTTTGGATCAAAGCGGGGCGGCGCCCTGCCCGTCCGATGCCGCGCAGGCAGGCTCCGCGAAATTTCTCGAGGTCTGCGGCATGAGAACAGCTGCACAGCACCAGAATGCCACCCTCAGCCACCAGCGCAGCAGACAACCGCGCCACACGTTCATAGGCCCTGAGCCCCGCATCCAATGCGGGCCGCGCAGGTGCAAAAGCCGGCGGATCACAGATCACCAGATCGAACTGCGCGCCCTCTTCGCCCAAACTTGTCAGCACATCGAATGCATCGCCTTGCCGCGCCTCGAAACGGTCAGTCGCCTCCATCGCAGCGGCCCCTTGCGCGGCCAGCTCCAGAGCGGGGGCAGATCCATCTACACAGAGCGCTGAGGCCGCCCCGCCGGCCAGTGCCGCAAGGCCAAATCCACCCACATGCGAGAACACGTCCAGGACCCGCGCACCGTCCGCAAGTGTCTTGGCAAAGGCGTGATTGGGCCGCTGGTCGTAGTAGAGGCCGGTTTTCTGGCCGCCCATCAGGTCGGCCATATAGGTGGCACCGTTCATTGGTACCGCGACAGGGCCAAGCGGCGCGGTGCCCAGCACAACCGCACTGACATCGTCGAGGCCTTCAAGGCTACGGGCGCGCCCGCTGGCGTTCTTGATCACGCACTGCGCGCCTGTCACCTCTGCCGCTGCTGCGGCCAGCAGATCGATGCGCAAATCGGCCCAGGCTGCATTAGGCTGGATAACCAGCGTGTCGCCAAAACGGTCGATCACGACGCCTGGCAATCCATCCGCTTCGGCGTGTACCAATCGATAGAACGGCGCATCGAACAACCGATCCCGCAGGGCCAGCGCCCGTCGCAAACGGTCCGAGAACCACGCATGATCCACCTGCGCCTCAGGATCGGTATCGATCATGCGCGCGATGATTTTTGATGCAGGATTGACGGCGGCCAATCCAAGCGGATTGCGGTTTTCGTCCTCCAAAACGGCCAGTGTTCCCGGCGCAAGCGCCTTGGTGCGCCTGTCGGTTACGATCTCGTTGGCATAGCACCACGGAAATCCGTGGCGAATGCGGCGCGCATCGGTCTTGGGGCGCATACGAACATGGGGGCGGGCGTCATCAGACGACGAAAGGGGCTCTGTCATAGCGTCCCCCTCTAGTGCGTTCGGCGCCCCTGCGAAAGATCAGATTTGGTGCCCGGCAAGCAGGCGCGCCGAATTCGCGTTCTGAAACCCGTGCGATTTGCGTCGACCCAACCGGAGTGCGCCGACAATGCAATCATGAGAGGCAACCAATCAATTGGGCCTTTGGCGCGACCGCCAGCCGCCCCGGCGGCGGGGTTTCCTCATGCGGTCCCGCCCTTCTTGCAACACCTCGGTCATCGGATGATCCGCGTGATCCGCGCTGTAGCGGGTCAGCAATGTCGCAACGGTTTCAACCGCGTCCCGCCCATCGGGCAGGCTCAGCGCCCAATCCAGAAAGATCGTGCGGCACTCCGGCTTGGAAATACCCTCGATGCGATAGGCCTCGAAGATCAGACCTTTCGGATCGTCTGCGTCCCCTTTGCGGATCATGCCCCGTCGCTCTCATCTGTTGCGCCCACAGCCACGCTGATGATCGCGTCCGACGCCGTTGCCATCTTTTGCAGACGTGCCTCCGCCTCATCCATGCTGTCCGCGCTGACGGCGCGCAACAAAATCGCCTGTCCACCTGTGCCCACGTTTTGTGGGTCCACTGGCCCGATCGTGAGCAATCGCGATGCCATCTGCACCTGGAACATCATGGCGTAGGTTTCCGTCAGTGTCTGCGCATCTGCGGCGTTCAACAGTCCCGTAGCGACAGCACCCTCAAGGCCGGTTTCAACATCACGTGCGGCAGACCCCTTCAGCAACAGACCAGCCTGCGCCAAAAGCTCGATATCCTGCAAGCGGCCCGGCCCCAGTTTCGCATCCCAAATCCCTTGTGGGGATTTCGCTGCCGCGATCCGTGCCCTCATGTCGCGCAGGCCCGACAGAACGGTACGGGCATCGCGCGGACGCGCGATGATCTCTTGGCGAAAAGCCTCGATATCATGCGCCAACGGCGCAGGCCCCGCGATACAGGTGGCGCGGCTCAGGGCAAGATGCTCCCACAACCACGCATCGTTTTCCTGATAGCTCCGGAACGAGGCCCAGCTTGTGGCGACCGGCCCCTGATTTCCCGACGGACGCAACCGCATGTCCGCCTCATAGAGCCGTCCATGGGCGGTCTGGGTTGTAACCGCCGTGATCAGCGCCTGTGTCAGCCGCGCATAATAGGGACGCGTCGACAAAGGGCGCGGGCCATCGGACTGTTCGGCATCCAGCGGGTCATAGATCACGATCAGGTCCAGATCGGAATGCGAGGTCAACAGACCAGCCCCCAAACTGCCCATCCCGAGGATCACAGCGCCCCGCCCCGGCGGCGGACCATACCGTTGTCCGAACTGTGCCTGCACATCGGGCCACAAGGCCGACAAGGCGGCGCGGGCCAGATCGGAATACTGTTCGCCAGCCTCGGAGGCGGAAATCAAGCCGCGCAGGTGGTGCACGCCGATCCGGAAATGCCACTCCCTGGCCCAGATCCGGATCGCGTCGAGTTTGGCTTCGTAATCCGTCTGCGCTGTCATGATCTGGCTTGCATCCCCTTGGAGGGTCTTTTGCCCCGGCCAAGGTGCAAAGAAACTTCCCCCGATCACCCCATCCAGCACGCCTGCGTTGCGCGATAGATACTGGGCCAAGGCGGGGGATGTTCCGACGATATCAACCAACAAGTCCACCAGCGTGGGATTGGCCTCGAACAGCGAAAACAACTGTACGCCCGCCGGCAGACCGGACAGGAAACCGTCAAATGCCGCGAGCGCTTCGGCGGGTTTTGCGGTCTCGGCCAAACGCGCCAGCAGCATCGGCTCGATCCGGTCGAACAGGGCCGCCCCCCTTGCGCTGCGCAAGGCCGGATAGCTGCGCCATCGGGCCTGCATGGCCAGATCGATATCGGCACATTCCGGAGCGGCTTCGGTCGATCCGGGGGCAAAGAAGCCTTCGGTTTCGGTATGTACCTCGGCCAGACGCGCCTTTAGCTCCGCTTCAAGCGGTGCGCGTTCGGTGCCCATCATGGCGGCGAGCCGTTCGAACCCTGCATCGCTATTGGGCAGGGTATGGGTCTGAGCGTCGCGCACCATCTGAACCCGGTGTTCGACCGTGCGGGCAAACCGGTAGTGATCGCTGAGCTTGGTCGCGAGACCATGTGCGACCCAGCCTTTTTCGGCCAGCCGATGCAACCCTGGCACCGTACCGCGCACCCGCAGACTGGCATCGCGCCCACCTGCAATCAACTGTCGGGTCTGGGTGAAAAACTCGATCTCGCGAATGCCACCGCGCCCCAGTTTCATATTGTGCCCGGGCAGCGTGATCGGCCCGCCGGTGCCTTTATGGGCACGAATGGCAAGGCGCATGTCGTGGGCGTCCTGTACCGCGGCAAAGTCCAGATGCCGACGCCACACAAAGGGGCTGAGCTCTTTCAAAAACGCTTCGCCTGCAACGATATCCCCGGCACAGGCGCGCGCCTTGATGAAGGCGGCCCGTTCCCATGTCCGGCCCAGGCTTTCATAATAGCGTTCCGCCGCCCCCATCGACAGCACCACCGGCGTCACCGCCGGATCAGGCCGCAAGCGCAGATCGGTCCGAAAGACATATCCGTCGCCCGTCAGATCGCTGAGCGTGGCGCACATATCCTGCACCGCCTTGATGCAGGCCTTGCGGATGGTCATGAAATCATCCGGATCATGCTGGGTTTCGTCAAAGAGGCAGATCAGATCGATGTCTGAGGAATAGTTGAGTTCAAAGGCGCCCATCTTTCCCATGGCCAGAACGACCAGACCAACGTCACGGGACGGCAGTTTGCCGCGTTTGACCTGCGTCGCCAATCCTGCAGACAGCGCCGTCTGGCAGGCCATGTCTGCCAGTTGCGTCAAAGCCGTAGTCACCTGCTCAAGGCTCCAGACGCCGCCGAGATCAGCAAGGCCAATCAAAAGTGCAGCCCGACGCTTCGCCTGGCGCAGCACCGACTTCAGGTCTGATACGTCCGGGTCCGGTGGTGTCAGTATCTCTGCCAACGCCTGATCCGGGGCGTCCATTGCGGCTGGCAACCAGGCGGCCTCGCGCTGGATCAATCCGCCAAGGTACGGGCTGCACCCCGCGGCACCGACCACAAGCGTGCGCAGTTCGCCCGCTAGTCCCGGGACAAGATCAACCGCTTCCTTTCCCCGTTCGGGGTCGAAAGCACGCGGCATTTTGGTCAGATTATGGGCAAAACTCATATCTTAACATCAAAGCCCGCACAGGCGGCGTCAATGCCCCTTGTGACCTTAAATCAATCGCGGCATGGTTGGTTTGCTGTAAGTTCCTCATGGGCACGCACGCAAAATGTGCGATGATTTGAGCGATAAATTGGTATAGAGTGTGCGCTCATGTTTCGCAATTTTCCCAACGGCTGGTGGATTTTCCCAAGTTTTCTTCTTGGGTCGGTGCTTTGGGTGATCTTGATCTGCTCGCTGGTAAACCTGCTTTTCGCTCCTGGCTCGACGGAAATAGACGATGTGGCCATGTTGATTCACAGGTGACCAACCTGTAGCTTCACACTCTGCTTGAGCTTCGCGTGCAACAGGCGCGCCTGCCACGATGAACCCCAAAACGGGCAATCAAGCCGAACAGATTTGCTGCAGTGCACGCGCGGATGTCGTGATCGCATCTGAACGACTCGGACGGATTTTATCGCCGAGCCAATGGCACACCGGCCCTCAGTCAGTTATTTTTTGATATCTAATTTATTGTTTTTGTTTGTAAAATTTACTTTATGTAAAATACATTCACATCTACTCTTGCAGTCTGCGCCTGCAATGCCAATCTAGGTAATGTGAAACAGCTTCACATACGCAATCTTCACCGGGGCACGACACCCCACCCAACTGAAAGGTTCAGAAATGACGTCCATGTCCCAAACTGCCCCGACACAGCACAATGCTCGTGGCTGGTTTTCCAAGGCTGAACATTGGCTCGACGACAAGGGCAAAGGTGCCTGGATCGCGGCCATGGTTCTCGGCTTCATCTTCTTCTGGCCCGTCGGGCTGGCCCTTCTGTTCTACATGATCTGGAGCAAACGCATGTTTTCAAAATCCTGCAGCACCCGCACCATGGGGCGTCACATGACCTCGATGCGGTCAACCGGCAACGCCGCCTTCGACAGCTACAAGGCCGACACACTGCGCCGTCTGGAAGAAGAGCAACACAGTTTTGAGGCGTTTCTTGAGCGTCTGCGCGAAGCCAAGGACAAGTCCGAGTTTGACCAATTCATGGACGAACGCGCGACAGCCGCCAAATCCGAAGACTGATCTACCCTCCTGTGGCCCCGGGTTTCCGGGGCCATCACTATTGCTCCCGGAGCCCTCTCAATGAACCTCGCCGACCCCGTCACACAGCCGCAATTCTACAAGGATGTAGCCAGCAAGCGATTGTTTGCATGGCTCATAGACACAGTGGTGATCCTGCTGATGTCCATGATCATTGTTCCCTTCACTGCCTTTGTTGCGCTGTTCTTCTTCGTCGGTCTCTATGCCGTCGTCAGCTTTGCCTACCGCACGATCACGCTGGCAACGGGTTCGGCGACCTGGGGTATGCGGTTGATGGCGATCGAGATCCGCGACGCGTCCGGTGCCCGGCTGGATCTGTCCGGCGCGTTCCTGCATACCTTGGGATACATGATCAGCTGGGCCGTCGCACCGCTGCAACTCATTTCGATCGTATTGATGGCGACATCCGCCCGCGGGCAAGGTCTGACCGACATGGTCATGGGCAGTGCCGCGCTCAACAGACGTGCCTACGGCTAGGGTGATCTTTACACCCTTGCCTGTTGGCGCTGTATTGGTATCATTCGGCAAATACGGTCTAGACACCCGGTACTTTAATGCGTCATTCGCTTCCCCTTGCTCCGCAGTTTTATGTGACTGCACCCCAGCCCTGTCCATATCTGGACGGCCGGATGGAGCGGAAGCTGTTCACGGCGCTGCAAGGGGATAACGCTGAAAAATTGAATGATAGCCTGAGCCAACAGGGGTTCCGGCGGTCGCAAAACGTACTGTACCGCCCCTCTTGCGCGGATTGCACGGCCTGCCTGTCGGCACGGATTGATGTTTCGGCGTTTCAGGCCACCAAGAGCCAGCGGCGGGCCGAGAATCGCAACCGCGATTTGAAGCGTCGGGCGACGTCGCCTTGGGCCACGGAAGACCAATATGCATTATTTCGCGACTATCTCGACAGTCGCCACGCCGATGGCGGGATGGCGGACATGGATGTGTTCGAATTCGCGGCCATGGTCGAAGAGACGCCCATTCGCAGCCGTGTCATCGAATATACCGGTAAAGCGACTGGGGACCTGATCGGCGTGAGCCTGACAGATGTTCTCAGCGACGGGCTGAGCATGGTCTATAGCTTTTACACCCCGGATGAGCCGCGGCGCTCGCTTGGCACCTATATGATTCTTGATCACATCAAGATCGCGCAAGAAGCGAACCTGCCTTACGTCTATCTGGGCTATTGGGTGCCCGGCAGCCAGAAGATGGGGTACAAAGCCAAGTTTTCCGGTCTGGAAGTCTATTTGGGCGGACGCTGGCAGCGCATGACGGATCCGGAAAATTTCCACCCCGACACACATCCGCTGTCAACCGATCCGATTGCCGAGCAAGTGGCAAATATTTCACTGCCCGACACCCGCCCAACCACCTGAACACAACCACCCGAGGCAAGACCGACCTGGCCGCGCGGTCAGCGGCCCCTGCCCGCATGGGTATATTTATTGTCGCCCGTGATTCCGGAACACTGAAAGTGGTGCCTCCTGCTGACACGCAAAAGAGCGGCCCTGGGGCCGCTCTATATTCGTCTTCAATCCTTCGGATCAGTTCGGGATCAGATCCGGGACAAGCGTCACGATCCCCGGGAAGGTCCAGAGCAAGCCCAAGCCTGCCACCTGGATCAACACGAACGGGATGATACCGCGGTAGATGTGGCCGGTCGTCACCTCCTTGGGCGCAACCCCGCGCAGATAGAACAGCGCAAAGCCGAAGGGCGGCGTCAGGAACGAGGTCTGCAAGTTCACCGCAATCATGATCGTCACCCATTTGGGATCAAAGGTACCGCCGTAAATGACGGGCCCCACAATCGGGATCACGATGTAGATGATTTCGAGGAAATCGAGGACAAAGCCCAAAACGAACAGCACCAGCATCACGATCAGGAACACCGTGAACTCGTTGTCGAACGATTTCAGGAATTGCTGGATGTAATGCTCGCCCCCAAAAGAGATGACCACGAGGTTCAGCAGTTGCGAGCCGATCAGGATGGTGAACACCATGCTCGTCACTTTGGCCGTTTCCCGCACCACCGGAGTCAGAACCCCCGACACGAACAGGATGTAGCAGCTGAACAGCAACCCAAAGAGCGCGTAGAGATACGCCGCATAAGCCACAAAGAACGCGACCCAGGATTGGAAGCTGACCCCATCTTGATTGATCCGCAGGTCAAAGTTCACACCCACAAGGATACATACGATAATCGCCAACGTAGACCAGATGATGATCTTGGGACTGCGATCCTGATCCGTGAGCTTGCGGTAGGCCGCCAGCATGATGGCCCCACCTGCCCCCAGCGCCGCAGCGGGCGTCGGGTTCGTGATCCCGCCGAGAATGGACCCCAGAACCGCAACGATCAAGACCAGCGGCGGAAAAACCACCCGGATCAGTTCGTTTTTGGAACAGCGTTTCACCCCTTCGATCACACCATACATGATTAGAATGAACGGGATGAACATCAGCACGACGTAAAGGCCCGCCGAAGTCGTCGGTCGCACCAGCGCTATATCGACCAGCAAGGCCAGCACGATGCCCACCCCTCCGATCAGCAAGGGGCGTGCGTCATGGCTGGGTGCAATGCCGCGCGCCGTGGTCATGATCAAACCCAGCAAGACCAGCAAGATGGCCGTGCCGGTCCCGATCGGTGCTGCCGATGCAATCTTGGCCTCAACGGCCGCTGCGTATTCTTCGTCGGTCAACCGTTCGGATTGCTGAACCCCACCAGCGTCAGAGATAACGACCTGCTGCGCAACGGCAACATCCCATGCCTCCTGCCCGTGCAGTTCAATCATCGCCGCCTGGCACTCTTCGCCCACATTGGTGCGCAGGCTCGCGCTTTCACCGATGTCGGAAAAGGCCGAAACGACCGTTGATTGGCTGCCCACGACGTTGAGATTACCCAACAGGATCGTGCCCACAATGATCAGGACAGGCGCGCCCAGAAACCATGTGAACGCTTCACCACGTGTGATCGGTTCGGCATTTGTCGCCCCCATCGGCACGGCAGGCGCCTTGTCCGGGTTCAGCAATGCATAGCCAAAGGCATAGAGCGCATATAGCAACGCCAGCAAAATCCCCGGCAACAATGCCGCCTGAAAGAGCGTCCCGACGGACACAACCGCAGGTTCGCCCAGATAGGTCAGCGCGTCGGTACACCCTGCCGTCTGCGCCCGCGCCTCTTGCGCCGCAGAATACAAGTCACCCGCAAGCGTCCCCAGCAAGACGATCACGATCGAGGGTGGAATGATCTGCCCCAAAGTGCCCGAGGCCGCGATGACCCCGGTTGACAGTTCAGGCGAGTAGCCATTGCGCAACATGGTCGGCAGAGCCAACAGGCCCATGGTGACAACCGTCGCACCCACGATCCCGGTGGAGGCCGCCAGAAACGCACCCACCACGACGATCGACACGGCCAGACCGCCGGGCAGCGGGCCAAAGACACGCGCCATCGTGGTCAGCAGATCGTTGGCGATTTTGGAGCGTTCCAGGGTGATGCCCATAAGCACGAACATCAGAACGGCCAGCAGCGTCTCGATCGACTGGCCCGCAAGAACGCGTTCATTCATGCGGTTCACGACGAAGGACACGTTGCGATCCAAGGCCACTTCCCATCCGCTCGGAAACACCGGTTCGCCGATCCGCGGCAAATCAGGGTATCGGAAAATACTGATCGTATCCGCCCTGATCCCGGAATTCACCAGATCTCGATAGGCGGCACTCGATTGGTCGATCGCCTGATGGATCAGCAATCCGGCACTGTCGAGCGCCGCGATGATCCCGAAGGAAATGACCCCTGCCCCCGCGATGGCGAAGGCCACCGGAAAGCCCGAAAGGATGCCCCCAAAGAGGCAGACGAATACAATGATCAGGCCGACTTCGACGCCATCAAGTCCAAACAACATGATTTTCTGCCCCTACTTCTTGTCTTTGATTGCGAGCCGTGCGTTCGGCCCTGCTGTGCTGTTGCGACGGATCATCAGTGCGTGCCCTCATAGGCTTCTTCGCCCTCACCCAGACTGTCACGGTCGAGGTATTTGCCTTCGCTTTCAGGTCCTTCCTTCCACTCCAGAAACGAGCGGTAGAAGAAAGCCACGGCCTGTAGGAAGACGAGCGCTGTAAAGGCGACAAGAAGGATCTTGAATAGGAAATATGCCGTGAACCCGTTGGGACTGAAGCCAATCGTCTCGACATTCCAGCGCAGCGCACGCGATTTCAACAGCAACCTGTCCAGCGTGTCGGAGGCGGACGGGTTCGGCACGATCAGGTGGCGCCACAGGAAGTACCAGCCGTACATCCAGATCAGGACGGCCGCCGGCATCATGAAGAAGAGCGACCCGAACATGTCGATCACCCGCTTGGCCCGGTGACCAACGGCGGAATAGATCAGGTCGACGCGTACATGGCCACCCTGCACGAAGGTGTAGGTCACGCAAAGACAAACGACCAACGCATTGTAAAGCTTCAGTTCTTCGGCGAACCAGGAGATATCGAATTGCAGTGGAATGCCGAAGCCGAACGAGATGTCGGGCCGGGTAAAAATCCGCTGCATGAAAACGATGATGATCTGTTGCAGGACCATAAGCAGGCCCGCCCAGGCAAAGAGCCGACCGATGCCGTTTGCGAAACCTTCGAGAACGCGTACGACGCCCCACATGAATTCGTTTCGCCACATACCGATGGCCGTAATGACCAACAGGATCGCCATTATGGCAAAGAAAAACTCAGTGGACCCACCGTAGTAAACAAAGCGCATGATCGCTTCTTTGTTACTCCAATCCAGCCACAGTCCGGGATGCGTGATGGCATAGGCGATATTATAATACGCCATCAACAATTCCTGAAACACCCAGACGATACCTCCGCCTAATGCAGACAGAATCTGACCGAATGATACGGCACCTTCGTTTTCCATAAATCTCCCCCGTCAAGTCTTGCCACAGGTCTGACTGTACAACAGATTTTCTTCTTATCAGTCAGAAAAAGGCCCCCCGCGATGGGGGACCTCTTTTTTGTTCGGTCGGAACCCGTTTAGCCGCCCAGAACGCGCACACGCTGCTCGACATAGAAGCCGTCGGACTTGTTGATCCAGCTGGCGGATGTCGCGAGGCTTTCTTCGAACGACTTGCGGATGCCCGCAAAGATTTCGTCGTCCATGTTTTCGTCCATCACCTCGATCGAAGCTGCGCCGAAGGCATCCCAAACATCGTCCGGGAATTGCAGCGTCTTGACGCCCTGCTGCTGCAAACGGGCCAGCGCGGCACCGTTGTTGGACAGCGTTTCGGAGAGCTGGAAGTAGGTCGTCGCACGGCTTGCACCTTGCAAGATCGCCTTGTGCTGTGGCGACAACTCGTTCCAGACGTCAAGGTTGACGTTGGCTGACAGTGCGGAACCCGGCTCGTGGAAACCAGCTGTGTAGTAGACCTTGGCAACTTCCTGGAAGCCGGCGCGCTCATCCGCCATCGGGCCGACCCACTCCAGACCGTCCAGAGCACCGGACGACAAGGCCTGATACAATTCACCACCGGGGATGTTCTGGACCGATGCGCCCAACTTGCCCAGTACCTTGCCACCCAGACCGGGCATACGGAACTTCAGGCCGTTGAAGTCGTCAGCCGAATTGATCTCGTTGCGGAACCAGCCACCGGACTGCGAACCGGAGTTCCCCGCCAGCATGCCTTTGAGGTTGAAGATTTCACCCAAGGCATCGTGCTGCTCCTGACCGCCGCCATGCTCGTACCAGTTGGTGACTTCCTGTGCGGTGCCACCAAACGGAACTGCTGTGAAATAGGCGTAACCGGGGTGCTGACCGATAAAGTAGTAATCCGCCGAGTGATACATGTCCGCCTGACCCGACGACACGGCGTCGAACACTTCCAGCGCGCCAACAAGCTCGCCCGGGGCTTTCTTGTCGATGGTCAGTTGTCCATCGGACATCGCTTCGGTGTATTCGACCAGATAGCTGGCCGCGTCATCCAGAACGGCAAAGCCGCGTGGCCAGGACGTAACCATTGTCAGGGTACGTTTGCCTTGCGCATAGGCCGGTGCGGCCAGAGTTGTAGCGGCGGCAGCAGTGCCACCCAGTGCTGACGTCTTCAAAAAAGAACGACGATCCATAGAGTTATTCCTCCCAGATATGATGCCTGTCCGAGTGAAGGACGGGCGGATCGATTCGAGTGTCGTCACACTAGCGATGGGCTTTCCAATTGAAATACCTAGTACTGCGTAGAAATGCGGGCTTATGCGGTTTTTACTCAATAAAATTCGCCAATTAGTAGCATTCGCTAAAGTTTCCGCTCAGTGTTAGCGCCCGTACAACCGTGCTCGCCCCTATGATTCGCCGCGCGTTCGTCGTATCGATTCGCGTGTGCGCTCACACTTTTCTCATCTGCGCCTGACATACGGGCAAAAGCTGTCTCTGGTAGCCGGAATTCCGCTGATCTTGGCGGTCGCGGCAATTGCCGTGCTCGTCGGGGTTCAGTCGCGTGCTTTGGCGGAACGCGAGATCCAAGCCTTGGAAACACAGCTGATCGAAGCAAAAAAACGCGAGTTGCGCAATTACGTGACCCAGGCGCGCAACGGCTTCTATTTCATATATGGCTCAGCAGCGCCGGATGATCAGGACGCAAAGGATCAGGTGGCCCAGATTCTTTCGGCGATGATCTACGGCGATGAAGGGTTCTTTTTTGTTTATGACTATGGCGGCACCAATCTGGTCAATCCGCGCCAGACCGAGATGATCAACAACAATCACATGGATTTGACCGACAGCCGCGGCACGCCCGTGATCGCCAATCTGATCGAGATCGCGCGCCAAGGCGACGGATACCTCACGCATCTTTGGCCCAAACCGTCCAACGGGCAAGAGGCCGAGATGATCACCTATGTCACCTCCTTTCCCTCTTGGCGGTGGGCCGTGGGAACCGGCGTCTTCATTGACGATGTCCTGACCAGCGTCGCCGTGGCCCGCGCAGAAGTAGAGGCGCGCGTGCAACGCACGTTCTACTATATCTCTGTCATCACGCTCACGGCGCTCTTGCTCGTCTTTGGCTCCGGGATGGCGCTGAACATCCGTGAGCGCAGGCTGGCGGATGCCAAGTTGAAAAAGCTGACCCAACTGGTTTTCGATGCACAAGAAGAAGAACGCGGTCGCGTCGCGCGGGAATTGCATGACGGCATCAGTCAGATCCTCGTCGGCGTCCGCTATGCTCTGGACACAGCGCGCCGACGTCTGGACAAGGGGCAGGACACGGCAAGCGAGCCGCTGGAGCGCGGGATCGAAAATCTTGGCACGGCCATCGCGGAGGTGCGCCGGATCAGCCGTGACTTGCGCCCCGGCGTCCTCGACGATCTGGGCCTCGGCCCTGCCCTGAAAACGCTGGTCGACGATTTTGGCACAAGCACCGGGATCGAGACGGAATTCACGACCGTGGTCTTTCGCAACCGGCTCGATTCCGAGGCCAAGATCGCCCTTTACCGCGTCGCCCAGGAAGCCCTCACCAATATCGAACGCCATTCCAATGCCACCAAGGTGACTGTCGACCTGCGCGGTCACAAACGGGGTGCGACGCTGCGCATCAGCGACAATGGCGCCGGACTGGACGCGAAACGCGATCGCCAGACATCGGGCATCGGGTTACGGAACATGCAAGAGCGGGTTGAACAGCTTGACGGACAGTTCCGGATCCTGTCTGAAACCCATGGCGGCACGGTGATCGAGGTAACAGTCCCCCTCACCCACCTGCTGCCGCCCGAAGACACAACCCAAACCAAATCTCAACCCAATGAAAGCGTCCGTGTATGACTCCGCTTATCCGTGTCCTCATCGTCGATGATCATCCCATGGTCGCCCAAGGCATTCAGTCCGTGCTCGAAGATCACGATGGGATCGAAGTCGTCGGCACGCTGCACAACGGACGCGCGGCGTTGGATCAACTGGAAACCCTCGCACCTGATGTCATTCTCATGGATCTCAACATGCCAGAGATGGACGGGCTTACCGCGACCGAGATGGTGTTGGAACGTCGCCCCGGCACCCGAATTCTGGTTCTGTCCATGCATGACAATCCCGAATACATCTCTTCCGCGCTCAGCCACGGCGCCATGGGTTATGTCCTAAAAGACGTACCCACGGACGAGATTGCAGAAGCCATCGAAACGGTCATGCGCGGCGAAAAGTATCTGTGTACCGGGGCCGAAGGCGCAATCGCGCCAAAATCCGGCGATGTGACCAGCGCGCTCACGAGCCGGGAGCAGACGATCCTGTTGCAATTGGCGCGGGGTCTGTCGAACAAGGAAGTGGCCAACGCTCTCGATATATCCGTCCGCACGGTTGAAACGCACCGCAAGAACATCAAGCGCAAGCTGGGGATCTCTTCCACCGCCGGGCTGACGCGCTATGCGCTGGAACACGGCGTCTTGCAGGGCACAGGCAACGCATTCTGAAGTCACCGCATCCCACCGGTGCCGTGCAAGGTTGATCGCACATATGGGTGGGATCACCCTGTTCGGGCGTAAAAGGCGCCACGCCAAGGCTGCGACTCTAACCACCCGATAGCAACGCAGTCTGAACGATTACGCAAAGCGCTCCCCGTTTGCCTGGTGACACACCGCCGTTAGTGATTCCGGCGACAATTCCACACTTCCCCTCGTGCCTGCCCCGTCCTTTGCGCATGATGACACGGCAGAGGCCATTACAAGCATCGTCGCACTCGGTCTTCTCGGGGCGGTTGTCGTCGGCGATCAACATGAACGTGGACACCAAGACTATATTCCGCGTCCCAACCTGCACGCAGACGAAAACGGCGTCGGGCGCTGCGCACACAAAGCCAATAAAACGGTCAAAGACGTGGGCGGGTACAAATTCAAGGTCAAACACGTAAAGAGTGTGAGCGCACACATCGACGGCTCTATGCATGTGTCTTTTGTGGCCACAGGTTATTACGATTTCGGACATAAACGTCCGATATCAACTGCATGGTCACAGGCGATAGGGTGACTAGCCTCAAGCAGAATTGAAACCGCGCAGCCACCCAACAACCTTTCCTGCGTTCAGATGCTGCCGCAAAACGCGCATTCACCCCGCTTTCCACCCGCGCAGTCCTTCAGGCGTTGGCTCCTATATCAGGAGCGATCTCTTGCAGGTCATTCACAAAGGCGCGCGCGCCGATGTTAATTGATGGTTTTGACAATGTTAGTTGCGAATACCTACGCCCCCCTTGTAACTGTTGATCTTGGGCGGCCGTGATAGTTTCGGTCGCTCGCACCTTAGGAGAGAGATCATGGGAACGCGATTTCAAATGAAACCACTGATTGCCATACTCATGGTCCTGGTTTTGACC
Organism: Tateyamaria pelophila; assembly: GCF_019966495.1. Taxonomy (GTDB): domain Bacteria; phylum Pseudomonadota; class Alphaproteobacteria; order Rhodobacterales; family Rhodobacteraceae; genus Tateyamaria; species Tateyamaria pelophila. The sequence goes on along the minus strand of NZ_JAIMIA010000015.1, from coordinate 44,895 downwards.
GCGTGCACGCGCGCACCGCAAATCATCGGCGTCATCAATCCAGAAGTCCCCGTCAACAGCGTCGTCGACCTGACCAAGCACCGCGTGTTCATCATTTCCACGCGCGAGGCGTCAGAAGTTGTTGGTGCCTTCTTTTCCGCGGAACGCGCACCGGAACTTGCCCTTGCCTCGGTCGATGCAACGATCCCGCCAACCCATGTAACCGGCATGTTGGAACGACCCGAGAAACTGCCACCCGACCCCCGCACGGAATTCACCGTTGTCAATCCGATCATATATGAAGGGAACAATACGTTCGTTTCCGAGGTGAACCGCGAACTGGCCAAACGCGCCCCCGGCGACCGAAGGCTGTTGGTCTTCGTGCATGGATTTAACAACACGGCCAGCGAAGCAATCCTGAGGCTCGCCCAGTTTGTCGAGGATACCGGATTCACAGGAGTGCCGGTCCTTTATACCTGGGCATCGGCGGCAAAGGGCAGCGCCTATGTTTACGATATCAACAGCGCGCTGGTTGCACGTTCAAAGCTCGATGAAATGGCAGAAATACTGAGCAAAACAAAAGCCGAAAGCGTCGATGTTTTCGCACATTCAATGGGCACGTTTCTGACGATGGAAGGGCTGACAAGAGCGCATGCTCAGGGCAAACTCGGCACCAGAACACGGATCAATCACATTGTGCTGGCATCGCCCGATATTGATATCGACTTGTTTCAAACTCAAATCACAGAATTACCGCCCGCCATCCTCGAAAAGATGTACCTGCTGATTTCCAAGGATGATGTTGCCCTGAGAATTTCGCGCCGCATTGCGGGGGGCGTGCCACGTGTGGGTGCCGCCGACGTGGAGGCCCTTGAAGCATTCGGAGTGACGGTCATTGATCTTGGACAGGTCAGCGATTCGACCTCCGGAAGCCATTCGAAATTTGCTGGCTCTCCCGAAGTGGTGCAACTGATCGGAGTCGGCCTGAATTCAAACCGCGATTTCGGTGCGAGCGGGCAAGACAGGCCACTCGACGAGTTGCTGGACGGCGTTCCAGTGCGAATTTTCAGAAACTGAGCAGGGCAACCGCTCGACAGGCGTTCGTTTGCAAAACCATCCGGGATCAGCACAGACTGACCCCGGATCTTGGGTGCTTCGGCGGATTCTGGCATAAATTTTGCCGTTATTTCTGCGAAAGCCTCCGAAACGAAAGATTGTGTCGTATTTTTTTCGATCAGCGACACTTTTTTCTCTGATTGGCTGTTGACGCTCCTTTTGGGCACGCATAGGTTCCGACCACGCAAAGAAGGGCCTTTTGGCAATGACAAAACTAGTCGTCATCGTAGGACATCAGCGCATGGGCCGGTAACGGAAATCCAAATCGATACCCATGCGCCCCCGAAACCCGGGGGCTTTTTTATGCGCAACAGCAACCGCAACTCGGAGCACGCGGACATGAAACGTCAAATGACCGGAGCGAAAATGGTCGTCCAGGCCCTCATTGATCAGGGCGTCGACACGGTATTCGGATATCCCGGTGGCGCTGTGCTGCCGATTTACGACGAAGTTTTTCAACAAAACTCGATCAAGCATATTCTGGTGCGCCACGAACAAGGCGCGGTACACGCCGCCGAAGGTTATGCGCGCGCAACGGGCAAGCCCGGCGTGTGCCTGGTGACGTCCGGCCCCGGCGCCACAAATGCGGTTACTGGTCTGACCGACGCGCTGATGGATAGCATTCCAATCATCGTGCTGACAGGTCAGGTGCCGACATTCATGATCGGTTCGGACGCCTTTCAGGAGGCCGATACGGTCGGCATCACCCGTCCCTGCACCAAGCACAACTGGTTGGTGAAGGAAACGGACAAGCTGGCCGGGGTGCTCCACGAAGCGTTCCACGTCTGCACCTCCGGTCGACCCGGACCCGTTCTGGTGGACATCCCCAAGGACGTCCAGTTTGCCACGGGGGAGTATACCAGTGCCAAACCGTCCACCTCGCGGTATCAGCCGCAGGTCAAAGGCGACATGGGAGAGATCATGGAACTCGTGGCCGCGATCGAAACGGCCAAGCGCCCGATCTTCTACACCGGCGGCGGTGTGATCAATTCGGGACCCGCGGCCAGCCAATTGCTGCGCGAACTTGTGGACGCCACAGGTTTTCCGATCACCTCGACCCTGATGGGGCTCGGATGCTATCCCGCCAGCGGTAAAAACTGGCTCGGAATGCTTGGAATGCATGGGCTCTACGAGGCGAATATGGCGATGCATGATTGCGATCTGATGATCAACATCGGTGCACGCTTTGACGACCGCATCACCGGGCGCCTCGATGCGTTCAGCCCCAAGTCGAAGAAAGCACATATCGATATCGATCCTTCGTCCATCAACAAGGTGATCAAGGCCGATATTCCGATTGTGGGCGACGTCGCCCATGTGCTTGAGGACGTTTTGAAGGTCTGGAAATCGCGCGGTCGCAAGACGAATGCTGCACCTGTGACGCAGTGGTGGAGCAAGATCAATGCGTGGAAGAAAGTTGACTGCTTGAAGTTCAAGCAGGAAGGCAAGACGATCAAACCGCAATACGCCTTGCAACGTCTTGAGGCGCTGACCAAGGACCATGATCGCTATATCTGTACCGAAGTGGGCCAACATCAGATGTGGGCGGCGCAATACCTGAACTTTGAGGATCCCAATCGCTGGATGACGTCCGGCGGACTGGGTACGATGGGCTATGGTTTTCCCGCCTCCATCGGCGTTCAGATGGGGCATCCCGAAGCGCTTGTGATCAACGTGGCGGGCGAAGCGTCCTGGTTGATGAACATGCAGGAACTGGGAACCGCGATGCAATTCAACCTGCCGGTAAAACAGTTCATCCTGAACAACGAACGGTTGGGCATGGTGCGCCAGTGGCAGGAATTGCTGCATGGGGAACGGTATTCGCATTCATGGTCGGAAAGCTTGCCGGATTTCGTGAAGTTGGCGGAAGCTTTTGGCGCAAAAGGCATTCTGTGTTCGGATCCGGATGATCTTGATGACGCGATCATGGAAATGCTCAACTATGACGGGCCGGTTCTGTTTGACTGCCTGGTCGAAAAGCACGAAAACTGTTTTCCGATGATCCCCTCGGGCAAAGCCCATAACGAAATGCTGCTCGGCGAAGCCGACACGCAAGGTGTTATTGACGCAAAAGGATCGGTTTTGGTGTAACGCGCCGTTTTCCGACACGGAAAACGAGCCGGAAACCGTGCCGGTTTCCGGCGGCTCCAAACGCTCCTGCCCTTCAAATAAGTGAGAACCAAGCAATGTCAGCGCTAAACCTCAAAAAAGGCTCCAGCAGCCACTCCGCCTACAACCTGCGCCCAACATTTTCGGACACCGTCGAAAAACATACGCTCGCCGTTCTGGTCGAAAACGAACCGGGGGTTCTGGCCCGTGTAATCGGGCTGTTTTCCGGGCGCGGATACAATATCGAAAGCCTGACCGTCGCCGAAGTGGACCATCAAGGCCACCTGAGCCGGATCACCATTGTCACCACCGGAACACCACAGGTAATCGAACAGATCAAGGCACAGCTCGGACGGATCGTATCCGTGTATAAAGTGAACGATCTCACCGTCGAAGGGCCCTCTGTCGAGCGGGAACTGGCAATGTTCAAGGTATCTGGTCAGGGCGACAAACGCGTCGAAGCGTTACGCCTCGCTGATATTTTCCGCGCCAACGTCGTGGACAGCACTTTGGAGAGCTTTGTGTTTGAAATCACGGGCGCCCCGGAAAAAATCGACGCCTTTGCCGATCTCATGCGCCCATTGGGTTTGACCGAAGTGGCACGCACCGGCGTTGCGGCCTTGCCGCGCGGTGATTAGGCAAAGGGCTGTTCGGCCTTGAGCAAGCGTTGGTGAAAGGGCAACAAATCTTCGAAGGCGCAATAGCCCGCAGCCTTGCCCGCGGCCTTTGCAGGTCCAAGCCCGTGACCAAGATACTCATATACCATGCGTACAACCCTTTCATTTTCGGTTGTTTCGCGCACGGTGCGCGTCACATAGCCGACCCAGAAGTTGTTTTCGAATGAACTCACCCGATTGAGAAAGTTGAAAGAGCCGGTCATCAAACTGCGGCGCGAGATCAACGCCCCGACCCCTTCCTCCTGACGCAGGACGAGACCTCGAAATTCACGTGCATTGCGACCGGAAGGCAAGCCTTGCGATTGCATCGCGGCACGGGCCTCAAAGCCGCGAATGAAGGTCGCGTTGTCCTTGCGGAACACCCAGACAAGTCCGAGCACATATTGTAATCGATCCAGAAAACTTCGGCGGGAAAACCGGTAGAAGCCGGAGGGAAAGAGGCTCTCAGGTACGTCTCGGGCCTCTTGCCCCATGAAATCACGCAAGAACGGGTCGCCAAGCGGGTCATTGCCATGTCCAATGTTTTCGACGGGCTCCAGCAAAATACGCGCATCGACGTCAAAGAAAGAGCATATACGCGCTAAAACGTCAGGCCGCGGAAAGCTCTCTCCAGACAAATATCGATTGAATTGGGTTCGGTTTATCCCCAATTGACGCGACAATTCAGAAATCGACGGGTAGCCTGTTGCCAAGCTTCGCAGATTTAATCCGAACATGTTGCGCAATTCCGAGGGTGATCTGCGCATCTCAGCCATTGGCTACGCCTAACTCGCTTTGTATGGTCCTGCAAACGCTTTGAAGATTTGTTCGGGACGTGCACGACAAGACTTCTGATGCTTTCCAGCGTCAGTGTCGACGCTAAATTGCAACTGAAGGATAGTATACCAGACACAAAATGCAAGCCCAAGTTGCGAGTTTTGCCATGTCAAATCAACTCTTAATCAGGTTGGATGGCGAGAGCGCAATTTTGGGTAGAATAATGATCGGCGTAATACTATGGACCGACCCCAGCGATAAACAGGCTGTTATATGGTGCGAAGATCACGGTGATTTGGCTTATCTTTCTGCGCCGAATAACGCACATCTTCCAGACCATTTTTTCGAGGTGGGCGATATGGTCGAGTTCGAGGTTTCGACCCAACGAAACCTGCGCCTCGCGCACAATACCAAACAGCTTGCGGCAACGTTCGGTTCGTCATTGACGAAAGTCCTGCACGCATCAACGAACATTGCTTCTGAAGAGCCCGGCGACAGTGCCAAGATCGTGCCGTTTCAAATTCCACCTACAAAAAAAACAACGCACGCCCCACCGACGATTCGACGTCGGCGCGTCTGAAACACCGATATTCGTCACCGGTCGCCTCTCCCCGGTGTCGCAACCAGAAAATTCTGGTCGAAAACGAACATACGTTCTGCATCGTGGCCCCTATGCTTTGGTATCAGCATTCGGAGGGCAGAATGGACCACACAGATCTCAGCGCCGTACGTCAACCCATCGCGCAAGCCAATGGATTACCGAACGCGCATTACATTGACCCGGATGTTTTTGCCAAAGAGAGCAGTGCCGTGCTGATGGCGGGATGGGCCGGATTGGCCGTAGCCGCCGATGTCCCGGAGCCCGGCGACGCAAAGCCAATGACCTTTATCGACATACCCCTTTTGCTGGTGCGCGACAAATCCGGTCAGGTTCGCGTTTTTCAGAACATCTGCCGTCATCGCGGCATGATTCTCGTGGACGCGCCCCGCAAGATCGAAGGGGCCATCCGCTGCCCCTATCACAGTTGGTGTTACTCGACGGAAGGGCGTTTGGTCTCCACCCCCCATGTGGGCGGGCCCGGCCAGAACACGGCCGACGGCATCGACCGCAGCCTTTTGGGCTTGATTGAAGTGCGCAGCCACATCTGGATGGATGTGGTGTGGATCAACATCTCGGGCGATGCGCCTGCATTCGACGTCGTGAATGCCGATCTGATTGCGCGCTGGTCGGAATTCGACAAACCGCTCTACCACGGCGGTGCCGACAGCCGTTTCCAACTGGACGTCAATTGCAACTGGAAACTTGCCGTCGAAAACTATTGCGAGAGCTATCACCTGCCCTGGGTGCATCCCGGATTGAACAGTTATTCCCGCCTCGAAGATCACTATCACATCGAAGCGCAGGGGCGGTTTTCCGGCCAGGGCACGTTGGTCTACCGTCAACTCAAAGATGACGCAGGCGCGACATTCCCTGATTTCGCAGACCTCAGCAACAAGTGGGACACGGCCGCCGAATATATCACGGCCTATCCCAATGTCCTGCTGGGGGTGCACCGCGATCACGCCTTTGCCATAATTCTGGTGCCTCAAGGACCGGGAAAGACCACCGAACACGTCCATCTGTATTACGCGAAACCAGACACGGACCCTGGGTTGCGCACCCGCAATACGGAGCAATGGAAACTGGTTTTCGAAGAAGACATCTTTGTCGTCGAAGGGATGCAACGCGGCCGTTATGCCCCGATGTTCGATGGCGGTCGCTTTTCGCCGGCCATGGACGGGCCGACGCACATGTTCCACGATTGGGTTGCGGGCCGGATGGCGGCGCACCGCGCACAGGCCCAAGCCGCTGAATGATGGAACTGGATGCGCGGTTACTGGATGCGCATGCGCGTGCTGACACCACGGCCCTTGTGACGCTTTACCAAGAGGCCGCTCAAGGGGCCACCAATGACGCCGCGCGTGGGTTCTATCTCACGCACGCGCATGTCTTTGCGCTTGAGCTTGGGCATCCTGACGCCCATGACTTGCGGTCCAAACTCGTGGCGATGGGCCGCGAAAGCCCGCTTTAGCGCGCCCCGTCGGCCATCTGGGCATAGATATGCCACGATGCATGTCCCAGCAATGGAAGCACGATCAGCAACCCCAGCAGCCCCGGCAAGATCGCGAGAAACAGCAGGACGACAATAACAACGGCCCAGCTGAGCATCTGCACAGGGTATTTGCGAACATGGCCCGCGCTGGTCAGGATCGCGGTCATATAGTCAACCTCACGCGCCAATAACAGCGGCAGACCCAAAACGCAGAACGCGTAGAGCACCATGGCAAACACGGCCCCGACGACCGATCCAAGACCCAGCATCATCAGTCCGTTTCCGGTCAGAAACACGTCATAGGACGATGTTATATTGACCATCGGGCGCAGCCCCAGAAAAAGGGCAAAAATCATATGCCCGAGGAAAAACCAAAAGAGCAATGCCACGACGATCATCATCGACAGCCAGGGCAATTGGCGTAACCGCTCGGCCCAGAGCCGCGCGGCCACATCACCCAGCTTGACGCTTTCGCCTGCTCCGATCCTGCGCGACACCTCATATGTGCCAAGCGCGCAGAGCGGTGCGATCAAGGGAAAGCCGAACACCGCCAGGATCAGCCAGAATGTATTCCCGGCCCACACCGTTATCCCGGCAAGCGCCCATCCCGCCAGAACGGCGCCCACGCCCGCGATCAGGCCAAAGGCGGGGGCGGCCATGAAATCCGACCATCCGGCACGCAAGGCCCGTCCAATGAAGCCGGGAAGTGGCGCGCCAATGGGCGGCACTCCGGGCGGAAAAGCATGTTCGATATGTTCTATGGTTGTCATGTCGGTACCTTCGGAGATCTCATTCTAGGCCAATGCGTCGCCTGATGCCAGCGTTCCGCCAATTGCAGCAGCTTGGCATCCGCGCCCCGTCGCCCGATCAGTTGCAACCCCATGGGAAGATCATCCGGCCCGCCGAATCCCACAGGAACGCTGATGGCAGGCAGACCAATCAAGCTCGCGGGCACAACCACCTCCATCCAGCGGTGATAGGTGTCCATCTGAACCCCATTGATCTCGCGGGGCCAATCCAGCGTCACATCAAAGGGCCACATCTGCGCCGAGGGCAGCGCCAGAACATCGTAGGTTTCAAAAAGCGTCGCCGCCGTTTTGAACCAGTCAGATCGGACGACACTGGCCTTATGCACATCCATCGCACGCAGGCTCAGACCCTTTTCGATTTCCCATAGGACATTGGCATTCAATTGCCCGCGCATTCTCTCGTCCGCATAAAGCGGGCTCATGTGGCCCGCGAGGAAAAAACTGCGCAACGTGATCCACGACCGCCACATCGCGTCTAGATCAAACGGGGCCGACAGCACGTCCACCCGCTGGCCTTGCGCTTCCATTGACGTCAGTGCAGCGGCACACAAGTCGATCACACCCGGCTCCATCGCAAATGCGCCGCCCCAATCACCAAGCCAAGCGATGCGCAAGCCTGTCAGGTCGCCATGCATTTGCGGCAGGCTGGGTGCGTGGGCCGCAACATTTGGCTGGCGCGGGTCAGGTCCTGCCATTGTGTCCAGCATCGCTGCCAGATCACGCGGGCTACGCGCCATCGGTCCGTTGGTGGCAATCTCTTGCAGAAACGTGTCGCCGCGCGGTTCCGACGGGACCACCCCATGACTGGGTCGCAATCCATAAACATTGTTCCATGCCGCCGGGTTGCGCAACGACCCCATGATATCCGATCCATCCGCCACGCAGGTCATGCCGGTCGCCAATGCAACCCCCGCGCCCCCCGATGATCCACCGGCACTGCGCGACGTGTCATATGGATTTCGGGTCGCGCCAAAAACGGGATTTACAGAATGCGATCCCAGCCCGAACTCAGGTACATTCGTTTTGCCAATGACAATGGCACCGGCGGCGCGCAGTCGCCCTACGGCAATATCGTCGTGCTCCGCCACCTGCCCCAGCAACAAGGGCGAGCCTTTGCAGGTCTGCAAACCCTTGGCATTGCCCGTTTCCTTGATCGCAATGGGAATTCCGTGCAGCCAGCCCTTGGACGGCGTTTTATCCGCCTCCGCAGCTTCGGCCATCACCGCGTCATCATCGCACAGCGAAACGATCGCATTCACCGCGCCATTCCACGTGGCAATACGCGCAAGCGTTGCCTGCATGACCTCAACTGCACTCACCTCTCCTGCGGCCAAAGCAGCGCTCAGAACCAGTGCATCCGTTTCGCAAATTTCCATGGCCGAACTGAACGCAATCCGGGAACGCGGCGCAAGCGATTTTCGAACCAGTGTCTTCTCTGTTCCAAAAAATCCCGGGGGACGTCCGCAGGACGGGGGGCTGGCCCCCTGCCCGGTTTCAGAACGCGAACCGCATGCGGATCAAGCAACCAACAGCCTGAAACGTTTAGCTCGCCTGCGCGTCCGCACGGCTCTTGCCGCTCACATCCATGGCCAGCGTGGCCGCCATCAACCCGTCCAGATCTCCGTCCAAGACACCTTTGGTATCGGATGTCTCATAATTGGTCCGCAGATCCTTTACCATCTGGTAGGGCTGCAACACATAAGACCGGATCTGATTGCCCCAGCCCGCATCGCCCTTGTTTTCATGCATCTCGTTGACGGCCGCATTGCGACGATCCAACTCCATTTGATACAGGCGGGACTTCAACGCCTTCATCGCAATATCACGGTTCTGGTGTTGCGATTTTTCCGAACTGGTCACCACGATCCCTGTGGGCGCATGGGTGATGCGCACGGCCGAATCCGTGGTGTTGACGTGCTGACCACCCGCACCGGAGGAACGGTACGTGTCGATGCGGATATCCGCAGGGTTCACCTCAATCTCGATATTGTCGTCCACAACCGGATAGACCCCGACAGAGGTAAAGGACGTGTGGCGCTTGGCAGCACTGTCAAAGGGGCTGATCCGAACAAGGCGGTGCACACCGGATTCCGATTTCATCCAGCCATAGGCATTCGGACCACTGATCTTGTAGGTGGCGGATTTGATGCCCGCCTCTTCACCCGCACTCTCGGATTGCAACTCGACCTTGTATCCCTTTTTCTCGGCCCACCGCACATACATGCGCGCCAGCATCGCGGCCCAGTCGCAGCTTTCCGTCCCGCCGGCACCTGAATTGATCTCAAGAAAGGTGTCATTGCCATCCGCCTCGCCATCCAACAAGGCTTCAAGCTCTTTTTGGGCTGCGGTGACAGCGAGGGTTTTCAGTGCCTCTTCGGCTTCAGTCACCACTTCGACGTCCTCTTCCATCTCACCCAACTCGATCAACTCGACATTGTCCGCCAACTCGCTTTTGATGCGTGCATGGGTGTCCATCGCATCGACCAGCATCTGGCGATCCCGCATCAACTGTTGCGCCGCGGTCGGATCATCCCAAAGGTTGGGATCCTCCACCCGGGCGTTGAATTCTTCAAGGCGATGCGACGCGGTTTCGACATCCAGACGCTGGGCCAACAGCGCTATGGATTTTTCAATCTCCGCCACGATGTTCTGAATTTCTGCGCGCATGACAATCCGGCCTCTCGAGGGTTGGAATAGAGGTGATAAACCAGCCCCCCACCCGCTTCAAGGGACCCTGCCACGCAGGTGTTCACGGCGAACAAGCTCGCGCGACTAAATCGGTCCGCTACCGCAAGAATGCAAGCCCAAAGACAGGAGGCGGCACGGAACGGGACGGCGGGCGGGGCGCCTTTCCGGGCCCATGAGGGCCGGAAACAGCGCCGTACGTCGTCAATACAAGCCACCCGAACTCAGTGTCCCGAAATTCGCCTTGGGGCCGACAACCGCCTTTTTGCCGGTCGACGTGGTCACCTGACGCCCCGAGACATTCGCCTCTTCAAAAAGCGGCAGGTCCGCCCCCATCGCAAAGCCACCATCGAACATCACGCCAAAGACTGGCTCTTCGCCGTCCCGAAAATACTCGGCCACTACGGTGTCGCCGGATGCATCATCCCCAAGTCGCGCACCGGTAAAACGGTCGATCTTGATGAAACGTCCGCCCGGAGGCACTGCAAAGTCTCCGCCGCCAAACTTGCCCACGGCCTCTTCCATGAACTCGGTAAAGACCGGGCCACACATACCGCCCCCCGTCGCACCTCTGCCCATAGGGCGTGGCTGGTCGTAGCCAATGTAGCAGCCCGCCGCGATATTGCTGGAAAATCCGATAAACCACACGTCCTTCGCCTCATTGGTCGTGCCCGTTTTACCCGCGATCGGAACCGGCAGGTTCACGGTGCGCGCCGCAGTTCCGCGTTGCACAACACCCTCCATCATGGACGTCAGCTGATAAGCCGTAATCGGGTCCATAATTTGTTCGCGATTGGACACAATACGCGGACCAAAGCCTGAATCGAGACTGACAAGTTGGGTGCAATCGGTGCAGGTGCGCTGGTCATGGCGATAGACGGTGCGGCCAAAGCGGTCTTGCACCCGGTCCACCAAAGTCGGCTCGACACGCTCGCCGCCGTTGGCGAACATCGCATAGGCCGATACCATCTGATAGAGCGTCGTTTCTTCTGAGCCCAGCGAGTTGGCGAGGAACCGGCCCATATCATCATAAACACCAAAGCGCTCGGCATAGTCGGCTACGACATCCATACCGATCTCTTGCGCGAGGCGGATTGTCATCAGGTTCCGAGATTGCTCGATGCCCGTGCGCAAAGGCGTCGGACCATAGAACTTGTTGGAATAATTGCGCGGCCGCCACAGGCCCTGCGGCGTGTTGATCTCGATCGGCGCGTCCACGACGATTGTCGCGGGCGAATAGCCGCTGTCCAGTGCTGCGGCATACACAAACGGCTTGAACGATGATCCCGGCTGTCGCTTGGCCTGTGTGGCCCGGTTGAAAACAGAGTGTTGATAGCTGAACCCGCCCTGCATGGCGATCACGCGACCGGTATCCACATCCATCGCGACAAAAGCACCCTGAACGCGGGGCACCTGCCGCAAGGTCCAGCGAATGAAAGATCCATCGCTGTCGGACGTCATGGCGCGCACATGGACAACGTCACCAACTTCAAAATTGTCGGCAAAGCTGCCCCTGGCCCAACTGATGTCATCACGCGGCACCAACGGAGTGGCCTCGGTGTCACTCCAGTCCTCGATTCCGAGGCGCAATTGATCGCCCCCCACTTCGAGAACGACCGCAGGCCGCCATAGTCCTTCCAGATCGATATCCCGCGCGACCGTAACGCCCGCCAAAGCCTCTTGCCAGTTCTCAAGCTGTTCCGCTTTCAGCTTCTTGCCGGTCCCGCGCCAAATCCCCTGATTTCGGTCATAGGCTTCCAGCTGCCGACGCAAAGCGCGGGCGGCTATGGGCTGCATTTCGGCGTCGATCGTGGCGCGCACGGTGTAGCCGCCGGTAAAAAATTCGCCCTCGCCAAAATCTTCGCTCAACTGGCGGCGAATCTCGTCGGTGAAGTAATCCCGCGGCGGTAATTCACCGCGAAAGCTGTCGAAATCGCCGTTCTGTACAGAGCGCAGCGGCATGTTGAGTTCGGTCTGATAAGTATCCTGATCGAGATAACCGTTTTCCATCATCTCCTTGAGCACGAAATTACGGCGGGCCAACAATCGATCCTTGCGGCGTACCGGATGATAGTCGGACGGTGCTTTGGGCAAGGAGGCCAGAAAGGCGGCCTCATGCGGTGCCAGTTCATCCAGGGTCTTGTTGAAATAGGTCTGGCTGGCCGCCGCCACACCATAGGAGTTCTGGCCCAGAAAAATCTCGTTCATATAGAGTTCGAGGATCTTTTCCTTGCTCAGCGCCTCCTCGACACGGGCGGCCAGAATGATCTCCTTGATCTTGCGCTCTGCCTGCCGATCGCCGGACAGCAAAAAGTTCTTCATCACCTGCTGGGTGATCGTCGAGGCCCCGCGCACGTCCTGCCCCCGTGATTTCACCGCATCGAAACCAGCCGCCGCGATACCGCGCAGGTCGTAACCTTCGTGGGTGTAAAAATTCTTGTCCTCGGCGCTGATAAACGCCTCTTTGACCATGTTGGGGATCGTATCGGCGGGCGCGAACAGGCGACGTTCCTGAGCAAATTCGTCGATGATCTGTCCCTCGCCGGAATAGATACGGCTGATGGTGGCGGGTTGGTACTGCGCCAGCGATTCGTGGCTGGGCAGATCGCGGCCATAGACCCACAGCACCGCGCCGATGGACAAGGCGACCATAGCGATGCTCATCGTGACCATCGTGAAAATCCCGCCAAAGAAGGATAAGATAAACCGGAACATGCCCACTCGTACCTGTATAAACTCGGTTGTTTTGCCCATCACATATACGCCACGCAACGAGGGCCGTCAAAACCCCTGCTCGGCGTGATCTCGCAGACGTTACCGGCGCACCAGCGGGCGTGTGGCCAGATCCTCATCGCGCCAGCGCAAGATCCCTGCCGCCAGCGCCTCGACCATCACAGCCCGCCAGACAGGATCGCGTAAATTCGCCAGATCGCGCGCATCGGACAAAAACCCGACCTCGACCAGAACCGAAGGAATATCGGCGCTTTTCAGTACGGAAAACGCGGCTTCGCGCTTGGGCCTGCGGTTCATTGGCCCGCCTGCGGCATCCATTTCCGCGATCAGCGCCGACGCCAGAGTGTCCGACCGGGGCTGCGTTTCCGTGCGCGCAAGGTCCATCAACACGCTGGCCACTTCGTCGTCTGTTCCGCTCAGATCGACGCCTGCAAGGATATCGGAGCGGTCATGCTGTTCGGCCAATTGCGCCGAGGCTGCGTCACTTGCATCATCAGACAACGTATACACCGTGGCCCCACGCGCCTGCCCCTGGCTCAGCGAATCTGCATGCAATGATATGAACATGTCCGCCTGCACCTGATGGGCCAGCGCCACCCGTCCCGGCAAGGATACGAATTCATCCCGGTCGCGCGTCATGACCACGTCCACCTCACCGGTGCGGCGCAACGCATCGCGCAGGGCTAATCCGACATCCAGCATCAGGTTCTTTTCGTTGGTGCTGCCCCGTTCCGCGCCCGGATCCACACCGCCATGCCCCGGATCAATGACCACCACAAACCTGTCTTCGACGGGTGCGGGCGGCGGGGCGGCGGCGGACGTTCCCCACCCCGGATCACCGGGCGGGATCGCGCGGGCGGCAAACGCCTCTGCACTTGCGTCCTTCAAGACGATACTCAGCATCGCGCGACCATTTGTCGTGTCCACCGGCATCCCGATCTGGTCCGGCAACATCGGCGCGCTCAGGTCTGCGACAAGGCGCGACCAACCCGGTTTGAACGCCCCGAAACGGACCTCCGTGATGCGGCCCGGATCAGGCAGCAGCGCGTCAGCCGTGACACCGCTGAAATCCACTTCGCGAAAGTCGACGACCAGCCGTGCCGGGTCATCCAACGTGAATACGCGGTATGGCACACCCTGGCTCAGCGACAACTCCAGCGTGGCACCACCGAACCAGCCGTCGGCAATGCGGCTCTCGTCCGGAATGACGCGCGCCAGACCCGACAGATCCTGGGCGGCCGCCGCCATCGCGGTCCACCATATCATCAGTCCAAGAAAGATCGCCCGCATCGCCCTGCCCTTTTTTGCACAGCATAGGCCATCGCGGCGGGGGCGGGAATCCCTTGCAGCACTGCGAGGACCTAAAATCTGTGTCAGCGCGCCGCCATGAAATCGGTGAGGCGCTGCAAGCCCTCGGCAATGTCTTCGGTGCTGCGCGCGTAGGAAAACCGCAAGGTCCGGTGCCCGCGCACCGGATCGAAATCAAGTCCCGGCGTAACGGCCACACCTGCCTTTTCAAGGATTTCTGCTGCAAAGGCGCGGCTGTCATCGGTCAGGTCCGACACATCCGCATAAACATAAAACGCGCCATCCGGTGGCGCGATCCGGTCAAAGCCCGCCCGTGGCAACCCCTCCAGCATCAAGGCGCGGTTGGCGCGGTAAACGTCCATATTCGCCTCAAGCTCCGGCGTGGCGTCCATCGCTGCCAGTGCCACGACTTGACTGGCATGAGAGGGGCAGATGAACATGTTCTGGGCAATCCGTTCGACAACGCGCACATGTTCTTCGGGCACGACCATCCAGCCAACGCGCCAGCCGGTCATGGAAAAATACTTGGAAAAGGAGTTGATCACATAGACATCGTCGCTGACCTCAAGCGCCGAGACCGCCTTGGCCTCATATTCGATGCCGTGATAAATCTCGTCGCTGATAAAGCTGGCCCCTGCCCCTTGGGTCGCCTCGACCAACGCGCGCATTGCGGGCAGGTTCAGCATCGTGCCGCTGGGGTTGGCAGGCGACGCCACCAGAAGCCCCGCCAGATCGAGGTCAGCAAAGTTATCGGGTACAGGCTGCAAACGGTTCTTGTCCGACGTGGGCAAATCAACCGGCTGAAATCCAAGAGCACGCAGAATCTGCCGGTAGCTCGGATAGCCCGGTGCGCCGATGCCCACCCGGTCGCCGCTATCAAAAAGCGCATTGAACGCCAACAGGAATCCGCCCGAGGCACCAGAGGTGACCACAACCCGCTCCGGGTTCAGATCCAGATCGTACCACTCGCCGTAAAGCCGCGCGATGCGGGCGCGCAGCGCGGGAAGACCGAGGGCGACGGTATACCCCAATGGGCCGTCCGCCATCGCCGCGCTCAAGGCTTGAGTGGCCGCTTTGGGTGCACCGGTGCCTGGCTGACCCACCTCCATGTGGATGATATGGCGACCCGCGGCTTCCGCTGCGCGGGCGGCTTCCATGACATCCATCACAATAAAGGGATCAACGTTGCTGCGGCTTGAGGTTCGCATGGGTTCTCCTATGATCGATTGATGGTCTTTCATACGCTGACACTTCTGTCGTCAATCCTCTTCGTCATGCTGACACAGGCTCGGCCTGCGCGAGCGGTGACGTTTCAGAAGCACGCGGCGCTTGACCAAAAACGTGCAAAGGGTCCCTTTGCGGCAAAGCGCAGGGCCTTGGCAACGCACGACAGATATGGTCATTGCCTTTAAACACGCCGTAAAACACAAGAACCGGAGATACCAAATGTTTCGCAAACTGACTGCCCTTATTCTTGCGTGCGGCATTGCACTGCCCGCGATGGCGCTGGACCTGACCGAAATGTCCGACGAAGAACGGTCGATTTTCCGAGATGAAGTCCGCTCCTACCTGATGGACAATCCCGAAGTGATCATGGAAGCGGTTGCCGTGCTGGAGCAACGCCAGCAACAAGCGCAGGTGCAGGCGGATGAATCTCTGGTCACGGACAACGCAGACGAAATCTTTGACGATGGGTTCAGCTTTGTCGGCGGCAATCCGGATGGCGATATCACGCTGGTCGAGTTCCTCGATTACCGCTGCGGATATTGCAAACGGGCCCATGGAGAAGTGGCGAAGCTTCTGGAAACAGACGGAAATATCCGCCTGATCGTCAAGGAATTTCCGATACTGGGCGAGCAGTCTCTGCTGGCGTCGCGTTTTGCCATTGCGACCAAGCAAGTCGCGGGTTCCGAAGCCTATAAAGGGATTGCGGACGCGTTGATGACGCTGGACGGAGAGGTGAACATCCGCAATCTGCGTCGTCTGGCCTCGACCTTCGGCCTCGATGCAGACGCGATAGAAGCGCAGATGGACAGCCCCGAGGTCACTCAGGAGATCGCCGCCACCCGCGCACTGGCGCAGCGTTTGAAAATCACCGGCACGCCGACATTTGTGATGCAGGATGAGCTTTTGCGCGGCTATCTGCCTTATGATCAGATGCAAGCCCTGGTTGATGAAAAGCGCGGTTAACGGCCCCGATACACATCACGCCCACGTTCATGGTATGATGCGAGCGCAGTGTCCCAATCGGGCACTGCGTCCGCCTCGAACCCATAAACACGTCCGGTCGCAAAGCCCGGAAATCGCCGCATAGCCCGCGCATGGCGAGGCGAACGCAGATAGGCCAGCATATCGGACTTCGCCTCCCACGCGCTCAACGTATGATGCACGCCGTCAACCGTGCGGCCGTCCGCCATGATATTGCCCGGTGCGCCTTTGGCAGCCGCCATTGACGGGACAGCGTGGCGCCAGAACAGCGGTTGGTACAACAACCGTCGCACGCGTAACCCAGTGACAGAAACGTACACGCGGGATCTACTCTGCCGCTTGCGACGCTTCCGCGAGCGCAATGGCATCCAATTCGGCGGCCTTCTTTTCAACCTGTTCAACGATGTGCTCGACCATCGCGTCATTGTCGAGTTTGTGGCTTTGCTTGCCCGCCAGATAGACCATGCCGGACCCGTTGCCGCCGCCGGTAAAGCCGACATCAGTCATCAGCGCCTCGCCCGGTCCGTTTACCACACAACCAATGATGCTCAGGCTCATCGGGGTTTTGATATGGGCCAGACGGTCTTCCAACGTCTCGACGGTCTTGATCACGTTAAAGCCCTGACGCGCGCAAGACGGGCATGAGATGATGTTCACACCGCGGTGGCGCAAGCCCAGAGATTTCAGGATTTCATAACCAACCTTGACCTCTTCGACCGGGTCGGCCGAGAGCGACACGCGGATGGTATCGCCGATCCCCATCCACAAAAGCTGGCCCAGCCCTATGGCGGACTTGATGGTGCCGGAAGTCAGGCCGCCGGCCTCGGTGATCCCGAGGTGAATGGGCGCGTCGGTTGCTTCGGCAAGCTGTTGATAGGCGGCTGCGGCCATGAACACATCGGACGCCTTGCAGCTGATCTTGAACTCGTGAAAGTCGTTGTCTTGCAGGATCTTGATGTGATCGAGGCCGCTTTCCACCATCGCATCCGGTGTCGGCTCGCCGTATTTGTCAAGCAGGTGCTTTTCGAGGCTGCCCGCGTTCACGCCAATCCGGATCGAACAGTTGTTGTCCCGCGCCGCCTTGATGACCTCTTTGACACGCGCCTCGCTGCCGATATTGCCCGGATTGATGCGCAGACAGGCGGCGCCTGCTTCGGCGGCTTCGATCCCGCGTTTATAGTGAAAATGGATGTCGGCCACCAATGGCACCGGGCTTTCGCGCACGATTTCCTTGAGGGCTTTGGACGATCCTTCGTCCGGGACAGAGACGCGCACGATGTCGGCCCCGGCCTCTGCTGCGGCCTGAATCTGTTCGATCGTCGCCTTGGCATCTGTGGTCAAAGTGTTGGTCATGGTCTGGACCGTGATCGGAGCATCGCCGCCCACGGGCACGTTGCCCACCATGATCTGGCGGCTTTCCCGGCGGTAGATATTGCGCCACGGACGAATGTGGTTCAGCGACATATGGGCCACCTTGTTCAGGGTATAAGTTGTAAATCAGGATAGACAGTTCAGGCAAACCCGGCAATGGGGTGCGTCAGCGAATTCGGTGTCTTCTCAGTCGGAGCTGACTTGCACGGCCGCCGCCTTGGCCTCGGCGTAGCGCACAAGACCTTCGTCAGTGTCAATATCCACCGGCAGATAGGTTTCCTGCAGGCCCGCGATCTCAAGCGGCAGATTCGAGGTTACCTGACCCGGCAACCCCACGGGGCCATAGAACTTGTCGTTCATCGCAAAATAGATCGCGCCGCTTTCGCCTGCGCGCAGCGTCGGCGGCTCTTCGGTCAACGGTGCTTCCCATGTGTCACCGGGTTGCATCGTCCCCTCATAGATCACAGTGCCATCCGCAGCCCGAACCCGGACCCAGGCCGTGCGCACGGCCACCATCTGCAATTTGGGCGCGGGTTCTTCGACGACGCGAGGCACGGGCTGAACCGTATCAAAGGAAGGTGATTGCGTCGGAAGCCCTGCAAAGAGCGGCGCGTCCAGTGTCGGGGATGCGAAGCTCGCATTATCACGCGGATCGAGAGTTGCGATGGGCGCATCGCGGGCCACGAGTACCGGCAAATCCAGCGCTTGAGGGCGATACAAACGGTCCAGCGCATCGGCCCGCGGCGTATTGATCGCGGGACCCGTTGCTTCATCCGGGCGCAGGGCGACACCGCTCAACGGATCAAGATCAGACAAAACGACCGGCGTCTGATCAACCGGCGCCACCTGGACCCGCTGTACTTCCTGCAAGACGGAGTATCCGCCAAAACCGATCGCACCGATCAGCGCCAGCAGCACCAATGAAGACCCGATGGCACGGGGTTCGATATGCGCAAACATCCCTTCACCAGCGGGAATAAAGGGCGTCGCGGAGGAATTGAAAATATCGGCTGTCTGTCCCTTGCTCAAACGTTCTTCGCGCGTCGATTTCTTGACCACGGACGCCTTTGCGGACATGCCGTGTGCAACCGCGAACCCGCTCTCCTGGCAAAATGTCGCAAAGGTCTGATCGGGGTCCATGTTGAGATATCGGGCATAGGACCGCACGTACCCCGCGATAAAGCCGGGCGTGTCGAATGCATCAGGGTCAGAGGCTTCGATTGCGGCGATATAGCTGGCTTTTATGCGCAATTCACGCTGCACATCCAGCAGCGACTTGCCCAAGGTAGCCCGCTCACCACGCATGATGTCTCCGAGCTTCAGCTCGAAGTCGTCAAAGCTCTTTCGCTCGACTTTCACACCTGTAATGGTTGTATCGGCTTTTCGTCCGATCATATTGCCGCTGCCTCATCTGCACAAACGTTAACGAACCGCTCCCACACGATTCGCCCCGTCGTTGTTCTTTATCAGAGGATACCACAAGGCAACGTGAATACCACGCTTTCGTGGCTCAGCCGACGTCCTCGGCGCGATTCAGCGCACAATGCGACCAGAGCGCATCCATCGCATACACAAGCGCATCCATTTCCCTTGGCCCGTGCACCGGCGACGGCGTAAATCGCAAACGTTCCGTGCCGCGTGGCACGGTCGGATAGTTGATCGGCTGCACGTAAATGCCGTGATCTTCCAGCAGCATATCGCTGAGTGCCTTGGTGTGAACCGGGTCGCCCACCATCACCGGCACGATGTGGCTGCCATGATCGATGATCGGCAATCCCATGCCCTTCAGGCGCAACTTCAACGCCTTGGCCTGTGCCTGATGATCGGCGCGCAGGTTTTCAGCCGTTTTGAGAAACGCAACGGAGGCCGAAGCCCCGGCTGCAATTGCAGGCGGCAGTGACGTGGTAAAGATGAACCCCGGCGCATAGGAACGCACGGCATCGCACATCTTGGCAGAGGCCGCGATATAACCGCCCATCACTCCGTAGGCCTTGGCCAAGGTTCCGTTGATGATGTCGATCCGGTCCATCAAACCGTCACGTTCCGCGACACCGCCCCCGCGCGGGCCATACATGCCAACGGCGTGCACCTCATCGATATATGTCAGGGCGCCAAACTCATCCGCGAGGTCGCAAATTTCGGCAATCGGACCAAAGTCTCCATCCATGGAATAGATCGATTCAAAGGCAATTACCTTGGGGGCCGCCGGATCATCGGCGGCCAGAAGTTCCCGCAAATGGTCTACATCATTGTGCCGGAAAATGCGCTTGGCTCCGCCATTGCGGCGCACCCCTTCGATCATCGACGCATGGTTCAGCGCGTCCGAATAGATGATCAGACCCGGGAACAGCTTGGGCAGCGTGCTCAGCGTGGCATCGTTGGCAATATAGGCGCTGGTAAACAGCAGGGCCGCTTCCTTGGCGTGCAAATCCGCCAGCTCCGCCTCAAGCCGCTTATGATAGACCGTGGTGCCTGAAATGTTCCGCGTTCCGCCCGAACCTGCGCCGGTTGCATCAAGCGCCTCGTGCATCGCACTTAAAACAATCGGATTTTGCCCCATGCCCAGATAATCATTGCCACACCAAACGGTGATCGGCGCTTGCGCGCCGTCGGCTTTGGTCCAAGTGGCGTGGGGGAATTGACCTTTGCTGCGCTCAATATCGATGAATGTCCGATACCGCCCTTCGTCGTGAAGGCGTTGCAGGGCGTTTTCAAGTTCAGCGGTATAATCCACGCGGAGCTCCATCTTTAGCGAATTTCAGGTCTGGCGCGGACCCGAAGGGCATTTTTGTTACACTTATAGACCGCACCAAGGCCTTTCAATGCAAAACACCTGCGCGTCCTGTCGCAGGGGCACGGTGTCACGACCAGCTAACAGGCAGATTAGGTGCGCCACCTTGATCTAACGCAAACAACAGCCCGCAATGGCACTGGACACGCGACGTGCAGGGCGTAGTCTCTGCCCGGCCAGATAATAGGAGCCTCCGATGACCCTCGACGCCGTCCTCGCGCGTATAGACGCCGACCTGCCGCACTCCACAGACCGGCTGCTGGAGTTGTTGCGCATACCATCGATCTCGACGGACCCCGCGTTCAGGGATCACTGTCAGACCGCCGCTGACTGGTTGGTCGCCGATCTGGCCAGCCTCGGCGTGACCGCGGAAAAACGCGCGACTCCGGGACACCCGATGGTGGTGGGGCATGCGGACGGCGACGGCCCGCATCTCTTGTTCTACGGTCATTATGACGTGCAACCTGTCGACCCGTTGGACCTCTGGGACCGCGATCCGTTCGACCCCGAAATTCAGGACACTCCCAAAGGCAAGGTGATCCGGGCGCGCGGCGCGAATGACGACAAAGGCCAGCTTATGACCTTTCTCGAAGCCTGCCGGGCGTGGAAGGCCGAGTACGGCACCCTGCCCTGTCGCATCACCTTTTTCTTCGAGGGTGAGGAGGAATGCGGATCTCCCTCCCTCGTCCCGTTCATGCAGGAAAACAAGGCTGAATTGAAATCCGATCTGGTGTTGATCTGCGACACGGCCATGTTCGAATCGCGCGTGCCGTCCATCGTCACGATGCTGCGCGGGCTGCTGGGCGAAGAATTGACGATCACCGGCCCAGACATGGACCTCCATTCCGGCTTTTTCGGCGGCATGGCGATGAACCCGATCCGGGTTTTGACAAAAATCCTCGGCGATCTGCACGACGAAACAGGCCGGGTCACGGTACCGGGATTTTACGACGGCGTGCCCGAACTGCCCGACGCGATCCGGCAGCAATGGCAAGGATTGGCCTTTGACCACGGAACTTTCCTTGGCGACGTCGGCCTGTCCCTGCCCGCAGGCGAACAGGACCGCACGCCCGTCGAAATGATGTGGTCGCGGCCCACCTGTGACATCAACGGTATCTGGGGTGGCTATACTGGCGAAGGCTTCAAAACCGTTATTCCCTCCAAGGCACATGCCAAGATCTCCTTCCGGCTGGTCGGCGATCAGGATCCCCAAAAAATCCGCGAAAGCTTTCGCGCTATGGTGCAAGACGCGCTGCCCGCCGATTGCAAGGTCGCGTTCAAGGATCACAGCGCAGGTCCGGCTTCGATCACGGAAACCAACGATCCCGCATTCGAGGCCGCCCGCGCCGCTCTCACCCAGGAGTGGGGCATCGCTGCGGCGTATGTCGGCTGCGGTGGCTCAATCCCCATTGCCGGATACTTCCAGGACATCATCGGCACCACGCCCATGCTGGTGGGCTTTGGCAAAGACGACGACCAGATCCATTCTCCCAACGAAAAATACGACATGGAGAGCTTTCACAAAGGCATCCGCAGCTGGGCCCGCATTCTCGACGCGTTGACAGAGCGACGGCCAACATAACAACTCGGCCCGTTTTCTCTGTTCAAGAAAATCCCGGGGAGCGAGGGGCTGGCCCCTCGCTCCCGAAATCCAAAAAAGGGCACGGACATGTCAGACCATGCACAAGTCAACGGCCAAACCATCGCCCACACTGTCACGGGCAACGGCCCCCCTGTTTTGTTGTTGCATGGCTTTCCTCAAAACCAGGCGATGTGGCACGCAATCGCGCCTAAACTGGCTGATGATTTCACGGTCGTGACGGCAGACCTGCGTGGCTATGGCGCGAGCTCCAAACCAGAGCGTATGGAAGACATGAGCTTTCGCCAGATGGCCGCCGATCAGGTGGCTTTGATGGCACATCTCGGCTTTGATCGCTTTCACCTTATAGGCCATGATCGCGGCGCGCGCACGGCGCACCGGTTGGTCCTCGACACGCCAGAAACCGTGATGTCTCTGACCCTGATGGATATCGTGCCCACGCACCTGCTGCTCGATGACCTGACACAAGACGTCGCCCGCGCGTATTATCATTGGTTTTTTCTGGCTCAACCCGCCCCTTTCCCCGAAACATTGATCGGCCATGACCCGGACGCCTATTTCGAAAACTGCCTTGCAGGCTGGGGTGGCGGGATGGACGGATTCGATTCCGTGGCTCTGGGAGCCTACCGTGCAGCATGGCGCTATCCCGATTGCATCCGCGCCATGTGCAATGACTACCGGGCCGCGATTGACGTGGATTTCGCGCTGGATGCCCAAGACCTCGATCGCACGGTCAACGTCCCGGCACTGGTTCTCTTCGGCGCCGACGGTGTCATGGGCAAAGCCTATGATGTGGCCGGCACATGGGCCAATCGGCTGGACAATATGCAAAGCACCGCCGTGCCCGGCGGTCATTTCTTTCCTGACACACATCCGGACGCCACCGTACATGCCCTGCTGGATTTTCTGAAATCGGAATAGGTTCAACGCGTCTCCTGAAACGCGTCTCCTGAAGCGTTCCCAACGATACAGTATTCAAATTAAACCGACAAATCGCTCTGGCAAAAGATACTGCGTGCCATAATCAGGCCGATCAAACTGATAATATCCGGTATCGCCGCGTGGCTTGAACGTCCGGTGCATTTTGCGCCGAATGGGCCGCATATCAAAGCCATCCACCATCTCGAGATCGGCAAAGGCCGCAAAGACGGCACGATCTTCGCCGCGCGCCTGCGCAAACCAATGACGGCCTATGGCCGCCTCCTTCGAAGTCGCCTGCACGTCCGCCGTCACCTGATTGCGATGATCCATAACGCCCACATAGGTGTTAAAATCGCAAAATTTCAGGTGCATCAGATACAGGTCATCCGGGGTGAAAAGCTTGCTGCCTTGGGTAAAATGCCCGCCCCGTGCAATTTTGACGGGCGCCGAAACGATGCAAGGTTTGGAATAATGCGGCGCGGGACGCACATGGCGACGCGGGCCGACAATCCTGTCCGAAATGGGTTCATTTTCCACATCGATACGGTGAATGATTTCCAGCCCCACCGGGGTCAGTACGCGGCCATCCGGTGTTGCGTCCAGAAACTCCAGCAACGTCCCGTCCGTGTTCGGGTCAAGGATCACCAACTCATCCACATCCCCGACAATGATATGACGATAATACCGGCGCAGACCGCCTACGATATTGTTGAGCAGACCCCACCGTTTTACATCGAAGTTCTTGTGCGGATCGCCCGGAATTCCGATGATATTGCAGCCTTCGGCCAAGGCGGCCACCTCTGCCCCGCGCCCGTGGTTCACGATATAGCAATTCTCACGCCCGAACATCTCACCGTAGTGGCGCAGCCACGCCTTGAGGAAAAATGCGTCATCTCGCACCATGGTGACGGCGGCCACTGTCTGCATCTGATATGAATCCTGCTCAGGGTCTTGTTTACGTACACTCTACCGCAACGAACCTGCCGAAAGAATCGTTAATTTGCCGCAAAGGCGTATCATGTTTCTGCCCTCCACCTTTGCCGATGACGGCCTTTATATCTCACGAACGGGTCACGCCCCCATCACACGGTATCAGGTGCTGGGCGAACGGTCTTCGGGCACCAATTTCGTGAAACGATTGCTGGGACGAAACAGCAAACTGGCACCGTCCGAGGCCTTGGGATGGAAGCACGGATTTGTGCATATGACCGCTGTCCCACAGGATATGGCCGTGATCTGCGTGGTGCGCAGTGCGGACACATGGGCCGCGTCGATGTTCTCAAAACCCTGGCATACAACGCCTGAAATGCAGGTCCTGACCTTTTCGGACTTCATCCGCGCCGAATGGACAACCATCATCGACAGGCCACGTTATTTCGGTGAATTGGTCCAAAGCAACAGCATCGGCATGCCATTGCAACACGACCGTGACCCCATGAGCGGAAAATGCTTTGACAACCTGTTTGCCTTGCGGCGGTCAAAATTGACCTCGCTCTGCAGCCTCCTGAACAGAGACTGCACTTGTATATTCATCAGGATGGAAACCGCGCAGTCCGAACCGGAAGCAACACGAGACGCCATACTCAGAGGTTTGGATCTGCCGCCACACGATGCCCCTTTCAGACCTGTCTTCAAACGGCTTGGATCAAAATTCAAACCTGCAGTCTCTGAACGTCCCCCCTTGCCGACGTCCTGGAACTTGGATGACCTTGAATTCCTCAAGTCGCAAATCGATCCCGCGCAGGAAGAAGCGCTCGGCTATACCTATACCTGATAGTCTCTTCGGTGCAAAAAACCTGGGAGTTGCAATAATCGCTTCAACGATCCCAGCGGTAATGTTAACGGCGAGCGCTTCGCTCACATAGACATTTGACCGCTACGCGACTGCAAACACGTCATATTCCGACGCGTAAAATGGCGCATACCGCTACTGTTGCCTTGCACCGTTTGATCCAGATGCGCCCGGAAAATGACACGTTTTCCGATCCGTTTTCCGTGCCGGAAAACATCGCCTTACGCCAATCGCGCGACCAGCTTCCGCATAAAGGCATGGCCAGCTTCAAATTGAGCGACGGTTATGAACTCGTTGGGTTGATGCGCCTGGGCAATATCGCCCGGCCCACACACAACCGCAGAATAGCCCGCGGCTTGAAACTGTCCCGCTTCCGTGCCGTAGCTCACCACGTGGCTGGCATTGTCGCCGGTGATCTGACGCACCAGCGCTTCGGCCACCCCATCCGTTTCAGGCTTCAACGGGGGCACTTCAAACCGCGGTTTGATCTCGACACGGGCGTCCGGATGAACCGCCTGCATCCCGGCCTCGATCACCGCCACATGATCCAGATAGGCTTGTTTCAAGGCGACCACGTCGTCGCCGGGTACAGCTCGAAAATCCATCGAGAACCGGCAGTCTTTGGCCGTGATGTTATGGGCCGTGCCGCCCGACACCTGTCCCACATGCCACGTCGTCACGGGAGGTTCGAACATCGCGCCCAGTGCTGTCGGCTCTGACGCGAAGGCCTCCGCGTTGCGCTGGTTGGCAAAATCAATGATCTTCGCCCCTTCGAGAATGGCGCTGACCCCGGTGTGCATCAGAGAGGAATGCACCTCGAATCCAATGACATGGGTGTCAAACCCCTGCCCGCCCTTATGGCCGGTCACCGCCTGCATCATCGATGGCTCGCCCACGATCACGGGCCCGCCCTTGGGCACCACGCCTTGCATGGCCGCGATCATCGGTGGCGCACCAAGGCATCCGATCTCTTCGTCAAAGCTGAAGGCCAATTGCACCGGGGTCGATACCCCCGCGTAATGTGCCTCAACCAAAGCCCAAAGCGCCAGCGCATCAAAACCCTTCATGTCGCAGGTTCCGCGCCCGAAATACTTGCCATCCCGCTCGGCCACAACAAACGGATCCGTGTCCCATGGCTGGCCGTCCACCGGCACCACGTCCGTGTGCCCGGACAGCACCACGGCCCCCTCCACATCGGGGCCCACATGGGCAAACAGCGCCGCTTTGGGTTGGTCCGGGTGATAATAGCGATGCGCAGTGATTCCATGACCGTTCAAATAGTCCTCGACCCAATCCACCAAAGGCAGATTGGTGTCGCGGCTCACAGTTGGAAAGCTGATGAGTTTCGTCATCAACTCCAGCGGAGAAAGGCGTTGCGTCACAGTCTGTATCCTCCTGACACGGTGAGAACCTCACCCGTCATAAACGCGGCTTGGTCGCTTGCCAAAAAACAAACCACCGCCGCAATGTCTTCTGGCGTCCCAAGGCGACCCAGCGCCGTTTCACCGATAAAAAGCTGTCTAAGCTCTGCGCTGCGTGGCGCATCCTCGACGTCAATTGCCCCCGGGGCAACCCCGTTTACACGAATGCCGCGCGGCCCGAGTTCTTTGGCCATGCCGCGCGTCCATAGCTCAAGTGCCGCCTTGCTGGCCCCAAACAGGCTCGCGCCGCGGGGCGGCAATACCGCGTTGACCGAAGAAATATTGATCACCGCGCTGCCCGCCGCCAGATGTGGCAGAGCTGCTGCCAACAGGCCATGCGGCGCAAGCACATTGACATCAAACATCGCCCGGTAAGCCTCATATTCGACGCTTTCCAAAGAGGACGGCGCAACCGTTCCTGCATTGTTGACCACCAGATCAATCCGCCCGAACCGGTCCAGAACGCGCCTTACAACTGCGCCATGGGTCTTTACATCGGCCAGATCGGCTTCGATGCACAACATATCGACCGGCAGACCTGTGGGCGCCGTCGTGCGGTGGGTGATCGCAACCGAATGATCGCGGGACAAGGCAAGCGCAATCGCGCGCCCGATACCACGGGCGCCGCCGGTAACGAGAGCAACCTTTTGCGCAATCGGATTCGTCACGTGGCGTCTTGGCTCAATAGCCGCTGTCTGTGGTCAGAACGAAATGGCCCGGCTCGACCTCATCATATTCGGACGGAGCCGGATCATAGCCGACAGGATGGATCGGAGAAGGGATCGGTTTGAAATTCAGATCCTTCTCTGCCTTACGCTTGCGCGGATCCGCGATCGGCACCGCTTTCATCAACGCCTGCGTATAGGGGTGTTGCGGGTTCTCGAACACCCGCGACCGTGGCCCAAGCTCGACGATCCGGCCCAGATACATCACGCCAACCTGATGACTGACCCGCTCGACAACTGCCATGTCGTGGCTGATGAACAAGAAGGACAGGCCCATTTCGGCCTGCAGTTCCATCATCAGGTTCAACACCTGCGCCTGCACCGACACGTCCAGCGCCGACACAGCTTCATCAGCAATGATCAGCTTGGGATTGAGGGCAAGGGCACGTGCGATCGCCACCCGCTGGCGTTGACCACCCGACAATTCGTGCGGAAACCGACGCATGAAACTGCGCGGCAATTCAACCCGATCAAAGAGCATCTCAACGCGCTTTCGACCCTCTTCGCCGGCAAACATGCCGAAATTGTGCATCGGCTCTGCCACCTGGTCGGCCAACTGCATTTGCGGATTGAGCGAGGCGAAAGGATCCTGAAAGATCATCTGCATGTCCATGCGCGCCGTGCGCAAGTCATTGTCGCTGAGCGCCATGATATCCTTGCCATCCAGTATGACGCTGCCTTCTTGCGGATCGACGAGGCGCAGGATCGACCGGCCGGCTGTCGATTTACCGCAACCGCTCTCACCCACCAGGCTCAGGGTCTGCCCCTTGTTGATGGTAAAGGACAGATCCTCGACCGCGTGCACATTGGCGACAAGACGGCGGAAAAAGCCGCCCTTGACCGGGAACCGCGTCGTCAGGCCCTTGACCTCCAGCAACGGCTCTTCTGTGCCGGGGATCGGCAAGATTTCCTTCTGCGTCCGGCCCATCAACTTCATGGGTTCGGGGTAGGTCTTGCCCGTCATCTCGCCCAGCTTGGGCACAGCGGCCAGCAGCGCCTTGGTGTACGGGTGCTGCGGATTTTCAAAGATTTCCGAAACGGTACCCTCTTCGACCTTGTTGCCGCGGAACATGACAACGACGCGGTCGGCCATCTGGGCCACGACCGCCATATCGTGCGTGATGAACATCACGGCCGTGCCGGTCTCGCGCTTGAGGCGATCCATCAGGGCCAGAATTTCGGCCTGAATTGTCACATCAAGGGCGGTCGTCGGCTCATCCGCGATCAACAGACGGGGCTTGCATGCGAGTGCCATGGCAATGACCACGCGCTGGCGCATACCACCTGACAATTCGTGTGGATATTGTACCAAACGGCGCTCAGGTTCCGGGATGCGCACCTGGTTCATCAGTTCCAGCGCGCGGGCTTCGGCCTCCGACTTGGACATGCCCCGGTGCAGGCGCAACCCTTCGGTCAACTGGCGACCGACGGTGAAAACCGGGTTGAGCGCGGTCATGGGCTCTTGGAAAATCATTCCGATTTCGTTGCCGCGAATGGTCTGCATCAGGCTTTGATCCGCTTTCGCCAGATCGATCTGCTCGGCGTCCTTGCGGTCAAACAACAGGCGACCACCCGCGATTTCGCCGCCACCGAATTCCACCAGTCGCATCAGGGACAGCGACGATACCGATTTGCCTGACCCGGATTCCCCGACGATACATACTGTCTCGCCCGAGTTGACCGTGAAGGAAACATCCTCGACGCCCAGAACAGGGCCGTCCTTGGTCTGGAATTCGACGCGCAGGCCCTGAATGTCGGCGATGGGCGCCGTGCCGGTTTCATCGAGCATTCTAATCCCTCAAAATCGGCCGCTCCAGGACCACTCAATCACGCTATGGCCAAGGTTGCAGCACTGTCAAACCCTGCAACAGAATTAATTGACAATTAACACTGGCGAGGCTTGCATTTTCAGCAAGTTCTGTTTCGATGGAAACATCCGCTTGGGGAGCGTGTGCGAAATAAACGGCCATAGCGTAAATGACATGGTATACTGCGCCTACGCCTTCCAGGCAACAACTCGCGATCGCAGGAAATGCGGCGCACGATCGGCACCGGCCCCCAAGCCGGCGTCCAACAAGGAGTATGACATGACATTGAAAACCCTACTTATGGGTGCTGTGGCGACAGCCGCGCTCGCGCCGGCGGCCTTCGCCGAACGCGGAGCCGACGGCGAAGTCAGCATCATCTATTGGCAAGCCCCCTCGATTCTGAACCCCTATCTGTCCGGTGGTACCAAGGATATCGAGGCGGCCTCTTTGGTCGTTGAACCTCTGGCGCGCTACAATGAAATGGGCGAAATGGTTCCGTTTCTGGCGTCGGAAATCCCAACGGTCGGTAATGGCGGTGTAAGCGAGGATCTGACCACCATCACATGGAAAATCGCACCCGGCATGATGTGGTCCGACGGCACGCCCGTGACCTCTGCCGACGTGAAATTCACTGCGGAATACTGTATGCACCCCGAAGGCGGTTGTGCGCAGGCGGCTTTCTTTGACGGTGTCGAGAACGTGGAAGCGATTGACGACCTGACCGTCAAAGTGACCTTCAATCAACCCAAGCCCAACCCGTATGGCCCCTTCGTTGGCGGCCAGTCTCCGATCATTCAGGCGGCCCAGTTCGCGGATTGCCTCGGCGCCAAAGCGCCCGAGTGCACAGAGGCAAACTTCAACCCCATTGGCACCGGCCCGTTCGTCGTGGACGATTTCCGCCCCAATGACGTGATCCAGTATTCGGCAAACCCGAACTACCGCGATCCGGCCAAACCAGCCTTTGCCAAGGTGACGTTCAAAGGTGGCGGCGATGCCGCGGCGGCTGGCCGTTCGGTTCTGGAAACAGGTGAATTCGACTATGCCTGGAACCTGCAGCTGGCACCTGACGTCATCGCACGGATGGAGTCGGCTGGTAAGGGCAAGGCCATCGCCGGCTTTGGTCCGCTGGTCGAGCGCATCGAGATGAACATGACCAACCCATCACCGGATCTGCCGCCGGAAACACGGGCGACAGTGGCTGAGCCGCACCCGTTCCTGTCAGACATCCGCGTGCGCAAAGCGCTGTCGATGGCCATTGACCGCCCTCTTCTGGTCGAAGTTGGTTACGGTCAGGCGGGCAAGGTCACTTGTGATCTGGTCCCGGCACCAGCCATGTTTGCCTCTGGCGACATGCACTGCGCAACGCAGGACATCGAAGGTGCCAAGGCTCTGCTGGAAGAAGCCGGCTGGACCGACAGCGACGGTGATGGTGTCCGTGAGAAAGACGGCATGGAACTGTCCGTGCTCTACCAGACATCGACCAACGCCGTCCGCCAGGATTTTCAGGCGCTGATCAAGGCCTGGTGGGAAGAGATCGGTGTTGAAACCGAATTGCGCAACCTCGATGCGTCGGTCTTCTTTGGTGGTGACCCCGGCTCGCCGGACACGTTCCAGAAGTTCTATGCTGATGTGGAAATGTACGCCAACACGTTCAACGGAACGGATCCCCAGCAATATCTGGCGGCCTATCGTTGTGGCAACGAGCCAAGGCCAGAAAGCCAGTGGCAGGGTGAGAACATCAACCGTTTCTGTGATCCGGAATACGACGCCCTGATCGACGAACTGGCCCGGACCGGTGACATCGAAAAACGCGCCGAAATCGCGATCAAGATGAACAACATGCTGACCAAAGACACCTATACCATCGTCCCGCTCGTGCACCGCGGACGGGTGTCTGCCCATGTCAACGATCTGGGCGGCGTCAAGTTGAACGTCTGGGACAGTGAGTTGTGGAATGTAGCCGACTGGTACCGCATCAACTAAGCAACAGGGCGGAGGACACCTCCGCCTAACGGGCGGGCGGCGTGCCAGCGCACGCCGCCCGCTCTTCTTATCGAACACCAAAGACCATCTTATAAGGATTGGCCTTCTATGCTGACTTTCACAATCCGCCGGTTGATCCTTTCGATCCCGACGCTTTTGTTCATCAGCCTTGTCATTTTTCTCCTGCTTCAGTTGGCACCGGGCGACCCTATGGCTCAGGTCCCACTGACCGTCCCCCCGGAAGTGAAGCAGAAAATGCGCGAAGCGCTTGGCCTCGGCCAGCCGCTGCATGTGCAATATTACAAGTGGATGGTGCAGTTCTTCTGGATCGAACCGCAGGTTCTTTTTGACCATTGGTTCGGGACGACGTTTGCCGAAGGCAAACAGCGCGTCATCTCCTGGCAGACCCGCAGCCCCGTCATGGACATCGTCGTGCAGCGTATGCCGCAAACCCTGTGGGTGGTTGGCCTGTCTTACATCGTGGGCATTCTGATCGCCCTGCCCATCGGCATTTATTCCGCCTACAGACAGTATTCAGTTTTTGATCAGACCGGCACATTCATCACGATGATCGGCTTTTCGATCCCCCCCTTTTTTACAGGACCGCTGCTGATCGTGCTGTTTTCCGTGCAGCTGGGGTGGTTGCCGTCAATTTACGACACGACCCTTGTCGTCACCGATTGGGCCACGTTCAAATTGCAGTTCTTTCAGATGATCATGCCCGTCATGGTGCTTGCCTTGCAGACCACCGCCCAGCTGAGCCGGTACATGCGCTCGTCGATGCTCGACAACCTCGGACAGGACTACGTGCGCACCGCGCGCGCCAAAGGCTTGCGTGAGGGCGTGGTGGTCATGGTGCATGTGCTGCGCAACTCGATGATCCCGGTAATCACCGTTATCGCGCTGGGTGTTCCGGCAATCTTTGGCGGCGCGATCATCACCGAGAACGTTTTCAAGGTGAACGGGATCGGACAGCTGCTGCTGACGGCCCTGTTTGCCAATGACATCCCCATGGTGATGACGCTGACGTTCATCTTTGCGATCCTGATCGTGCTCTTCAACCTGATTGCTGACGTCCTCTATGGCGTCCTCGACCCAAGGATCCGCTATGACTGATCAAGCCACAGATCCCCTGGCCGCTCTCAAGGACAAAGAGCCTTCCAAACCGCCCCGGTCACAGTGGATCGATGTTTGGGAACAGCTCAAACATCACAAGGGTGCGCTCTTCGGTGGCGGATTCCTGATTTTCATCACGCTTGCGGTGATCTTCGGACCCTATATCTGGCAAGTCGACCCTCAGGCGCTGGATATCCGCAACCGGGACATGCGGCCTATTTACGTGGCGCTATGGGACGGCAACGCCAAGGTTGGCTGGTTCCGGCCCCTTGGCACCGATAACCTCGGTCGTGATATTCTCGCGAACCTGATCGCTGGCGGGCGGGCTTCGATGGCTGTTGGCTGGGCCGCGATGATCCTGGCCCTTGTGATCGGCACTGGCGTGGGCGTCGTGGCAGGCTATTTCAAGAAGGCTGATTTCTGGCTGATGCGCCTCACCGATCTGGTGCTCTCGCTGCCAATTTTGCCGCTGTTGCTGGTCGCCGTCACGCTGTTCCGCGAACCGCTCAGGGCCAGCTTTGGACCCGAAGGCGGGATGTTCATCCTGATCGTCAGCGTCGTGGGCCTGACCAGCTGGATGCAAACGGCACGGATCGTGCGCGGTGACATTCTGGCGCTGAAGGAGCGGGAATTCATCCTGGCCGCGCGCTCCATCGGGACGACACCAGGCAAGATCATCCGACGTCACCTGCTGCCCAATGTGGTCTCGCCGATCATGGTATCCGCCACGCTTGGCCTCGCCACCGCGATCATCACGGAAAGCGCTCTGAGCTTCCTTGGAGTGGGTTTCCCGTCGGACTTCCCTACATGGGGCAAATTGCTCGCAGATGCGGTACAACGGATGGAGCAATATCCTGAACGGGTTGTTCTTCCGGGGATCCTGATTTCGCTGACGGTGCTGGGCGTGAACTACCTCGGCGACGGGCTGCGCGACGCTTTGGATCCGCGTATCCGAGGGCGCTGATACCACCGTCGGGGGAAGGTCCGCCCAGCTTCCGCTCTGCCGACACGGGGCAAGTGCTCGGAGAAGACAACGTCCAAAAAGGGCGGAGGATGCCTCCGCCTTACTGGAAAGATGCAAACGGCTCAAACAGCCCCGTAAGGCGTACCCATTGTTACGCCATAGCGATCCGTTACTTTTCGACAGCCTGACGCAAACGGCGCACCATCCACCAGACAGCCGCCACAACGGGCAAGGTCACCAGGGCGGTCAGCATTCCTTTGGACAGCCCCAACGCCTCGCTGAGAGGGTACAGCAGGTATGCGACGAGGGAGACAGCGTAGTAGCTGATCGCCACAACGGACAATCCTTCAACCGTGCGCTGCAACCGCAATTGCAGATCCGACCGTTTGTCCATGCTTGCCAAGAGGAACTGGTTCTGCGCCGAACGTTCGACATCCACCCGGGTCCGCAACAGGTCCGCAGCACGCACCCCCCGACTTGACATCGCATCAAGGCGATCCTGCGCCGATTTCACGGTGCGCATCGCAGGTTGATAGCGGCGCATCATGAACTCGGCAAAGCTCTGACGGCCATCGTATCGTTCCTCACGCAGCGACTCGATCCTCTGGTTCACCAATGCCTCATACGCCGAGGTCGCGGCAAAACGAAACGAAGACCGCGCCGAAAGGGTTTCAAATTCTGCCGAAATCGCCAGGAGAGCCTGCAAGGTTTCTTCCGCCTTGGAAGCCGGTGCTGACATCGCACCAACCAGTTCGGTCAACCGGGTGTCCAGTTCGGCAAGTTGCGCCCCCATGCTGCGCACACGAGCAAAGCCGAGCATGGACATGGATTTATATGTCTCAATCTCGCAGAGACGCTGAACGATCCGGCCCACCCGCCGCTCGCTGATCGTATCAGAGGCGAACACGGCGAACCGCATGTGGCCATTGGGGTCGATCCGAAAATCACCCGCCATGATCGCCGCATTGTCTAACACAACGCTCACGGCGAGACTTTCGGGCACAAACCAATCACCCAGGTTTGCGCGCACGATCGCGTCGTCCGGGCGCTCTTCGATCCGCAAGAGAACCGATGTGATCCGTTGGCCCGGTGCCTCTTCCAGCCAGTCCTGCGGAAAGGGGTCAAAGGCCCGAGGGTCAAACGGGCGGTCCTGTACGCCTTCAGAAAAGATCGTGTAAGTCACAAATTCCGTATGTTGTTCCCATTTCAACCAGTGGCGGCCGATCTGACCGTAGTAATGGGTGGCACCGGGTTGGGGATGCGGGGCACCATGGCGATCGAGCAGCTTGTACAGATGTTCGATATCGGCACCCCGGTCGCGATTGGCAGCCATTTCGGGCTGCTTGAATGCGACATAGGCCGCTTCGCTTGGCGCGACCATCGACGGAAACGGCCGCGCGTGCAGCTCGTTTGCCAATTTGTAACGCAGCGGATGATCTTCGATGGGGGCCATGTCTGCTCCAATAAGTTTAGGCACAGTTAACCCAATGCGCCCGTAAAGCAAAATTTATTTTGCCATCATTTCAATGATTTATATGAATACGATCGCATACCAAACGATTTTATCCACGTCTCTAGGATCATCCCGTGTTTCGGTTCCGCGACGCTGCAAACGTATGAAATTCAGCAACTGGATGTAAATAGGTTCAAAATACTGGTGTTTTGTAAAGCCGGAGTTGCGCCGCCTGCGTCGAAGGTCATCGGACACTCACAGAACCTTGCGCATCGCACGGGACGAAGTTGATGAATTGGAAAATGCATCTGCAAGGCCGCAGCCTAAGCTGTCTCTGGACAAATTGCGTGCAGTGACTGGTTTGGTTGACCTCCTTTGTAACACCTGGGCCATGGCTGGCATGCAACCGGGTTTCAGACAGATCATCATGTTGGCGGTTCAGGAATATGTCGCGCGGTATTGCGCAGGATGATCCCTTGGGCGGATGCGGTCGCGGAATCCTCGGACGCAGTAGAGCAACGCTTCGCCAAAGACCACTTTGGGTGGGCTAATGGAGATCCTTTGCCGATCAAGACGTTGCCCGCGCATTCCAAGGTCTGGCCCGTGTAGCGCCGGGTGACGCGATGTTCTCGTAGGCCTGCGCTCGCCGGACAAGGAAAAAGGGCGCGGGATTGACCCCACGCCCATTTTGCATTTCGCTGTGACTCTGAACGGATCAGTCGATCATCGGCAACAGCTTGTCGATAGACGCCTTCGCATCTCCATAGAACATCCGCGTGTTGTCCTTGAAGAACAGCGGGTTCTCGATACCGGAATAACCTGTCCCCTGCCCGCGCTTGGATACGAACACCTGCTTGGCCTTCCAGCACTCCAACACCGGCATGCCAGCGATGGGCGAGTTTGGATCGTCCTGCGCCGCCGGGTTCACGATGTCGTTGGACCCGATGACGATGGCCACATCCGTGTCCGGGAAGTCGTCGTTGATCTCGTCCATTTCCAGCACGATGTCGTAAGGCACTTTCGCTTCGGCCAGCAACACGTTCATGTGGCCGGGCAAACGGCCCGCGACGGGGTGAATGGCAAAACGCACGGTCTTGCCCTGCGCCCGCAGCTTGCGGGTCAGCTCGGCTACACCCTGCTGGGCCTGGGCCACGGCCATACCGTAACCGGGGATGATGACGACGCTGTCTGCCTCGTTCAAAGCCGTGGCAACACCGTCAGCGTCGATCGCGATCTGCTCACCCTCGACCGCCATCTGCTCGCCTGCGGGGCCGCCGAAGCCACCCAGGATGACCGACACAAAGGACCGGTTCATCGCTTTACACATGATGTAGCTGAGGATCGCACCCGAAGAACCAACCAGCGCACCAACGACGATCAAAAGATCGTTGCCCAGTGAGAAGCCGATCGCGGCCGCAGCCCAGCCCGAATAGGAGTTCAGCATCGACACCACGACAGGCATATCCGCCCCGCCGATGCCCATGATCAGGTGATAGCCGATGAACAGGGCCAGCAACGTCAGCACGACCAGCGTCCAGCTGCCGGATCCCCCCAGATACATGATGGTCAACAGCAACGACAGACCCGCAGCACCCGCGTTGAGCAGATGCCCGCCGGGCAGCTTGGTCGCCGAGGAATCCACCTTGCCAGCCAGTTTTCCGTAGGCAATGACGGAGCCGGTAAAGGTGACCGCACCGATCCAGATGCCCAACACAAGTTCGACCTTGAGAATATTGATTTCAACCGACGTTTTTTTGGCGATCAGTTGGCCGAAGGACGACAGCCCGTCGTTGATTTCCTTGGGCAATCCGATGGCCGAATAGCCATTTTCGGCAACCGCGCCCAGGACAAGGCCGTTGGCCGCAAACAGGCTGCTCATGCTGTTGATCATGATATCGGCGTTGAAGCCGACAAAGACCGCCGCGAGGCCCACCAGCGAGTGCATGATGGCCACCAGCTCGGGCATTTGGGTCATCTGGACCTTGGTGGCCAGCTGGTAGCCCACAGCCGCGCCCATCGCGATCAGGATGACCGAGGCAAAGCCCAGTCCCTGACCGGGTCCGATCAACGTTGCCAGCACCGCAATCGCCATGCCGACAATGCCGTACCACACAGCGCGTTTGGCGCTTTCCTGTCCGCTCAGTCCACCAAGGCTCAGGATGAAGAGGACGGCCGCGACCGCGTAGGCCGCAATTGTAAATCCGTATTCCATGTGTCCGCTCCCGCCTTAAGATTTCTGGAACATGGCGAGCATGCGCCGTGTCACGAGGAAGCCGCCGAAAATATTCACCGAGGCCATAAAGATCGCGAGCGCAGCCAGAAGCGTGATCAGCATCGAGCTGGACCCGATCTGAATCACAGCACCCAGAATGATGATCGACGAGATCGCGTTCGTGACCGCCATCAACGGCGTGTGCAGCGAGTGGGCCACATTCCAGATCACCTGGAAGCCGATAAAGACCGACAAAATGAACACGATGAAGTGCTGCATGAAGCTCGCAGGCGCGACAAGGCCGACAGCCAGAAGCAAGCCGCCGCCGATGGCCAACAGTCCGATTTGCGTCTTGGTCTGCTGCTTGAAGTCCGCCACTTCCTTGGCCCGCTTTTCTTCGGCGGTCAGCTCCTTGGGCGTTTCCTTCTTGGGCGCTGCCGCAATCGCGGCCACTTTGGGTGGTGGTGGTGGGAAAGTCACTTCCTTGCCATGTGCGATGGTCGCGCCGCGGATCACATCGTCTTCCATGTTGTGGTTCACAACACCGTCTTTTTCAGGCGTCAGATCCGTCATCAGATGCCGGATGTTTGTCGCATAAAGTGTCGATGCCTGCGTGGCCATGCGGCTCGGGAAATCGGTATAACCGATGATGGTCACACCATTTTCGGTCACGATTTTCTCGTCCATGACGGTCAGCTTGCAGTTGCCACCCTTTTCAGCCGCCAGATCCACGATGACAGAACCCGGCTTCATGGACTTCACCATGTCTTCGGTCCAAAGCTCGGGCGCTTCGCGGTTCGGGATCAGGGCCGTGGTGATGACGATATCAACCTCGGGGGCCAGTTCGCGGAACTTGGCCAGCTGTGCCTCGCGGAATTCCGGCGAGGACACGGAGGCGTAGCCACCGGTGCTCGCACCGTCTTGCTGTTCTTCCTCAAAGTCGAGATAGACGAACTCGGCACCCATGGATTCAACCTGTTCGGCCACTTCGGGACGAACGTCAAAGGCGTAAGTGATCGCGCCCAAAGATGTGGACGTCCCGATCGCCGCAAGTCCGGCAACGCCAGCGCCCACGACCAATACCTTGGCTGGGGGCACCTTGCCCGCCGCCGTAATCTGACCAGTAAAGAACCGGCCGAAATTGTTGCCCGCCTCGATGACAGCACGGTATCCCGCGATATTGGCCATGGACGACAATGCATCCATCTTTTGTGCGCGGCTGATGCGCGGGATCATTTCCATCGCGATGACTGTCGCGCCCTTCTTGGCGGCGGCTTGCATCTTGGCTTCGTCCGCAACGGGGCTGAAGAACGAGATCAATGTCTGATCCGCGCGCAGCCGCTTCAACTCGGTCTCGTCGGGCACGCGCACCTTCGCCACGATATCGGCCGCCTTCCAAAGGGCCGCCGCGGTTTTCACCACTTCGACACCTGCCGCCTCAAAGGCCGCGTCGTCAAACCCCGCCGCAAGACCGGCACCGGCCTCGATCAGGCATTCGTGACCCAGTTTCTGCAACGCCAGTGCACTGTCCGGCGTCATGGCGACGCGGCTCTCTCCGGCAAATGTCTCTTTTGGTGTTCCGATCTTCATAGGAACAAATCCCCCGTCTTAAACAGTCTTGAACAGCTGACCAGTCAGGTAACATAACGCACAACCCGTCATGTCCACTACATTCGCGATGCTGAATTTACAAGAAGCTGCGCCGCATCATCGTGAAAATGCCACAATAGTTCACACCCACCGGCGAACTTTTTTCTCATAGCGGGCGAATTCAGCCCGAAAGACCCGGCGCATTCGGTCTTCTTCCGGAATGATGAAATGCCGCTCGATCCACCAGACAAATACCGGCACCAGAACCAGCGACAGCACCGCATCAAACCGAAGGATCACCCCAATAAGGATCAGAGTGTCGCCCAGATAAATCGGATTCCGGCTTCGCGAAAAAATCCCCTTGGTAATCAACTGCCCCGGGGTCTGATGCGGCATTATGGTAGTACGGGTTTTGCGAAATTCCATCGCGGCCAGGGCGATCAACACGATACCTGCGCCAATCAACAGACCCGAAAGCAAATCCGTCACGCCAGACGCCAGACTCAGTCCGAAGGATGCGAACCTCGCCTGCCACCAAGCCACGATAATCGCCAGAATGAGCCAAACAGGCGGGGTATCAAGGATATTTTTCATCGAGAGACCGAACAGTCATTTATCACCGCATGGTGACGAGAAAAACCTGACTGTGTCAACGGCAAGACATACGAGCACAACAACCTGCGCCGTCAATTTGATCATCGCGGTTGATCCTTGAGCACTCCCAACCCATGCTGACGCGCAGGCAATGAGAACGAGGGAAGCGCATCATGACATCGACACTCGCAGGCAAACACGCATTGGTCACCGGTGGCGGCACCGGCATTGGTCTCGCCATCGCGCAGGCTCTGGCGGCGCAGGGGGCGCATGTTACGATCACCGGACGCAGGCAGGAGGTTCTGGACACGGTTGCGGGCGACGGGTTGTTTGGCGCTGCCATGGATGTCCGTGATGAACGGTCGGTATGCGATGTGATCGCCGCGGCTGTCGCGGCGCGAGGGCCCGTACAGATCTGCGTGGCCAATGCGGGCATCGCAGAAGGGCGCAGCCTGCACAAGACAGACATGAGTTTCTGGCGCGACATGATGGCGACAAATCTGGACGGAGCCTTTCTGACCATTCGCGAATCCCTGGGGAGCATGCGGCAAACGGATTGGGGGCGTGTCATTGGCGTCTCTTCGATCGCGGGACTGCGCGGCTTGCCGGGGGCAGCGGCCTATGCGGCCTCCAAACACGGTTTGATCGGTCTGATCCGGTCGCTGAGCGAGGACTACATGGGGCAGCCCTATACGTTCAACGCCCTCTGCCCCGGCTATGTCGACACCCCGATTGTGACCCGAAACGAAGCGGCAATTGCTGCGCGCACCGGGATGACGGCAGACGCGGCCAGACAAGTCATGATCGAAGCAAATCGGCACAAACGGCTGTTGGAGGTCGAAGAGGTCGCCGCCGCCGCCCTGTGGCTGGTGGGTCCGGGATCCCAGAGTATCAACGGCCAGTGCATCCAAATCTCGGGTGGGCAAACCGTATAGAGCACCGCAGGGCGGAGGATGCCTCCGCCTTACGGGCCTGTCGCTGCGGCAGTGCTGCGCCGCATAGAGTATCGCGCTGTTGTGACGGTGAAAAACTTTTCAAGGCAAGACCTTAAGGTCCGGAATGACGTGCAGGCTACGGCCAGCTTTGCAGCAAGCCCCGATTTCAAAGCGCGCCCAAACTGCCGCCCGGTCCATCCGCCCGATCCATGACATCACCCCTACGACCGCATCGCCGACCCGTAAGGCGCACCCTCGGTGCGCCATCCCGGCGGCAGCGGATGGTACCCATCCCCAACCTTCGCCACTGCAGGTACCTCACCGCGTGCAATCGCGCGATGCACAGACGACCATGGCCAGTCGCTCATCCGGTTGACCAGACCCGCTTGAACCGGCGCGCTGTGGATCATGTGCCTGTGGGCTGCAAAATCATCTTTATCCCGGATCATGTGCTCCCAGAAGCGACGTTGCCAGACGCCCTTTTCGCCCGGACGCAGCGACAGACCCGCCGTAACCTCCGACGCAGGGACATTCCGCGAAAACAGGGATTTCAACATCCGCCACCGGGCCGAAAAATCAGAATCTCCGGCGGGCAGTGTCCAAATCGCATATATCACATTGGGCAACACAACGGTTTCATTGATCTCGAAGGGCAACCGGTCACGGGTCTGACGCGTCACGTAACGCAGCACATCCACCTTTCGCACCAACAGATCGGACCGATGGTCCGCCAGTCTCACGGTGAAAAAGAATGTCCCGCCCGCACGAGATGATCGGGTATAACTTGGCATACGCGATGTTAGGCGGATCAAGGTTAACTGCTGTTTAAGACCAGGCGGCCCGATATATATCAGCCGTTACGCACTGCGCAGCGCAGGCCGGACGCGCGCCCCATCGGCCCAGTCGCGACAGGCCGCGCCGAAGGCTTCGAACAACGGCCGCGACACAGGATCGCATTTCGCGTTCCACTCGGGATGCCACTGAACCGACAACGTGAAACCGGGTGCTCCGTCCACATAAATCGCCTCCGGCGTGCCATCCGGGGCATGACCATCCACAACGATGCGCGCTCCTGCTGTCTTGATCCCCTGACCATGCAGCGTATTCGTCGGTACCGATTGGCGTCCCATCAACTGATGAAACACGCCGTCCTCGGTGAACGTCACGTCATGGCGCAAAGCAAACTTTTCTTCTAACGTGCCGTCGGGTGGCATCCGATGATTGTCCCGGCCCGGCAAGTCGCGAATCTCCGGATAGAGCGATCCGCCCATCGCCACGTTGACCTCTTGGAAACCCCGGCAAATGCCCAAAAACGGCTGGCCCCTTTCCACCAGAGCGCGGATCAAAGGCAGCGTGATCCGATCCCGGTTGCGATCGAAATCCCCATGGGCTGCGGTCGGCTCTTCGCCATATTCCTCAGGATGAACATTGGCGCGACCACCAGTAAAGACAAAACCCGCACACTGCTCCAACAGATCGGCGATCCGCACCATCTCCGGCTCCGCAGGTACGAGCATCGGCAGGCCTTCGGCCACATCCGCGACAGCGGAGATGTTGATCAACCCTGCCGCCTGAACGCAGTAGGTATCATTGATGATGTGATGGTTGGAGATAATACCGATGATCGGACGGGCCATGCGCTACCTCAGACGTTACACTTCGCACAGTCATACCCCCCCAAAAGCGCTCTGAACAGTCTGTCCAGCGCGCAGGTTCCTGTGCGCAAAGCCAGAACAAAACGTTCGCTTAAATTTCAGCCGTAAGTCCCGCCGCTTCAATCCCTGCAACAGCCGCGATCGCATCCTTGTCAGAGGTGTCACCCGTCACGCCAACGGCGCCTACGATCGCACCACTCGCGTCACGCACCAGCACACCGCCGGGAACCGGAACGACCTGCCCGCCAAAAACACCGTTCATCGCAGCCAGAAAATAGGCCTGCTGCTCGGCGCGTGCCTGCTGAGCGGTGCCGGCCAGGCCCAGCATGACCGACCC
Source organism: Tateyamaria pelophila (assembly GCF_019966495.1). Taxonomy (GTDB): domain Bacteria; phylum Pseudomonadota; class Alphaproteobacteria; order Rhodobacterales; family Rhodobacteraceae; genus Tateyamaria; species Tateyamaria pelophila. The sequence continues at coordinate 3,154 of NZ_JAIMIA010000015.1, read as the reverse complement.
ATAGGCCTTGCCCTGCGCGATCCCGAAACGGCCCGGCGATGCGCCGTCCTCACGCTCGAAGGCCTTGCAATGGCCGCCGGCATCCAGCACGATCACCGACAGCGGTTTCAAATCCAACTCACGGCCCTTGGCCAAAGCCTGCGCTACGATTATCCGCGCCTGTTCCAATGTTATCGCCATCGCCGCATTCCCTTCATCCAAGACGCCAATCGCGTCCCTTCTCTGTTCCATAAAATCCCGGGGAGTCCGAGGGGCAGGCCCCTCGGTCCCGACCTGTCAACCCGCAGGACGGGCCGCTTTGAATTCCAACCGACGCGCGTGCAAAACAGGCTCGGTGTAGCCCGATGGCTGGGTCCGCCCCTTGAATACGAGATCGCAGGCCGCCTGAAACGCTATCCCGTCAAATTCCGGGGCCATGGCGCGATAGGACGGGTCAAACGCATTTTGCGCGTCAACAACCTCTGCCATTTTGCGCATGATGCCCATCACGTCCTGCGCGTCCACAACGCCATGGTGCAGCCAATTGGCAATATGCTGGGCAGAAATCCGACACGTGGCGCGATCTTCCATCAGCCCCACATCGTTCAGGTCCGGCACTTTCGAACAACCGACGCCCTGATCAATCCAGCGCACCACATATCCCAGTATCCCCTGAGCGTTGTTCTCGACTTCGCGGATTTTCTGCGCGTCCGTCCATTTCTGGTATTCGGCGAGCGGAATGTTCAGCACGGTGTCGACATAGGCGCGACGCCCGCCTTTCTTCAGCTTGTCCTGCACCGCAAAGACATCAACGCGGTGATAGTGCAGCGCATGCAAGGTGGCCGCGGTTGGGCTCGGCACCCAGGCGCAATTGGCCCCCGCCTTGGGGTGTTCGATCTTCTGTTCCAACATGGCGGCCATCAGATCCGGCATCGCCCACATGCCCTTGCCAATCTGCGCGCGTCCCTGCAAGCCGCACTCAAGGCCGATATCGACATTCTGGTCTTCGTAGGCCGTGATCCAGCTCTTGCGCTTGATGAAATCCTTGCGGCTGAACGCGCCCGCCTCCATGGAGGTGTGAATTTCATCCCCCGTGCGATCCAGAAAACCGGTATTGATGAACGCCACCCGGCTTTTCGCAGCGCGGATACATTCCTTGAGATTCACGGTCGTGCGCCGTTCCTCGTCCATGATCCCGATCTTGATCGTGTGCTTTGGCAAGCCAAGCACCTGTTCGACCCGGGCGAATGTCTCGTCGGTAAAGGAGACCTCTTCAGGGCCGTGCATTTTGGGTTTGACCACATACACCGACCCGGTCACCGAATTGCCGCCATCGGCCTTCAGGTCATGCATCGCGATCAGGCTGGTGATCATCGCATCCATCAGGCCTTCGAAGACTTCGTTGCCATCCCGATCCAGAATTGCGGGGGTGGTCATCAGATGCCCGACATTGCGCACCAGCATCAGGGCGCGGCCTTTTTGCGCGATTTCCGCCTTGCCGTCCGGGCCGGTAATTTTGCGATCGTCGTGCAGACGGCGTGTCATCGTGCGCCCGTCTTTTTCAAAGCTCTCCGCCAAATCACGTTTCATCAAGCCGAGCCAGTTGGAATAGGCCACGACCTTGTCTTCCGCATCGACACAGGCGACCGAATCTTCGCAGTCCATAATAACCGAAACCGCGCTTTCGATCTGAACATCTGCCAGCCCCGCCTGATCACGGCTCCCGATTACGTGGGTGCGATCGAACACCAGTTCAACATGCAGCCCGTTATTGCGTAGCATGACGCTTGCAGGGGCCCTCGGATGGCCAGTGTAGCCAATGAATTTCTCCGGCTGAAGCAACGGTTGGTCATCAACATGCAGCGCGCCCTTGCGGATATGATACCGCCGCGCATCCGCATGGCTGAGATCCACCAGCGGAAACGCCTCGTCGAGGAAAACACGCGCCCGCGCCACAACGCGCGCGCCCCGGCCTTTGTCATATCCGCCCTTCGGCGCAGCGCTTCCCATGGCGTCGGTGCCGTAGAGCGCGTCGTAAAGGCTACCCCAGCGCGCATTCGCGGCATTCAGGGCAAAGCGCGCGTTGGTGATCGGCACAACCAACTGCGGGCCGGGGATCGCAGCGATCTCCGAATCCACATTGGCTGTATCGATTTCGAAATCAGGACCTTCAGGCAGCAGATACCCGATCTCTCTGAGAAAGGCGGTATAGGCCGAGGCATCATGCGATGTGCCGCGACGGGCCACATGCCAGGCATCGATCTTCGCTTGCAGATCAGCACGTTTGGCCAGTAGCACCCGGTTTTTGGGGCCAAGATCATGCACGATGGCCGAAAAGCCAGTCCAGAAATCAGCGGCTGAAACACCGGTTTCCGGCAAGGCCTGTGTTTCAACAAAATTCGCCAGCGTAGGTGCCACCTGCAACCCGTCACGTTCGACATAAGCGGTCATGTTCGATCTCTGCCTTCCATTTGCATGCGGCGGCATACCTAGAACGCTTGTTTCCTATCGTAAACAGCATTGGTCCAAAAATATTACCAAATCCGGGAAAATCTCTTTTGGTTGCGCAAACAATGGTCAACGGCTTGGACCCGCGCCCGTAAGGCGCACCCCGGTGCGCCGTGCTTACCGCGCCGACCTTGCCGCACGTCTGCATCGATCAGAACAGTATTTCACGTCGTCCCAGACCTTTTCCCACTTCTTGCGCCAGACAAAGGGGCGGTCGCAGACCGAGCACATCTTGAACGGCAAATCGACTTTCTTGCGCATGCGCCCCATCAGAAATCGAATCCCAGCTGGCGCTCGTCGCGGGCGGGCGAGACGCCCGCCTTACGGGTCTTAGGCGCGCGATCATTCACAAAATATCCTTGTCGGTCCTTGCGGCTGGCGTGTTGTTTGATCACGTCCGCCGCTTCCGCTCTGAACGCGCCGCCCCGACGGACGGCCCAAACCTTGTCCCGCGCCGCGCGCGCAGCAGACGCCACATCCACGATAGGCGCGGGATAGGTGCGATCGAGCACCTGCCCTGCCCCGGCCCAGCGCCAAGGCTCCTGCAAATATTCATCCGGCACATCGGACAGCTCCGGCACCCATGTTCGAGTGAAGGACCACCGGCTGACGCCGGAGGCATCATTTGTCGGAATGTAATTCCAGGTACTGCTTGATGACATCGTCT
>NZ_JAIMIA010000159.1 GCF_019966495.1 Tateyamaria pelophila | reverse complement strand
TGAGCGCTTCTCCGACGCCGGGCAAAGCCCCGCCCAAATCCAACATCAGCGAGCGGCGTCCGAGAAACCTGAACCAACGCGGACTTGCTGATCCGCCAGTTCCTGTCCGGGACCCGTTATCTGAGCATTGCACCGGAACTGACCTTGCAGATGTCGGGATATCAGAATTTCGGGCAGTTCTGGCTGGAAGATTTCGGATTTCGCCGACAGGTCGGGATCGTCCGCCGTGCCGGACACATGAGCACGCCTCTCGGACGACGGTTCTCAGAGATGTTGCGCGCCAGTTTGCAAAGCCGTTCGGACGCAGCCCCGGCTGTCGCCCCCCGCCCCTGACACCATCATCATTTGCATCTACGATGTCGTCTGCGCCATATGGGTTGCGGTGACACGGCCGATTGTTCACTCCGGCTCCGGACGTAAAACGGGAGATCCTGCCCGGCGTCGAGCATCGGCCTCAAAAGAGCTTGAACAATCGATCTGAGACCTCTCGTCAGCCAACCCGGCAACGAGAGCAGGCAATGAAAAAGTCCAAATCCTCGGTCCAGTTGCAGCGATTTCTATCGATCCATCTTCCCCGCCCCGAAATGCCCTCCGACGAGTTCCGTGAAATGAGATCTCCGGCGATGCAGACATGGCGCGCAATCACCCAGGAAGCAGCCGTTTAAATCCAAGGATATGAAATTGTCTGGCCAACGGGTGTTACATTTACGGGGCCGTCAGGATTGCCTCACCGTCATTCCGCAGCCACATGCCCCTCGGCGGCATGCAGTTCCCGTTGCAAGCGCGCTTCTTCCTTTGCCTTGGGTGTCGTGAACCGCGCGAGCAGAAGATAAGCAACCGGCGTCAGATAGAGTGTCGACAACGTCGCCATCCCCAAACCGCCGACAATAACCCATCCAAGCGCTTCGCGCGCCTCGGCCCCTGCCCCTGCCGACAGGATCAGCGGCACGCCGCCCAGCACTGTCGATGTCATGGTCATCATCACGGGACGCAATCGGATGGTCGAGGCGTCGAGAATGGCCGCATGCACCTCCTGTCCCTTGTCACGTAACTGATTGGCAAATTCCACGATCAGAATACCATTCTTCGCCATGATCCCGATCAGCATCACCAATCCGATCTGGCTGTAGACGTTCAGGCTCTGGCCCGTCATGAGCAGCGCAAATACCGCACAGGCCAGCCCGAGCGGAACCGTGGCCATGACCACGACCGCGGAAACAAAGCTCTCGAATTGCGCAGACAGCACCAGGAAGACCACGAGTATGGCAAAGCCAAAGGTGACAAACAGACCCGAATTGGTCTGGTCCAGCGTCGCGGCCTCTGCCAGTGGCACGATGCGGTTCTGTTCGGCCAGCACTTCATTGCCGATCTCGCGGACCTGCGCCAATGCGTCGCCCAGCGACAACTCAGGCGTCAGGGCAGCGGTCAACTCAACCGAGCGGTTCTGCCCTTCCCGGTCAAGTTCGGGGGCGACGGCGCGCTCCTCAAGCGTCGCGAAACTCGACATCGGCACCATCTGCCCGCCGCTGGCCTGAACAAACACGTTCTCCAGATCGCCGGGGTCATTGACCGGGGTCGACGTCGATAGCATTTGCACATCATAGCTGGTGTCGTCGATAAAGACCGACGCAACCCGGCGCCCGTCCAGCAACGCTTGTAACGCTTGCCCCAACCCACTGATGTCGATGCCCAGATCCGCCGCAAGGGCGCGATCAATTTGCACAAAGAGTTGCGGTTGCGTGCGTTCGTATTCCAGTTGCACCTGCCCCATGCCGGGGATCGCACTCAGCCGCTCCACCATGGTCTCGGCCACTTCTGAAAGCTGTCCATAATTGTCGCCGGTGATCGCAAAGGCCAAGCCCCGGCCCGCCCCTCGAATGCCAAGCGAATTGGGCTGAATGGCAAACGCTCGCACGCCGATGACCCCGCGCAGCTTGCCGTTGATTTCAGACACGATATCCTGCTGGGCGCGTTCCCGATCGGCCCAATTGGCCAGCGTGAACACCATGAAACCACGATTGTCCGCACCGAACCCCGTGATCGAGAAAATGTTGGTGACCTCGCCGCTCTCCCGCAAGGGCGTTACCAGATCTTCGATCTGACGCATCTGCGCTTGCGTGTATTCCAGCGACACCCCCTGTGGTGCCGTAACGCGGAGCAGAGCGACGGCACGGTCCTCCCGTGGGGTCAGTTCCTGCCGGATATTGCCAGCGACCAACGCCGCCGCGACCGCAACGAACGCCGCGATCAGGATGACGGCAAAGGGCATCGCCAGCGCTGCACGCAGAGTGGTCGAATACAGCACCATCAATCGATTACCGAGCCATATCATCGGCCCGCGCGCGTTCTTGTCCGGGGTCTTGGTCAGCAACCTGCTTGCCAACACAGGGCACAGCGACAAGGCGACGACCGAGGACAGCATAACTGCGATGGCGAGCGTGAACCCGAATTCGCGAAACAGTCCTCCCGCCTGCCCCGGCAAGAACGACAACGGTATGAAGACAGCCGCGAGAGTGGCGGTCGTCGTGACCACGGCAAAGAATACCTGCCTCACGCCGTTCACTGCCGCTGCCCGTGGCCCCATCCCCTGCCCCCGCAGGCGCACAATGTTTTCAAGCACGACAATAGCGTCGTCAACCACCATGCCGGTTGCCAATACCAGCGCCAACAGTGTCAGGATGTTGATAGAAAACCCGATCAGATAGATCGCCGCAATCGTGCCGACAAGCGCCACCGGCAACGTCAGAGCCGGAATCAGAGTCGCTCGAACATCGCGCAGAAAAACAAAGATGATCCCAACGACGATCGCCACCGCAAAGGCCAGTGTCTTGAGGACCTCTTCGATGGAACCGGAGATGAAGGTCGCGTCATCCGAAGTCACGAATATATTCACATCATCGGGCAAGCTGCGGTCCAACTCCTCGACCGCCGCACGCACATTCTGTGATATCTCCAACGTATTCGACGTCGCCTGACGGATGATGCCAATGCCAATGCCCAGTTGCCCGTTGGCGCGCAGAATCGTTTCACCCGGCGCCGGCCCCAACGTGACACGCGCCACATCGCCCAGGCTGACGTCTTCGGCGATTTGCAGCGCTTCAAAGGCCTCCGGCGTCGCCACGCTCGCAGTTGTGCGCACGTTGATGGTCTGACGGTCTCCGGCCAGATCCCCGGCCGGCGCATCAAAGGCGACATCCGCCAGAGTGCGCTGAAGATCGCTCAACGTCAGCCCCCTGCTCGCCAATTCAAGCTGGTCGATGTCAACGCGAAAGATCGGAACGCGGTCGCCATAGATCTGGAGATCGGCAACCCCGTCGACGGAAATCAGGCGATCCTCGATCCTGTCCCGCACGATCCGCGTCAGCTCTTGCGGGGACCGTCCTGCTGAAGTCACGGCAATACGCATTACCGCCTGCGCATCGGAATCCGCCTTCACAATCTCGGGCTGGTCCGCGCCTTCAGGCAACTGGTTCACGATCCGCGCCACCGCATCGCGCACGTCCGTGGCCGCGACGACAATATCCACATTGTCATTGAATTCGAGGGTCACACGACTGCGCCCGAACCGGGAATTGGACGAGATCGACCGCACACCCGACACCCGACCGACAGCCCCTTCGATACGCCCGGTCAATTCCTGATCAACCGATTCCGGCGATGCGCCGGCAAATCTGGTCGTGACGGTAACCACCGGACGATCGACGTTTGGCAATTCGCGGATCTCCACCCCGAACAGCCCTGCAATGCCCGCCAGCACAATCAGCGCATTCAGCACGAAAGCGAGGATCGGCCGACGCACGAAAAGCGCCATCCCGGAGGTCTGACCCGCCGGAGCGCAAACCAGAGCAGTGGCGGTCATAGAGTTTCTGCCTTTGTGCCCGTTGCCGGCGGTTCGATGTGTTCGACCGTTTCGACTTCGGCACCCTTGCGCAAGGTTTGGACGCCCTCCGTCACGATGATCTCTCCAACTTTCAGGTCATCCGAGGCAACCAGCACGGCATCACTGTTGCGTTGCACGATATCGACGGTGGCCTGCATCGCCTTTCCGTCCCGCACGGTCCAGACAAAGGCCCCTTCGCTCGACCACTGCAAAGCCAGCGGCGCAATCGACAGCAATGTCTCTCCGGGAAAAGACATGGCGACGGAAAAAGCCATGCCCGCCCGCAGCCTGTCGTCGGTATTGGCCACGCGCCCCCGCACCAAAAGCGTCCGACTGGCCCGATCCACAACCGAATCGATAGCGGCAATCTCGCCTGCGAGCAGCACATTCCGCAGCCCGAGCGGCATCACCTCGATCTGTTGGCCCAGACGCATCTTGCCGACAACGCGTTCGGGCACGCGAAAGTCGATCAGGATGTCGGAGCGGTCGGAGATCGTGGTCAGAATATCCTGAGCATTGACCCGGTCGCCCTCTTGCACGTCAATGAGCCCGACCCAACCGGATATCGGGGCCATCACCTGCCGTTGAGACAAATCGAATTCGGCCTGCCGTACGGCCAACTCTGCCGTCCGCACTGCCACTTCGGTTTCGCGACGCCGCACCTCGGTCACAGCGCCCGCCGTTTCCAGACGTGCGACACGTTGCTCTTGGATACGCGCGTCTTCCAGTTCGATCTGTGCCATTTCATGCGCAATCTGTTCCGCTTCGTCGCGCAGCCGGGCAATGACGGTCCCTGCCTGAACGTAGCTTCCTGCGGTCAGCGACAGGTCGGTAATCACGCCCACCGCATTGGACCGGACCGTAACGGCAAATTTTGCCCGTCCGTCACCGATGGCTGTAATCCGGTCCGCCAGAACCTGCTCACCGACAGTCGTTGTGATGACCTGCGTCGCCCCTGATCGCGGGCGTCTTGCCGTGGTGTCAGCGACACCCTCTTCCGCGCGCTCGATGCCCAAGGGGGCCAGCAATCCGAAACGATCCAGAACACCCTGCGCGGCCGGAACCTGATTGCCCAGAATGTAAATGCCTGCAGCGACGATCACGAGGCACACGATAACTTGCCGAATGGCTTTCATGGCAGAGGCTTTCAAACTTGCGCTCACGATTTAGTATCGCGGATGGCGGAGTGAAAAGCACGTCAATATTACGTGCACACGCGTGGCCCACCCGGAAAGCTCTTCAACGGTTGAGCCGGTGCCGAGGGTCGGCTGTCTGAACGAACAGAAAGCCCGTAATCCCGCCGGAAACGGTCCCGAGCGGATGCCGTGCGTGAAACGACCAGACCGACGATCAACTCCCGCCTTCTTGTCCTTGGCAGTGCGTGCGGGCCGTAAGAAGACGTCATTGGGTATCTCTTGTAAACTGCGGTTCCTTGTTCATCTGCTCTTTCGACACTCAGCAAACTGCACATCAGCCCAAGGGTTTTGCGATCGATGTCGGCAAAAAAAGCGCAGCATCTTTCTCGAAAACCTCAGCAACGCTCCGAGCCGCGGCGCGACATATGCCGCGCCGTTAAAGCCGTACATCTGTTTTGTCTCGCTATGTTGGGTTATACTGATACCCTTTCATTTCACTTGCTCCGCGCCACCGGCGGCCCGGGGAACGTCCAGGTTCCGTCCTGAATTGATTGTTCGGGTTCATACATGCGAACCGCATAGTTCCAGCCGTCCATGATCGGCAGACAGTTCTCGACCCCCGCGCCGCAGCCGCCGAAACGAATGGTATAGGACCCGTCGCTGTTGGGCTTGGCGGTCAGGTTGTTCAGGCTGTATGCCTTGAGGTCATTTTCCTGGAAATAGCCCTTGGCGTTATAGAGGCTGATCGACCAGAACCCCTTGACCGGCACATCCTTGACGGTGAGTTCGTATTCGCCGACAGGCAGATTTGGCTGCACGTTGACATAGACAGCATCCTTGTCCGGCAGACCGCCCCAGGCCGAGGCTGTGCCGATCATGAAGTGAATCGGATTGACCTCATCCTTGGCGCCGAACGTATCGATGTAGCGTGCCAGGCCCTTGGCCAGGTCGAGAATGGGCTCAAGCGTCGCCTTGTAACTCGTTTGATCGTAATCGGGCATGGCAAAGGCCGTGTCAGATCCAGCGGAAATCTCGATCTTGTCCTGAAGCGCGTGCGCGGCGGCAAGATCGGCCTGATCCTCAGGGTTCGCAAGGGTGCGGATGACCAGTCCCACAACGGGGGTATCAAACTTGTCCACGGTCAGTTGATGCGCGCCACCGCCATAGAACACCTCGTTCACATACCCATCATTGTTGATGACCATCAGCGACATGTAACGCTTGCCGGCATCCGGCAGGGTGACCGTCGCGCCCTTGGAAATGTCGACCACCCCAAGGCTGTAGAGCGTGTCGCGGTTCATCCGGATGACGTTCTGCTTGTCGATCGGCGTCGTTGACCGGTTGTGGTGCAGCGCATTGATGCCGCCAGCCAGCTTGAGAATGCCTTCGAACTCCATATTGGTTTGTGCACGGTCGAAATTGTCAACATTGACGGTGATCGGGGCGGCAACTGCCGTCATGGGCGCCGCCACGACAGCCAGCGCAACGGCCAAGGAAACAGCAGAGAGATATTTCATATTATTGAGAGCCTTTTGTGGATATGGAATCGTTTGGTTTGACTTGAACGCGCAACCGCTCATTGAACCATTTCGATTTCGCCGGGACGCCAGGTCTTGTTGATCCAAGGCTCAAGCGGGCCGTACATGCGCAGGATCGTGAACCAGCTTTTTCCCGGGACGGTCTGAAGCCAGTTTCCCTCTTTGCCCTCGGGTGCCTCGGGACCAAAGTAGATGTCATAGGACCCATCTGCATTCTGGGTCATGCCCTTAGTCTGGCTGCCAATGGTCGGAAAGCTCTGCGACGTCTGGAGCTGCGAACGCGTCTGTGTGTCGTAGATCGTGACCGCCCAGAAATCCTTGACCGGCACGTCCTTGGGCAGGGTGAGTTTGTAGGTCTTCGCGCCGTCGAACGCCTGCTTGTTGGCATCAAGAACGGCCAAACCATAGTCCGAGCCCGCGCCCGGGATGGTGGCGGCCATGGCCGGGGTCACGCCACCAGCGTTGTAGTAATACAGCGCCCGCGCATCCAGTCCCATTGCTCCATCCGCCTCGAAGCTCGTGTTCTTGTTGGCGAAGGCCGTAGACCAGACGCTCTTGGGATCGTCTGGATAAATGCTCACCCCGGCGATACGGGGGTGATAGGTGATGGCGCGGGCCGACGCGGCGCCGAGTGTGGCGGCCTCGGTCAACAGTTTCTTCATCCGGTCATCCGGCGCGAAGTCCTGACCCTTGACGATGCCGATCGCCGCGATCTCACCACGCACGTCTGGACTGATTGCCTCAATCGGTTCCCCCTGAACGACCTCGTTCAGCATTTCGAAATAACTGAAGTCGCTTGGAAACACGGTATTGAACGCCTTGTTCGACACGTTGACGAACTCGGTCTCTGCCGGGTTGGCCGCGTCTTTCAGCGGATAGACTCGCAGCTTCGACTGGATGTTCTCGACCTCGGGCTTGAGTCCCTTTGCGATCGACCCGCGCAAAAACAGAAAATTTCGGTTCGTCGATGGCTTCAAAAGAAAGTATCCGTCCGGGATGTCACCGGAATAGCCGGGGGGCACGACAAGATACTTGCCACCTTCGCCCTTGTCTGGCCCGGTGACGCCCATATTGCCGACAAAACGCTGCCACGCATCGTTGAGAAAGCCGAGCATCCCGGGAGGAACCTCGATAACCGTCGGACCATCCTTGGCAAGATCGGTATAGGTATAGGCGTAGAGCGTTGAGGTGTTGGCCGTCACCACGAGGGTCTGGGAATCCATCAGATTGGCAAATAGCGCGATGCGGTTCGCGCCCTCGGCCCCGGCATCCGCGAGCCCCTTTCGCACGCTGTACATTGACACGGCACCAATATTGTCAAGGAACACATCGGTCCCACGCATCCGGTCGAGATTGTCATAGACCATCTCCACGGTCGCATCCGTGGGCACGCCGTCGAAGAACTCAAGCGCGCCGATGGCTGTCTCGACCTTGTCGGGGATCGAGATCGCGTCGAGCTCTTCCTGCGAAACTTGGCCGAAAGCGGGCCCCATGGCGAGGGTGAAGGCGATTGCACTCATAGCGGTCCGGCGTATCATCGATGATTTCTCCATAGGTGGAATTCATTTTTCTGTAAGGCTACGCGTGGGTGTGAGTAACTTCTGCCCAGTTCGCGCCATTCTCGTTTCTTCATGGCGCTCAACGGGAGCACCCCTGAAGACCTTCGGCGAGCAGCCCGCCCATCTGGCAAAAGCACGGCTGAACCCACTCGGGGAATTGTAGCCAAGTCTGGTCGCGATCTCCTGCACTTTCAGATCCGTCTCTCGCAGCAAGGCCCCGGCAATCTCGAACCGGCTCTGCTCGACCAGCGTCCAGAAACTGATACCTTGCTCGGTCAATCGACGCTGAAGCGTTCGGGGACTGGTCCCAAGACGTTTGGCGACGGATTCGAGTGAAACGGTACCGGCCAGGGCCAATCCGGCAATCACTGATTTGACCCTGGAATGCTCCTTTGGGGAATTCCTCATTCTGTAGGTCATATGAATTACACTACCGTCTTGTTACGCACGCACGGTGACCGATTCGTATTTCGAACGCAGCCCTTTTCGCGCCAAACTTCGTGAGAATCTGCCATCTCATAGACGTCAACGGTATTGCCAAGTTGTTCGGCCGTTATGGCTAGGTTAATTTGATGCCATGAACATCCCAACCAATATGCCGT
>NZ_JAIMIA010000158.1 GCF_019966495.1 Tateyamaria pelophila | reverse complement strand
AACGCATGATCTTCTCTCCTGAATTTTGAAACCATACCGCCACAGCGGGTTTCAAAATTCAGGAGAGAAGATCAGAGAAAGATTCGCTGAAGCGGACCGGCTAGAAGCCGGTGGCTTCGATCCATTAGGTGGAAAGTCAACAAAGCATCCAACTGATAGGTGAAAGCGGACGAGCATTCGGGACAAGGCGGCAATGTATCATTCATCGCAAAGCTATAGCGTCCCTCTTGACGGCATGCCACACCTCTTCAAATAAAGATCGGCCCATTGCAGCCGCTGACCACGGCATCCGATCTAGGGGTGCGGCACAACAGAGCAACCATCATTGCAGAGTGTAGCATTTTGTCAGCTCAATCGTTGGTGTGTGGGACCTTCGCGCAACCTCGAGCGCCACTGCTTCAATGTTTGATATTGACGACGAAAATCTGCATTTGAAAGCACTTGAATGTCACAGTCGGTCCTGTGCAACGTTTGATCTCACCCTCAGCGAACAGGTCCACAACATGTCAAACTTTCCCGCCTTGCCCGATGCACCGGTCGCCGAAAAGCGCCCGACACAGCAAACAGTGCATGGCGTGGTGCTGAACGATGACTACCATTGGCTGCGCGCCGAGAACTGGCAGGAGGCAATGCGCGACCCGGCCAAGTTGCCGTCCGATATTGCCGCCTATCTCAACGCTGAAAATGATTACTACGAGGCCGCGATGGCGGACACCATCGCCTTGCAAAAAGAATTGGTGGCCGAAATGCGGGGCCGGATCAAAGAAGATGATGCCTCCGTTGCGCGAAAAAATGGACCTTACCTGTATGGCAGACGCTTTCGCGCAGGTGACGAACATCCGGTTTTTGAACGTACACCTTGTGCGGGAGGACCGGCTGAGATCAGCCTCGACGTTCAGGTCGAAGCGACGGCATATGACTATTTCAATCTTGGTGCCTTCGCTGTGTCACCCGATCATCAACTGCTCGCCTGGAGCGCAGACACCAGCGGAGCCGAATTCTACACCTTGCGCATTCGCGACCTGAAAACGGGCAAAGACACAGGCGATGTTCTTGAAGACATAGGCTCAATCGCATGGGCCGACCCCAAGACACTGTTCTACGTCCGCGTCGATGCAAATCATCGCCCGAACAAGGTCTTCCGGCATACGTTGGGCTCTGATCCCGCAGAAGATGTGCTCGTGTTCGAGGAAAAAGATCCGCGATATCACACCGGCGTCGGACGTATGCGGTCGGGGGCATTTATCTCCATCCAAACGGGTATGAATGATGAGAATGAAACGATGATCATTTCAACAAGTGCTCCGGAAACTCCGCCCCAAATCATTGCGCCGCGTCGGACAGGGATTGAATACACGGCTCATCATCAAGGCGACCATTTTGTCATTCTGACCAATGAATCCGCCGTCGATTTCAAAGTGGTCCTTACCCCGGTCGATGCGCCCGGTGCGGAAAACTGGGTCGATTTCATTGCACATGAGCCTGGACGAATGATCATTGATCTTGCGTGTTACAGGGACTGGACGATCTGGCTTGAGCGCTCCAATGCGCTCCCGCATGTTCGCTTCGTCAAGACAGGGCAAAATCCCCAGCATGCGCAAACGATCACTTTTGAAGAAGAGGCCTATTCGCTCGGGTTTGATCCGAGCCCGGAATACGACACCGACGATTTCCGATTTGTTTATTCATCGCCCACGACGCCGCTGCAAACCTACAGCTACCCGCTCTCGACCGGCAAGCAAGTGCTGCTGAAGGAAGCGGAGATCCCCTCCGGCCATGATCCTGCCCAATACATAACGCGACGGATTACTGCGCAAAGCCACGACGGAGCGGGGGTGCCGGTGACAATCCTGCACCACAAAGACACAGTGTTGGACGGGTCCGCCCCCTGTCTTCTCTACGGATACGGATCCTACGGGATGAGCATGCCTGCGAGCTTTTCGACCAACCGGCTCAGTCTCGTGGACCGGGGGTTCGTCTATGCGATTGCCCACGTGCGCGGGGGCGAAGAGAAGGGCCGCAACTGGTATGAGGCCGCCAAGTTTGACCGCAAGGTTAACAGTTTTTACGATATGATTGCGGCAGGTCAAACCCTTGCTGCCGAAGGCTACACCTCGCAAGGACAGATCGTCATTCAGGGTGGGTCCGCTGGTGGGCTGTTGGTCGGTGCGGTGGTGAACATGGCACCTGATCTGCTGGCAGGTGTGATTGCCGACGTCCCTTTCGTAGACGTGCTGAACACGATCCTGGATGATACGCTTCCGCTTACGCCCGGCGAATGGTCGCAATGGGGGAACCCGATTGAGAATGAAGACGCCTTCGCCGACATTCGCAGCTATTCGCCCTATGACAACGTCGTTCCCCAAGCCTATCCAGCCATGCTCGTGACCGCTGGCGTATCCGATCCACGGGTCACCTATTGGGAACCCGCAAAATGGGTCGCGAAATTGCGCGCGACAAAGACCGATGGAAACGCCCTCTTGCTGCGCACAAACATGACAAGCGGGCATTTCGGAAAATCTGGGCGGTTCGCCGCGTTGGAGGACGCAGCCCGCTCATTTGCTTTTGCCCTAAAGGCTGTGGGGAAGGTCTGAAATCACGTTGCGAGATTTTGTTGCGAAGTAGGAACGTTGCGGACTTCGGATGCGGCGCGGAGCCTGCGCAATTGGGCTGCCCTCTTTTGTAAGGTTGAGCTCCCGACAAGATCACAGGATGACTGTGAACAGCCGCCGAGGGGGGACATTCACTTTCAATTCAAAAAGGTGAACACGATGATATCAGTCCAGTCCATACCTGATGCGTTTAGCACCGGAGAATGCGAACGCATTACTATAGCGATACTCATTTGATTTTTCTGGATCAGATCTACATCGAGTTCTATCAACGTTCCGGGGCCTGAAAAATGAAACTGTTGCGCTCTGTACTGGCGCTGATGCTTGCTTTTGCACTATCAGCCTGCGCTGGTCGCCCGTCACTGGATGACCCGTCACTTTCCGCCCGAAATCTGCAACTTGAAGAATTTTTTGCTGGCGAGCTAACGGCGCATGGTCAATTCCAAGATATCTTTGGCAATGTCAGCCGCCGTTTTACAGTCGAGATCGATGGCACCTGGGACGGTAAGACGCTCCGGCTAGTTGAGAATTTTGTCTACGAAGATGGATCAACAGAGCAACGAATCTGGTCATTAAAAAAGACTGGCGAAGATACATGGGAAGGAACGGCTCCCGGTGTGATTGGTATCGCCACTGGACGGGAGAGTGGAGACACTTTCAACTGGCAGTATACGATTGACCTGCCCATTTCAGGAGGTGAAACCCTTCGTGTAAGCTTTGATGACTGGATGTGGCTGCTTACGGAAGATCGACTTCTCAACCGGGCTTACATGCAACGTTTCGGCATACCGCTAGGCGAGGTTATCATCACCTTCGAGCGCCACTAGTTTTTTTCCTGCACGCGATGGAAGCTGCCGTTCCGTACCAATGATATGAATGGTTCTGGTGAGGGTCGAATTTTGTCACCTCACAGTTTTTCGATTGGATCCGGTCAGCGCACGAATGAAGTTGCCATGAGTGTCAATTGCGGTGGAGTAGATGGGATCAAGGTGCGCCGGGGTGACTTCGGAAGCACTGCGGAAGCTCCTGCCAGGTTTCCGTCCGGTCTGAACGCGAATCTGATTTTCATGTGGCTCAAAGACCCCCGTTTTGCCCCTGCGGAAAGTAGCGCATCTGCCGCTGAAGCCGTGGTTGAGAGTATTTTCTACCTGTCGAGATAGAAGCGCCACCGCTGGAGAACAGCGGTTCTGCGCTTGCGCATGAGGCAGAGGATCCCCTTTGTTGCGCCGTCAGCGCGCAGCGCGTGGACATCACTCTGTCGGACGGGCGGCGTATTCTGGTGGAAGGCCCGACGGCGTTGTCTTCGGTTGTGGGCCTGATCCATCGGCTGACAGCATGATCCCGACGCCGAGCAACACGCGGGTGTGGTTCGCAGTCGGCCTGACGAATATGCGGCGCAGATTCAACACGCTGGCGGTGCAAACCGAAAAGGAACTCGCTGAGGATTCGTATTCGGGACATCTGTTCGTGTTCCGTGGCCGTCGTGGCGATCTGTTGAAGATCATCCTCCTCTCGGGCATTGCGGCACAATACCCTGCTGGGCAGCGGGTGGGACACCCAAGGCGCATGACTGTTCATGAAACGTCTTGAGAAGGGCCGGTTTGTGTGGCCCGCTGCCAAGGACGGAAAAGTGCACTTGACCGATCCACCAGACCGCGCTCAACCAAAAGCCACACCATCCGAAAGTCAGTCCAGATGCGCCAATATGAATGGCGGAGCTACCGAAGACCCAGACCAACGCACCGCCCAGAAGGATAATGATCACATTTACCGCCAACAGCGCACGCGTCGCCGTTGCTGCGAGCAGCGCCCCCATCTAGAGCGGAGGTGGAGTATTTGACTGCTATGTGCCAGCCCCCAGTACCTAAAAACCGAATTTTGAAGCTACCTTTGGAACCCATGTTTCCAATTGCGGCGCATTGCACAGACGTCGGCAACCTAGCTAGAAACGGGCATTTAATGCTGCGCTGGGGCTTCCGGCTCAGCTAAGCGCCGACAAAATTGCTAACGCAAGGAAAACGCAAATGACCGTCGCCGTCACCGCCGTATCGGGAAAACTCGGGCGCGAAATCGCCGAAAAGCTCATGAACAAACCTGACGCCGGAACTGTCATTGGTCTTGCCCGGACCCCGCCTAACGTTCAGGGCTTGGACATTGAAACGCGTCCTGGAGACTACGACAAGCCGGAACAGTTGCGGGCGTCGCTTGCCAGTATCGATACGCTCCTGCTCGTCTCGGGCATGGATGCACCGGACAAACGTATCGGGCAACATCGCAATGTAATCGAGGCGGCGAAAGCAGCTGGCGTCAAGAAGATTGTCTACACCAGCATACAAGGCCCCGAGGAAAGCACGGCCTTTTCGCCTATCGTTCAGAGCAACCGTCAAACAGAAGCCGATATCCGCGCCAGCGGTCTGGACTGGGCGATTGGACGCAACGGTATCTATATTGAGCCGGACATTGAATACATTGACAGCTACCGTACCAAGGGCGAAATCGCCAACAGCGCCGGAAACGGCAAATGCGGCTATACCACCCGCTCCGAACTGGCTCGCGGCTATGCAGCGCTTGTGACCAATCCTGCGTTGAATGGAAAAACGGTCAATCTGAACGGCGCTCCGATCACACAAACCCAACTGGCCAACTATCTGAACGCCGCTTTCGACGCTAGGCTGAGCTATCGTACCATGTCATCCAATGCGTACGTCGCCGACCGAACCGCCGAGCTTGGCGACTTCATCGGCTCGATCATCGGCGGGATTTATGACGGCATTCGTATGGGAGCCTACGACTCGCCGGGCGATTTTCTAGCGGTCACCGGTAAACCGCACCGCAGCTGGGAAAATTATTTCGCATCTTTAAGGACTTGAGCGACGGAACGCCTTTCACGGAGCGTAAAAGACAAAACATCGGAGCGAACACCGTGACAAAACTCAAATCTTTTTGGAATCAGCCCTACACGTTCTGGGCGCTGCTCAGTCTCCCAGCCATTCCGATTGTGATGGGGTTGACGTCTGGCGACCCGAGGGCGATCCACCAAATGCTGCATCCTTCGGGTGAGTTTGCTGCCCGGTTCATGATCATCACTATGATGATTACGCCTCTCGTGATGCTTTTCAAAGACGCGCGCTGGCCGCGTTGGCTGATGAAACGTCGGCGGTATCTTGGCGTCGCCGCCTTTAGCTATACCGCGCTGCACACGGTACTCTACTTGATCAATGAGGGTGCAGATGCCTTCACGATATCGGAAATTTCCAAACTGTACATCTGGACTGGTTGGCTCGCTTTTCTCATCTTCGTACCGCTTGCCGTTACCTCCACCGACGGCTGGGTTCGCTCACTGGGGCCACGCTGGAAGGCATTGCAACGGTTTGTATATGTAGCCGCAGTTTTGACTTTGCTGCACTGGGCAGCTCTCCACAACTGGGGCGGAATCGCACCAGCGATAATCCATTTCATGCCGCTCTTCCTATTGGAAGCATATCGAGGCTGGTCAATCCTACAACGCCGCAGACTTCGAGCCACGGTTTGACAATTGTGTCTGTTCTCCGGATGCAACATCGCACAAATGCTGGCCAAAGGGACGGGTTCTGCGGCGTTCACTGTTAATGAGTGGTGAGATTGCGCCAACGACAAGAGCCGACATTCAAACAGCCCGACACTAGGGTTCGCTCTGCACTGCCCCTTGGGCGCTCAAAGCCGGATGGGCTGATTGCTGCAAGATGAATAGTTTTCCGCAAAGCCGACATCGACGCGCGAGAACCTGACGGTCTAAGGATGCCTGGCTTGCGACATACTTCAGATGCCTTTTGCTTTAGACTGTTCGGCTCCTCACCCGCCCAGTAGACTTGCACCGGACGTTCGCGTCAAAGGACGTCAAAAACCATTGGGAGTGCCGTCATGAGAAATCTTGCAGCAACTTTGTTTTTATTGTTGTGCCTAGCGAGCATCGTCTCGGCTGATCCGGCAACAGAATGCGGCGGAAGCACTCAGGTCGAGATTGGGGATTGCGTCGCTGATACGTTGCGACGGGTCAATACGACGGTCGACATCTATTTGGGCTTTGCGATGAGTTCTGCGGAAGAAATTGATGAAGTTACTGGCCGAAAAGTGGCTGTACCGGCTCTGGAAGCAGCACAGGCGACTTGGTCGGCCTATCGCGATGCCCAATGCGGCTATGTCGGGGCGACGTTTGGAGGCGGGTCCGGGACAGGAATTGCGATCAATTCTTGCAAGATCGAGCTTGGTCGGAACCGGGCAGAAGAGCTTATGCGCTATGTCCAATGAAGAACGTATGCCATCATGTGCGGGTCGTGAACATAGGGCGCACCAAGATGAGCTGGGCTTGCACCATCGTCAACTTCAGTAAGATTTTCAAATCGTTCGCCCAACATGAAAATCCGGGTTGGAACAACCAGTTCGGGATGTCTACACAATCGCAGACACTGCTTGGGGTAGAATAATGCTTGATTCCGGGGAAGCATCAGGCAACCGTGCAAACAAATGGCTGGCCACTTGGGGAATGTCGGCCCAGTACGTGAGGCCGGTGAGCAAAGCACACCAGACTGACAATGATTTGTTCTGTGAGTAATTCCATGTAGCATCGTCAAGTTGCAGGATATCTCAAAAGCCAGGATACATTGGATGATCAAACGTTTATCTCGCCATCTAGGCTGGGCATTTCATGTGCTGCTCCGCCCTGTTCTTTACACAATGATCGGCGGACTTGTTACGGCATTGATCGTCGGCATCCTTTACCTCAACGACAAACCCAACCTGAATGTCTGGCACGAGGTTGTCCTCGACGAGGAGTTTTCCACCGCGTCGCAAGTCGACAGCTTTGAAGACTATCTGAAGTTGGAGGGTCGTCTTTTCCAGGAGTTGGAAACACAGATCTATGCCAAAGTTCCAGACGCTGAAAAGACGGCTGTCAACCGCTTCAACAAAGGCAGTAAAACTGATCTCAGCGAAAGGTCGCCAAACTGGAACAGGACCTTCACACTCTCTCCGGATAACCCGTCCTTTGGGGTCCTTCTGTTGCATGGTCTTTCCGATAGTCCCTATAGTCTGCGTAGCCTGGGCCAGCAAATGTACGCCGATGGTGCATACGTCGTTGGGCTTAGAATTCCAGGCCACGGTACGGCCCCGTCCGGACTAAGGCGAACAACTTTCGAAGACATGGCAGCCGCCGTAGAATTGGCGATGCGACATATGAAGTCGACACTCGGCAACGCGCCCATATTTATAGTAGGGTACTCAAACGGTGGCGCGCTGGCAGTTCACTACACCAACAATGCCATAGTAGACACCTCCCTCCCCGCTCCGGCGGGTCTGATGCTTATTTCCCCTGAAATCGGCATTTCGCCCGCAGCGGCCTTCGCCCCCGTTCAAGCTTGGATAGGCGAAACATTGGGTTTGAAAAAACTGGCTTGGAACAGTGTCGAAGTAGAGTTTGACCCCTACAAATATAACTCTTTTGCCTTGAATGCAGGCATCCTGGCTTATCATGCAACCAAACTGATAAGAGGCCAGTTGACTGATTTGGTCGATCGTGGCCACATTGACAAAATGCCGCCCATTCTGGCCTTTCAATCGGCAGCGGATGCAACTGTCGAAGCTCCGGTTCTCATAAGCGAACTGTTCGATAAATTGAACGATGGCAACCACGAACTTGTCATCTTCGATGTGAACCGTGTGTACGACGCTCAGGGGCTTTTGGCCAAGAAACTGGACGTCAAAAGCCTGATGAGTGGTGCGCCGCGTCTGTACAAGGTTTCTCTTGTTACGAACAAATCACAAGTATCAGAAGCAACAGTGCTGAAGGAGCGGCCGGCAGGAAGTCAGCAAGTCTACACCAGCGATTTGGAGGGAAAATGGCCGAGAGATGTCTATTCACTGGCCCATATTGCGCTGCCGTTTCCCCCCGATGACCCGTTATATGGCGAAGGTGACGCTGGACCGGATCAAGATCAATTCGTAAGGCTTGGCAGTTTGGCCGTTCATGGCGAACGTGACACTTTGTTGATACCTATATCAGCATTGACACGCCAACATTGGAATCCCTTCTATTCTGTCGTCAAGAAAAAGACACAAGCCTTTGTCCGTGAGGATGGTGATTAGGCAGCGGACTCATAAAACTCGATCCACAGCCTGACGGATGCCAGTTTGATCATCGACAGGAAATTGCGTGATGT
>NZ_JAIMIA010000157.1 GCF_019966495.1 Tateyamaria pelophila | reverse complement strand
TCCTCCCGCCCGTTGTTTGAACGAAACTGAATCACAAAACTATGCAATCAAACAAGAATTAATGGGTGTGCTGCCTAGTAATTCGACCCGGGGCTTGCGGTAAAACCCGGCTCAAAAAGCTTTTTGTTGTCAGTTGAACTGACCCTGCTCCGGTGCTTCTGCAAACAACATATCGCACCTGACTTTCGATCATTCCGTTCATGAATTGAGATTCCATCCAATTTGCTGCCAAAAATACAGCATTGGTGGATAACGAAAAGTATCGTCTCCCCGGACACGAGCCTGTCCCCAGGTTATCCGGGTGCTTTGGCCTGATACAAATTGATCAGAGCGGGTACTTCAATCCCGCGGTCTGTTTCGCAACGCGTCAGCCAGTCCGCCAGAGCCGCGACAAGGCGGGCGCGATCCGCATCGGTGGCCTCGTAATGCGTCAGCGTCCGTTCCGCCGGACCAATCTGGCACATTTTCTCTGCTGTTTCCTGCACCGTGCCCGGTGGCGTGAGGTGCAATGACACAGGATCGACCAAGACGTCCTGAAGGCCTGCGGCTTGCAACATCGGAATGATGCGCACGTGATCTTCAAAAGCGAAAGGGCCGGGCAGGGTGCGATCCATCTTGTCCATCGGCCCCAATACCTCGGATGCAATCTTGGCGGGTTGCATGAAATACGGATTTTGGGGGGCGGGGCCCCAAGCCGCGAAGGTCAGCGAAGCGCCGGGTGCAAGGGCCCGTGATATATTGGAAAAAGCAGCTGTGGTGTCATCGAAGAACATGACGCCAAACCGGGAAATGAGCGCGTCATAATCGTGCGCTTCAAACGCGTGGACTTGTGCATCAGCCTTGAGGCACTCGGTGTTTGGGTGATCTTTCAGACGCGACCGCGCAAGATCCAGCATCGTCTGCGATATATCGAGGCCCGTGACATGGCCCTGTGGCCCCACGTGCTCTGCGGCCTGCAGCACGCTTGCTCCTGTGCCGCACCCGATATCCAGCACACGCGCACCGGCGGGCAGAGCCGCGCGGTGCAGGACAAGATCCAGCACGGGCTGCAACATTGCATCCATTTCCAGTTGCAAGGCCACCCATGACCGGCCCGCGACAGTACTCCAGAATTCTTCCTGATCTGCATTGCTCATAGCGTGCCTCTTTGATGTGACATGTTCCGAATTTGCGGCCCATCCAGAGAAGACCTGCGTTGCAGATCAATACAGGAAACGAAGGTCATCTGATATGCGTGAAAATGCCCGCTGTTTCATGCACGGCGTCGCCTGCGCCGTCCTCCGCCTTCGCTGTCTCCGCCAGTGTTGAAATTAACCTTTGGCAAAGTCACCAGACTGTTCAGGATCGGGAAGGGATCAGAGGCGTTCGGGATTGCCGAGGCGTTCACGAAATGCTCCTGAAAGCGCGGTTCGATGGCTGTTTCGACCTTGTGAATCTTGCGCACGGTTTCTTCGATCTCGGCCCGGGCGTCCCGGTTCAACAAAGCGATCCGTGCACCGGTGCCTGCGGCGTTTCCAGCCGACGTGACCTTTTCAAACGGCGCATCCGGGATCATGCCCAGAACCATCGCATGTTTGGGCGAAATATGGGCGCCGAATGCGCCGGCCAGAACCACACGGTCGACATGGTCGACGCCAAATTTGTCCATCAGGAGCCGAGCACCGGAATACAGCGCCGCCTTTGCCATCTGAATCGCGCGGATGTCGGGGTTGGTGACGGTGATCAGCGGGCCACCGATGGCGGTTCCGTCATACAGGGCATAGGAATGGGTGCGCCCGTCCGGAATACAGCGCGAGGTGCCGGTTTGCGCCGCACTTCCGATCAACCCGGACGGGTCCAACAAGCCCGCCATGCGCATTTCCGCAATGGCCTCGATAATGCCAGAACCGCAAATGCCGGTGACACCGGTGACGGCCACGGCCTCCGAAAAGCCCGCGTCGGTTGACCACAGGTCCACGCCGATGACGCGAAAGCGGGGCTCCTTGGTGTCTGGGTCGATCTCGACCCGTTCTATGGCACCCGGGGCGGCACGCTGGCCCGATGTGATCTGCGCGCCTTCAAAGGCGGGTCCCGTCGGCGAAGAGCACGCCAGCACTTTTTCGGTATTGCCCAACAGGATCTCGGCATTGGTCCCGACATCCACGACCAGCACGAGGTCTTCGGACTTGTCGGGGGCTTCGCTGAGTGCGACGGCGGCCGCGTCTGCGCCCACATGGCCGGCGATACAGGGAAGCAGATAAACACGGGCCGACGGGTGGATGTTGAGATCAAGGTCATCGGCCCGCAAGCGCATCGAATCCGAAGTGGCCAGTGCAAAAGGGGCCTGACCCAACTCAAAAGGATCAATGCCCAGGAACAGATGGTGCATGACCGGATTGCAGACGAAGACGGCATCGACGATCAGACCCTTGTCGATCTGTGCGTCCGAGGCGATCTGGGTAAAGAGCGCGTTCATGCCGTCGCGCACGGCGCGTGTCATTTCCTGCGCGCCACCGGCGTTCATCATGCCATAGCTCACGCGGCTCATCAGATCTTCGCCAAAGCGGATTTGCGGGTTCATGATGCCCGAAGACGCCACGACCTCGCCCGAGATCAGGTCACATAGATGCGCAGCGATGGTGGTCGAGCCGAGATCGACGGCCATTCCGTAGATTGTGCCATCATAGTAGCCGGGCCAGAGATGCATGATCCGTGGTGCGTTTTCGGCGTCCCCAAGGTGGATCGCGACGGTCACTTTCCAGTCACCCTTGCGCAGGGTGGGTTGCAGCGATTGCAAGATATGCAGATCCGCATGGATGTTCGTGATGCTCCATTCCGTTTCGATGGCGCGCACAAGCCGTTCCAGATCACCTGAGGGTTCATGCATGTCGGGTTCTTCCACCTCCACATAAAAGAGCCGGGTGGAGGGGTTCATCACGATATCGCGCACTTCGGCACGCTTTCGAACCACTTGCTTGTGAACCTGGCTTTCGGGCGGCACGTCCACGACGACATCGCCCAGAACGGTGGCCTGACAGCCGAGACGACGCCCATCCAGCAGTCCGCGTTTGTCCTTGTAGCGTTGCTCGACTTTGTTCCACTCCGAAAGAGCGCCTTCGGCGACGCGCACGCCGTGTTTGGGGAATTCCCCATAGCTTGGCGTGATCTGGCATTTGGAACAAATTCCGCGCCCGCCGCAGACGGAATCGAGGTCGACCCCCAATTGCCTGGCCGCGGTCAGAATAGGCGTGCCGATTGGGAAATGCCCCCGTTTGCCGGACGGAGTGAATACAACGAGAGGTTCAGTGCTCATACGGGCCTCGGATTATTGAGTTGCGCCACCATACGCAGACGCGCCAGAGGGGAAAGCCGTCAAACGACAGGAGCAGGTGGATGCGCGTCACTTTTTTCGGATGACACAGACGCAACCGGCCCTCCGGGGGGAGTTTTTCTGGCAAGATGAAGCAGGGGATCCGGACTTCGTTTGAGACTCCAGCGTGGTTTTGGCGCGTGACCTCGAGATGTTTATCGATTACGGCATTTGAATGCCTCTCTTGTGAGACATGCTGTCTATGAAAGGGATATTGACCGAGTGCTCTTCTCCGATTGTGAGCGGTAGGGCGCCTGCTTGGAGTGCGGCGCGAAGGCTTGTTGCGATTTTTCGGCATGATCCTTGGATGTCAGTGTGGATTATATCTGCACCGCTCATGGCGTTTGCTGCATACCCAAGTGCGGCAACAACCGCGGCTGCGAGGATCGCGACGTCGGCCGACAACGCGTTCGGATCGCGAAAGAAGACGGGTTTTTCAGAGGATGCGATGCTGATGGAGCGCAGGTTCAGGCAGTTTGCGTGGTAGGTCTGCGATACTCTATGGCCCTTTTAAGTTCGTTTGGTGTTGGTCGGGGCGCTGTAAGGCCAGGGCGACAGGACCGAAGCTATGGGTCTTCGGATCTCCGGAAAACAGCATTTCGTTGATGGTTCAAGTACTGTGTGCCGCGTTTGGGACATGGGACAATCAAGCGCGCCGTTTTGCCGATGTTCGGCCCATGTTGTCATTACGCCATCGCAACGTTTCGGTTCATCGGCGCCTCAAACAGCCACAGGCTGGTTCATGATCCGGCTCATCTGGAAACATATTCATGTGGCGCGGACTCAAGAGCCACAAAAGATCGTGTCGCTCTTTCCATTTCTCAAGGCGCATGACATTAGAAAGCGTCAAACGAAACCTCCCAAGGAGATCCCCCAATGGAGATTCGCGAGGCACTTACCTTTGACGATGTTTTGCTGGTTCCAGCCGCGTCCAATGTGCTGCCGTCAACGGCTGATACCCGCACCCGTGTGACCCAGCGCATTGATCTGAATATCCCGCTGCTCAGCTCGGCCATGGACACAGTGACCGAAGGGCGTATGGCGATTGCCATGGCACAGGCGGGCGGGATGGGCGTTGTCCACCGAAATCTGGATGTCGAGGCGCAAGCCCGCGAAATTCGTCGTGTGAAACGGTTTGAAAGCGGTATTGTCTACAATCCGATCACCCTGCGCCCCGATCAGACATTGGCCGATGCGAAGGCATTGCAAGAGCGCTACCGGGTTACGGGATTTCCTGTCGTCGATGAACGGGGCCGCGTGCTGGGGATCGTCACCAATCGCGACATGCGTTTTGCCAGCGACGATGCGACGCCGGTTGCGGTCATGATGAGCTCTGACAACCTGGCGATATTGCATGAGCCCGCAGATCGCGATGAAGCTATCAGTCTGATGAAGGCCCGCCGCATCGAAAAGCTGCTGGTAACAGATGGGACGGGCAAGTTGACGGGCCTTCTGACGCTCAAGGACACCGAACAGGCGGTGCTGAACCCCACCGCTTGCAAGGACGAGCTTGGGCGTTTGCGTGTCGCTGCGGCGTCGACCGTGGGCGATGCGGGTTTCGAGCGGTCGCAGGCTCTGGTGGAAGCGGGCGTCGACATGATCGTCATCGATACAGCCCATGGACATTCCGAAGGGGTCGCCCAGGCTGTACGCCGCGCCAAGGCGCTGTCGAACGAGGTTCAAATCGTGGCCGGTAATGTGGCAACGGGCGCGGCAACGCGCGCGCTGATCGATGCGGGCGCAGACGCCATCAAGGTGGGTATCGGACCCGGTTCGATTTGTACGACACGAATGGTCGCCGGCGTCGGTGTGCCCCAATTGACCGCGATCCTCGACTGTAGTGCGGCTGCGGGTGATGTGCCTGTGATTGCGGATGGTGGTATCAAGTTCTCCGGTGATTTTGCCAAGGCGATTGCGGCGGGTGCCTCCTGTGCGATGGTCGGGTCGATGATCGCCGGTACGGATGAAAGCCCGGGCGAAGTGATCCTGTATCAGGGCCGGAGCTTCAAATCCTATCGGGGTATGGGCAGCTTGGGCGCGATGGCGCGTGGCTCAGCAGATCGGTATTTCCAGAAGGATGCAGCCAGCGACAAACTGGTGCCCGAAGGGATCGAGGGGCAGGTGCCCTATAAAGGGTCCGCAAGTGCGGTTGTGCACCAATTGGTCGGCGGATTGCGCGCGGCCATGGGCTATACCGGCTGCGCCACTGTCGAAGATATGCGCAAGAATTGCCAGTTTGTGAAGATCACCGGGGCGGGACTGAAGGAAAGCCACGTGCATGATGTTCAGATTACGCGCGAGTCTCCGAATTACAGAGTTATGTTGTAAAACATGCGCTTGTGTCCTGTTCTTTACGTTGAATTCGTCAAATGACGCCGGGCGCACGCGTGGCGGCAGCCATTGATGTGCTTGATGCCATCGTTGAAGGCGCGACGGCCGAACAGGCGTTGAGCCGATGGGCGCGCGGCAGTCGCTATGCGGGCTCAAAAGATCGGGCCGCTGTGCGGGACTATGTATTCGACGTCTTGCGGCACTGGCGCAGTGATGCCCTGCGCGGCGGGGGAGAAAAGGGCCGGGCGCGTATGATCGGTCGTCTACGCGCGCAAGGCGCGGATCTTGAAGTGCTTTTTGATGGTGCCGGCTACGGTGCGGCGCCACTCAGCGAGGACGAATTATCTGTCGGCGCAGCGCCGCAAGATCTTGGATCGCGCTGGGACATGCCGGATTGGTTGATCCCGCTGTTGCAACATAGCCTCGGCGATGATGCAGAGCGCACCGCGCTGGCGCTGACAGACCGTGCGCCGGTGACATTGCGTGTGAATGCCGCGCGCACGACAGCGGAGGCTGCAATCGATGCCTTGGCGAAAGCAGGGGTGATTGCCAGTACGAATGCGCGGGCAGCGACAGCATTGACCGTGACAGAAGGCGCGCGCCGGATCCGCAACTCGGTGCCGTACCAAACGGGTTTGGTCGAGCTGCAGGATGCCGCCAGCCAGGCCGCTGTTGCCGGTCTTTGCGGGACAGGACGTGCTTTGGATTTTTGTGCCGGAGGGGGTGGCAAGGCATTGGCGCTTGCGGCGGCGGGATGGGATGTCACCGCCCACGACATCGCCCCGGATCGGATGCAGGATTTGCCTGCACGTGCGGCGCGTGGCGGGCACGAAATCACAATGTTCGCGCCCGATGATCTGGCGTCGGCAGGCCAGTTTGATCTTGTCTTTTGTGATGCGCCTTGTTCCGGGTCCGGCACCTGGCGGCGCACACCTGAGGCCAAATGGTCATTGACGGCCGAGCGGCTTGCGGACCTCTGCGACACTCAAGCTAGCGTGTTGGAAGCGGCTTTGCCGTTCGTCGTCAGCGGTGGCAGCCTCGTTTATGCGACATGTTCCATTCTTGAGGAGGAGAATGCAGCGCAAATCGCGCATTTCCTCAATGCACACAGGGATTGGCGGCAATCTGCGGCACATACTTGGCCTGTCGATGCGGCGGGCGACGGGTTTTTTTGCGCGCACTTGACGCAGCGCGCATAAGCTGAATTACTCAACCATAAGTTTAAAATCACATATCGGCTAACGCGGGACGTGTATATTGGGCTCTGGTTAAGGCGCGATTAACCCTTCGCTGCGCACAACGGACCCCAGCGAATCGAGTTGTTGGAGGTTTTTGGTGCCAGAGAACGCGCTCACGCATAGTCACCTTGCGCGGATTTCCGAACATGGATCCCAGCGTTCCATGGTTCTTCTCGGCGTAGCATTGGTGCTCTGTGTCATGGCTTATCTTGCGCCGGATCAGACGCTCCGATTGGGACTTGTCTCGGCGGGTGCCACATTGAGCTTGCTCGGCCTTGTTCTCATGATCGCCGCCCGAAAAAGCCGCAAGACCAGCGATCACGCGACAGGAGTGATTTCTGATTTCATTGAAAAAGATTCATCGCCCAGCTTTGTGTGTACCCAGGATGGTGAGGTTGTCCGTGCAAATGCAGCAGCGCGCGCAGTTTACTCGGCTCGGCGCGGAGAGACGCTTGCCACCGCTTTGCGCAATACATTTGCAAACCCGAGCGGGATTTTGTTCCGGTTGAAAGGACAGGCAGAGCTTGAAGGGGCCGCGCGCGAGGACATTGTTACGCGCAAAGGTCACATAAGGCTCAGTGTGCATCAAGTGGGCGGTGACCAGTTGCTGTGGCGGTTGGAAGCTGTTCCAGATATGGGGCAGGGCCGCGGGACGGACGGTCCGGGCCTGCCAATGATCATGGTGGGGCGTACCGGCACGGTCTTGTACATGAACGAGCCTGCCCGCGCATTGACCGGCCGGCGTGTCAAGGCGCTGGATGCGCTGTTTGACACCTTGCCGGTCACATCGGGGGCCATTGCGCAAATTTCGGGCACGGACGGGCCGATGAATGTCCTGGTCACCGAGGTTGATGCCGGAGCAGGACGAACGGCACTCTATCTGCTGCCACCGCCTGTGGTTTCAGAGGTCAGTACCTGGTCGTCGTTCGAAGACCTGCCTGTGCCGCTGGTCCGCTTCTCTCCCGATGGACATGTGCGCAGTTTCAACCGCACCGGTGCCGATCTGATTGGCAATACGCTCACCGACGGGGCGCATCTATCGGACCTGATGGAAGGTCTGGGGCGGCCCGTCGAGGACTGGCTGGACGAAACGATCTCCGGCCGCGCCGTGCAGCAATCCGAATTCCTGCGCCTGAAGCGCGCGGATAAAGAGATGTTTGTTCAGGTGGCTCTGAACCGCATGTCCGAGGATGGTGAAACATCGATTGTTGCGGTCCTGGCCGATGCAACCGAATTGAAAACGCTGGAAGCCCAGTTTGTGCAAAGTCAGAAAATGCAGGCGATCGGGCAGCTTGCGGGTGGTGTGGCCCATGACTTCAACAACTTGCTGACCGCGATTTCAGGCCATTGCGATCTGCTGCTCTTGCGCCATGATCAGGGCGACGTGGATTACAGCGATCTGATTCAGATCAATCAGAATGCCAATCGCGCTGCCGCACTGGTCGGACAATTGCTCGCCTTTTCGCGCAAGCAAACACTGCGCCCCGAGGAATTGGATCTGCGCGATACCATGGCGGACCTGACCCATCTTTTGAACCGTCTCGTTGGCGAAAAGGTGCGCCTGACACTCAGCCACGACCCGGTCCTCAAGGCGATCCGCGCCGATAAACGCCAGTTGGAACAGGTCTTGATGAACCTTGTGGTCAATGCACGCGATGCGATGCCGGACGGCGGTGAGATACAGATCGAAACGGAGTGCATCACTCTGTCAAAACCCTTGGAACGGGACCGGGTGAGCGTGCCCGCGGGCCAATATGTCTGCCTGCGCGTCATTGATCAGGGTATGGGAATACCGTCTGATAAATTGCAAAAAATATTTGAGCCGTTCTACACGACAAAGCGAACGGGTGAAGGGACTGGCCTGGGGCTTTCTACGGCTTATGGTATCGTGAAACAGACTGGTACTGTAACCTGACGTCTGGAAATTTAGTTGGAGATTGCGCTGAGAGCCCCTGCCGAGGCGTGCCCCGGCAGAGG
>NZ_JAIMIA010000156.1 GCF_019966495.1 Tateyamaria pelophila | reverse complement strand
GAGGTAAAAGATACTTGATCCGCAGGCCTGATCAGGCGATCTTCGCGTCAGATGGCAGGCCACTTGGGGAATGTCGGCTAGGCCAAAGTTATGCATTATTGATCGAGCGGTTTGCCATATTTGGTCGTCGAGCATTGGCGTCAATTCGACAGCAGTCAGATAACGACCAACTGATCCATGTGCTCCCACCAGTGATTTAAAATCGGATGCTACACCACAAAAAATTAGCTTTACTGCGACGTCGTCAACAGACAATTGCTTCGCAAGATCAGTAAAAAATGTAATAGTTTCTCTATTTTTTAGCTTATCAAACTCGTCTATAACTATCGCAGTCTTCTTTCCTAATTCATAGTCCGGTGGAAACAACAGGTTTAACAAATCCGACGCTTGGTTCACCGAATTAAGAACTAAATCACCGGTTTGGTTTCCAATTCCAGTCTCAACACTGAAGCCGTAACCTGCCAGCTTGATCTTAATAGTTTTGTCCTTAAAAAAACTCGAATTAAGGGCTGATTGCCGGCGCACAATATCTTCAAATAATTGGACTATTGTTGAATTTGCTTCGCACGCAACGACAGGGCCAACTGAAACAGTTTCTGGATAGGCATGGCATGCGCTATGCGCTAAAGAAGTCTTTCCAACCCCGCGAAGTCCCCAAATGAATGGATTTGAACCTTCTCTTTCAAATGCTGTACGGAGACGCTTTAGCGGTCCTTCCCTGCCGATCAACTGTTCAGGCTGCGAAATTTCTGTCGATGGATGAACGAACTGTTTCTTTAGTTCTATGAACTCGCGCCGCTCCAAATTGCCTAATTTCTTCATCTCCCAATCACCCCCATAAACTCCCGCCATTCCCCCTTCGACATCCCGCTTGTCTCTTGCGTCACCTCTTCGCCTTTCAGCATGCGGCGCAGGCACTCGACCCCTTTGCCGGAAAGCTGGGCGCCGCCCATGCGGTAATCCTCGAAGGCGCCGTAGGCGGCGGGGACCCAGTCTTTGACCAGCTCGCAGATCGCATCCGCATAGACCCGGATTTCGTATTGGGCGTGGCTGTCGGCGCGCAGGCGCAGGAAGTGGAAGAGATTGTGCAGGTCCACTTTCCAGTACCATTGGGTGTAGATGTTGGCGGGCAGGTTCATGCGCGCCAGTTCGCGGGCGAGGCCCTGTTGGCCGTCATCCGAGATCATTTCCTGGTAGTGGTCATAGGCGCGGGTGCTGTCGGATTTGAGGATTTCGAGGACGCGGGCGGCCTCGGCCCCCTCAAGCGTGGCCCCCCTGCCCTGATTGTTGACCACGGATTGCGCGTTGAGCGCGTCGGGTTCGGGTATGTAGAATTCGCGGTCCAGGATCGAA
Organism: Tateyamaria pelophila; assembly: GCF_019966495.1. Classification (GTDB taxonomy): domain Bacteria; phylum Pseudomonadota; class Alphaproteobacteria; order Rhodobacterales; family Rhodobacteraceae; genus Tateyamaria; species Tateyamaria pelophila. The sequence goes on along the minus strand of NZ_JAIMIA010000156.1, from coordinate 7,664 downwards.
TAGCGGGCGGAGTATTCGTTGACGTTGGCGGTGCGGTGGCGGATCCACTGGCGGGCGACAAAGACGGGCAGTTTGACGTGCAGTTTGATCTCGCACATCTCGAAGGGGGTCGAGTGCCAGTGGCGCATGAGATAGCGGATCAGCCCTTCGTCATTCTGGACCGATTTGGTGCCCTTGCCATAAGAGACGCGGGCGGCCTGACAGATCGCCGCATCGTCGCCCATGTAGTCGATGACGCGCACAAAACCATGGTCGAGCACGGGGTGGGCCTTGTAGAGATGCGCCTCCATCCCCGGAACGGTGGCGCGCAGGGTCGGTTGCGGATTGGCCCGCTGGGCGTCGATTTCGGCAAGCTGTTCGGGGCTGAGCGGCATGGGGCGGGTCCTTATCCACAGAATCTATCAGGGTCATAGCTTATATGGTGGATGGCCTGCTGAGAACCGCAATATAGAGATTGATTTGCTGGATCCTATTGCGGCGTGGGATTTTACATATGCCGGGTCGGCGCGGCCTGCGGAGGTTTGCACCCGGCGCAGAAACGTTCCGCCGTGCGAGCACTGTCCCTGCGGGCCACATCCGGGACGGTGGGCATATGGCCCATCGGGGTCAGCCGGTGAAGCGGGATCACGCTTTCGACATTTTTGCTGCTAAAGGATTTTGACACCCACGGCTTTGCACCTAAGGTTAAAGAGCGTGAAAGTCGGACGACTTCGGATATCGAAGGGTTCATGACTTAAAGTATCGGCGTGCGCATCGGGTTTGCACCCGTGTTCCCGCCCCAGGCAACCAAAGGACACCAAGAATGCCTCTCACCTACCTGCACACGATGGTTCGCGTCAAAGATCTGGACGCCTCCATCGCGTTTTACAAATTGCTCGGCCTTGAAGAAACCCGCCGTATGGAGAGCGAGAAGGGTCGGTTTTCCCTGATCTTCATGGCGCCTCCCGGTCAGGAGGAGTGCCCGATCGAGCTGACCTATAATTGGGATGGCGACGAGGGATTGCCCAGCGACAGCCGTCATTTCGGCCACCTGGCCTACCGTGTCGACAATATCTACGAGACCTGCCAGCACCTGATGGACAATGGGGTGACCATCAACAGGCCGCCCCGCGACGGCCATATGGCCTTTGTCCGTTCGCCGGACAACATCTCGATTGAGTTGTTGCAGGCGGGTGACAACCTGGCTCCGGCGGAGCCTTGGGCGAGCATGGAAAACACCGGCTCTTGGTAAGAGCGGCGGTCCTTCTGACGGCCATATGCGCGGCCTCCCCGGCGGCGGCATGCCGTTTGGCACTGCTGCTGGCGCTCGACGTGTCGTCCTCCGTGGATGCGACCGAAGATGAATTGCAGCGGGGCGGACTGGTGTCCGCCCTGACCGCCCCCGAAGTCCGGGCGGCCTTTTTCGCGTCAGACGATCCGGTGGCGTTGGCCGTTTATGAGTGGTCAGGCCGCTACAATCAGGAAATTCTCTTGGACTGGATCCTGATCGACAGCCCGGCGGCCTTGCTGTCTGCGGCAGAGGTCATCGCCGCCAGCACCCGCAGCCACAATGAGTTCCCCACCGCCATGGGCTATGCGCTGGGATACGGGGCCAAGATGCTGGCCCGCGCGCCCGTGTGCCTCAACCAGACGCTGGACATGGCCGGGGATGGGCAGAACAACGAAGGTTTTGGACCGCAACTGGCCTATCGTGAATTTCCTTTCGCGGGCGTGACGGTGAACGGTCTGGTGGTCAACGCGGCGGAATTTGCATCCGAAACCGAGCTGGTCGCGTTTTACCAGAACGAGGTGCTGTGGGGGGCCGGCGCATTCATGGAAGTGGCGCAGGGCTTTGAAGACTACGAAAACGCGATGCGCCGCAAGTTGGAACGCGAGCTGACGCCGCCTATCGTCGGGGCGCTGTCCTTGCATTCGGAAAGAGCGGGATGAGCGCGCTCCCGTCATCGCTGCGTCCTCTGGCGGTGGCGTCGGTGGTGATCGGAGTGTTTGCAGGCACTGCGATGGCCGAATGCCGACAGGCTCTGGCGATGGGATTGGACGTTTCGGGATCCGTCGACGCCCGTGAGTACCGATTGCAGATGGACGGCTTGGCGGCGGCGTTGAATTCACCCAAAGTACGGCAAGCGTTGACCATCATGCCCGCCGCACCGGTTGATTTGCTGGTCTATGAATGGAGCGGCCCGGAAGATCAGGCCGTTATCCTGCCCTGGACGACCGTCGTGGACGAAGCCACGTTGGACGGCATCATTGCGCATCTGAAAGCGACAGAGCGGCGGCAGGCCACACCCGGGACGGCCCTGGGGCTGGCGATGCGCGAGGGCGTTTCGCATCTGGCGACCCGCGCCCATTGTTGGAAACGCACCCTTGATCTGTCAGGCGACGGCAAGTCCAACCTTGGCCCCCGTCCGGTGGATGTCAAACCGGAAATCGAGGGGACAGGCATCACCATCAACGCACTTGTCGTGGGTGCGGATGCGCCGTCCTTTGGCGACGTGCGTCAGGCGGAGATCGGGGCCTTGGGACGATATTTCCAGGCCAATGTCATTGTCGGCTCCGGCAGTTTTGTCGAATTTGCCCTAGGGTTCGAGGACTACGCCAAAGCAATGGCGCGCAAACTGGAGCGGGAACTGGAAACACTGATGTTTTCGCGCAATGCCCCGCGCCTGCGCAAAATACGCAGCCTCAACAACCCGGATCAGTAGATATAGCGGGTCGGTCAAATTCTTATATAATGCAATATTTTCAGTAACTTACAAAAAGCCATAGTGTCATCGCAATGTTCAACAATAGTGTCCATTCGGTTCTAATTTTTTTGTTGAATATGGATTTTCTTATCTCAGAGATTGAGGTGGTTATGCAGCAGAAAACGAATCCTTGACGACTCTTTCAGAGGGTCCCACGACAAAAAAGACAGCATTGTCTGACCAACAAAGAAACAATGATGAAAATGCCTGAACCTCACCAACGGGCCTTCATTCTCTGAACTGTTGTCACTTGCCAAACTGTTGAACGCCCAGAAGGTGTTTGCACCCCACGGTCAGTTAGGAACTTAGCAAGAGACTTGGCAGAGGCATCAGGGGACAGACCACAATCAACAATGAACTGCTTCATCTTGTTGGCTACATCATCAGCTTTAGCCTTCTTACCCTGAGCGGCCTTCAAACAGTCCTCACGCGTTCCTGTGCGTCCTACAAACTTCGTCTTATCATCCTTGCTATACGCACCAAGCACCTGACCACGCGCTTTTGCAGCTACTAAAGCGGCCTTTGTACGGTCACTGATAGCCCTTGCTTCATTCTCAGCTACCAAGGCAAGGATACCCACTGTCAGCTCATTAGCGGAAGGATTATCAGCTGCGACGAACTTGATACCTGACTTTTTCAGACCAAGCAGGAAGTGAGCGTCTCTTGAGAGCCTATCAAACTTGGCAACAACAAGAGTTGCGTCGATTGCATTACAAAGACGTATAGCCTTCTCAAGTGCAGGACGTTCATTCTTACGCCCAGACTCCACTTCAACGACTTCCTCCACCAAGTTCCAGTCACCACCGTTAAGATATTGAGCAACAGCCTCACGTTGCGCTTCCATGCCAAGACCTGAACTTGCTTGCTTGTTTGTCGATACGCGAAGGTACGAGACGAATTTACCGCTAGCCATGCTTAAAACTCCAAAGGGTTACATATCTTGAATCGTTTGTATCATGATTCGTAACCTACCGATAGAGGCAATGATGGTTGAAGCTACTTACCGACAGAACATGTCTTCGCTTCTGACTAAGAATAACAGCGATATTAGCGGCCTTCTCCGAGTGCTGGGCTAGGGCAGTGGCCTAATCAGTTTCCACACGCAAAATTGCGCATCTAAACCACCAGCACCCCCGCAGTGGGAATTAAGGGGCAGTGGGAATTAGGTGTTCAATGATACAGCGAACGGCAGGTCTGAGCCAAAGTGTCGAATGCTGCATCATGTATGTTTTAACACATAAAGTAGGAAGCTGACCTTGACCGTCGAAGGACGATTAAAGAAATCCTTGGTTCTTGCGACCCAAGATACCCTGACTTATCATGCTGTATGAGAGAGATAAAACTGTAGGGATATTCTCGTCCACAGCACAAAGTGGAGCTCAAGGTAAATGAAAACAAAGAGGCAGCTTACAGAGGCAGGGCACAAGAGGATTGTGGAGGCCAACTTTAAAAGATGGTTGAAGCGGGCGGGCGAACGCCATGGGGATCGTTTCGACTACTCTAGCGCAGCTGAGGCCTTCGAAACCTCCAAGCGGCCCAAAGTGCCCATCAACTGCCCGGAACACGGCGGTTTCATGGTTGCCCCCGGTTCGCACGTAACGAACGATTCTGGCGGCTGCCCTGATTGTGCTTCAGAGTTGAGGTCTAAGCTTAAGAGCCAGATGTATCTTGAGCGGTACCACGAATGGCTTGCAGATAGTTTGCCAGAGAACGTTGAAGTCGTTGGGGAATTCAAAGGTCCAAATGCGCCGCTGCATTTAATGTGCAAAAAGCACGGCACCATTAAGACGACCAAGGCTGTCTACCTAAAAAACAATAAGTCTCACGGATGCGACGCATGCGCTCGTAATGCAACCATAGCATCAAGACACCTCGCTCTAGACGATCTCCGCGACGAATTGGCTGATGATCTACCAAACCACATCCACCTACTGGGCTTGCGTCGTGGTGAGTCTGGAACCCGCCTTCAAATGAAGTGCGATCGTCACGGGGAATTCGAGACCACCAAAGGTTCGGCAATGGGTGCTGTATATTATTGCCATGAGTGCGCCCGCGAAATGGCAGGATACGCAAACCACAGGTTAATGAGACTTATAGAAACCGGTGAAGCGGGTGTGCCGACAGAAATTGGCGTGATGATCGTCAAAGTTTTTGAAATCTCAGCGGTCAAGGTCGGTGTGACGACGAGATCGCTCACCGAACGGTACGCTTGGTATCTGACTGAGGTTGCTTGGAGCGCAATACTCTCCGAGCGGGACGCCTACGTCCTTGAAGCCCGTATTCATCGCCTTTGTCGCGATTGGTACGACCCACGGATTTTCTACGCAGGCATGCGCAATGGCAAACGATGGGGGGGAGACACTGAAATCTATTATCTCGAGCGAGCTCAAAGCATCGTGGAGACCGCAAAATGTCAGTTACAGATCTTGCTAGAGGAGGAAGTCGATTATCAACGAGAACTTGGGGTAATGGACACCGAAATAGTTGAAAGGGACAGTATTGATGTTTCCCGGCCAAAGGACCTAACGAACCTTCCGGTGGCCGTCGTGGGGGTGGATCCCGTCACTTTGGAAATTGTTCATGAGTTTGAGAGCTTAGCGGATGCTACCCGTGCAGGCTTCAGAAATGTCTCATTGGTGATTGATCCAAACAGTTCCAGCACAACATCGAACGGGCTGCGTTTTTTTCGCAAGGACAAGTTTGATCCATCCTCAATCGAACCACTTACTAGAGTGCAGCACGGATACCCTGTTCGTTGTATTGAACGTGACGAGCACTTTTGGAACGCGACAGATGCGGCGTCCATCATGATTTCTCGGGGATTGAGCGTTAGTCCAAGCCATATCAATTCGGTCTGCAATGGAAAGCGTTCGGGAGCAGGAGGTTACACTTGGGAACGTTCCGAGCTAAGCGAAGAAGGCATTGCTTCCTACAACGAACAACATGCTAAGGATGTTGCGCCCAAAACCCCACCAAATGCTCGCAAGTGCGTCCGAGCCTTCGTAGCAGAAACCGGGCAATATGTTGGCGAATATCCGTCTAGAACGGCAGCCGCTGACGCTCTTGGTTTATCTCACGCGGGGGTGATTACGACTGCCATCAAGCACAGATCTGGTGTCGCAAACGGCTATCGATTCGAAGAAGCTTGACCACTTTGTAAATAAGCGCGTGGCAAACGTTTGTCAGCGAGTTCGTTATTTCAGCGATCACGATGGATGTGCCCCATGAAAAAAATCATAGACAGCCAATAAAACGGCCATCTGATCAAGGTCAACCACACCAGCCCCCCCCCGACACAGGGGAATCGCGTTTGGGCTTATTTCGTCGCATCAAGATCGAAAATCATCAAAACCTCACCACTAATTTGACGAGAGACCCGAGAAGCTCTTCTTCAGCTCACCCTCTCGTCTCTCAGATTTCCAAACGCGATTGCCGTGCCCCTCGTAGTTGCACTGATCCCCTATTGCCCAGATCTCTATCCAATTTAACAACCGGATGTTTCTAACAAGGTACTGGGGACACGATACGCCCATTGGGCAATGCCTTTGATTTATCAAAGCACGACACAATCCCCGGTCCATCCCGCCAAAAGAAGTTTGGATCCAAATGGCATGTTGCCGCTTCTTCGCACCATCTAACTGCGAAGTGAACGTGTGGTTTCGAACCTATGTTTGGACGCTCCGCCTTTTGGACATGGCCAATCAATTGTCCAACTTGCACCCGATGGCCGCGTTTCAATCCAAGCACAGGGACAATGTGCACCATTTCGACAAAGACTTGTGATTGCGCGATACCGGGACGCGGTTTAACAGCAAAACCCGTGGTAATAGCGACGACACCTCCATAACTTTTGTTATCTTGCTCAACCCAACGAACCGTCCCGTTGACTGGCGAGAAAACTGGCGTCCCTGCCCGCTTGCAAAAATCAATACCCTCGTGACTGGTAATAGTTCTAGTCGGCTCGATCAGGTGATAACGTCTTCCATTTCGAAATCTTGTTTTCCCATAGTCCAAGCAAATTCCAGCTTTCCGCGAGTTTCTTTTCGCTCCATGAACGGCGGGTTTCCCGTCTGAATTGACCAACGCAGCTTCGGCTTCGGCTTCGGCTTCGGCTTCGGCTTCGGCTTCGGCTTCGGCTTCGGCTTCGGCTTCGGCTTCGGCGGAAGTAGCTGAAACGGTCAAAAACGAAGCAATAATAAATGCAATTTGCGCAAAATACACCACTTTAAAGAGAATACTCATTCTGTTTTCTTATCGCACACATGTTCATCCGACATTCCCCAAGTGGCCTGCCGCTTGACGTCAACTTTGCCTGATCTTGCCGCCTGATCAAGTGTTTCGTGCTCCCAAGCCCTGCTGCAATCGTCAGAGCGCCCGAATGTGGGATGATTGGACCGCAAACCCGGGCGATCCCTGCACGGCGGCCCCGTTCTTCAGCACGGCGGACAAACCTGTCCCGCCGCGTTCGTTGAGTTTGAGTTGGGAACGCTGTCACGCGCATAGTGGTGGCACCCGCCGTCGGTGGATGGTGGCAAGGATGGCCCTTACCATTGGGCCTGTGACGGCGACCTCAGCCATATGGAAGGTGATGGCGCGGGCGTGACTTCGCCGCCTGGCTCGGGCTGGTGCCACGACAGATGTCGTCCGGCGGCAAGGAGCGTCTTGGGCGCATTTCTAAGGCGGGGCAATCGGACATCCGGCGTCTGTTGATCATCGGCGCGATGTCGCGACTGAACTGGATGGGGCCACGAAGACCGATGCACAGGTCTCGGTAAAATCCTTCGCCACCTGGTACAACACCGAACACCTCCACAGCGCGATCCGCTTCGTCACCCCCAACACGCAGGGGAATCGCGTTTGGAACTGAAGGCGTGAACGGTCACTCTTGCCTGTGAGGGCGAGATGGATTCTGAAGTGGGG
>NZ_JAIMIA010000155.1 GCF_019966495.1 Tateyamaria pelophila | reverse complement strand
GATTTGCTGCTGCTCATAAATGCAAACGCTACAAAAATCCCCAACAATCAAAAAGACGGCCCTCACCGGAGGAATACGCAAAATCAGGATGGCTGGGCAATGGCTCTCCGGTTTCCCGGCTGACGCGGCCCGGGTTCTCGTAACTGTAGAATGTGCCTGCTTCGCTTTTGGCCAGGCCTTCCGTGTCACGATTTGGATACGGCAAGGTGATGTCTTTCAGGTTTGCGATGCGGCCGGTTTCGCCTGAGCGCAGGATATCAAACCTGTGCCCGGTCCCCCGATCCGACAAGACGAATGCAGGCGTTCCACCCGGCTCGACCTCGATCGCAGACACACCACCAAGCCCCTCCAGCGATATGCTTCGCAGATAGGTGAGCGGGTCGGCCAGCGACGCGGAGGCGAGCCAGATCAGCGCGAAGCTAAGACGCCAGCGCATTGTTGAGGAAGATCAGCGACGCGCAATTCACGGCGCGGTTTGGCCGCGGGTGCATTCGGATCCCGCGGTTGTGGCGGCGGAGGGTTGAGGATGTTGTTGACCCATTGTTGCGCATCGGCGCAGCCATCGCCGCGGGGCGGCGGATCCTGCTCCACGCAGCCGCGGGCCCCGCGCGGGCAGTTCAAACGGACATGGAAATGATAGTGGTGCCCCCACCAAGGCCGCACTTTACGCAACCACCGGCGATTGCCCTTTTCGTCGTTGCACATCTTCACCTTCGCGCCCGGAAACACAAAGATGCGGGCGGTGCGTTTGTCCTTGGCCGCTTCTTTGATGATGTTATGATGTGCCTTGCTCCAGTTGTTGTTCACGTATGCGCCTTGGGCGCGGCGCAACGAAATGGAAGAGATGTTCTCCCGCTGGTTCCGGCTCAGGTTTAGCTGTGACGGAGGCAGCATCCAGATATCTATATCAAGGCCCATCTGGTGGCTGCGGTGACCCGAGAGCATCGGCCCGCCACGGGGCTGGCTGATGTCGCCGATATACAAGCCTTTCCAGCCGGGCTGTTTGGCGGCGAAGGCGGACAGATCCTTGACGAAATCGATCGCTTCGGGATGTCCCCAGTTGCGGTTGCGCGACAAGCGCATGGCCTGCCAAGTGGGGCCCGTCTCGGGCAGTTGCTCCGCGCCTGCGATGCAGCCTTTGGCATAGCTGCCAAAAGGTGCTGGCCTGTGGGCCGAAGCGTTGGATTTTGCCCCGAATTGCTGTTTGGCCAATTGCTGGGCGTCGGCATCGCTGCCAAGACCGAGGATCAAAGCAAAGGCGAGAGCGAGGCACTTTCCGATTTTGACCATGACGTTTGGTCTCCTTGGGGATGGACCCAGCGTAGCATGATCAGGCCCAAAAGAAAGAGGCCTAACAGCGGAGAAACGCCTAATTGCGTGCTGCCGGTCACTGTCGTCGCCACACCGATCAAAAACGGTGCAACAAATGCAGTTGCGCGGCCCGTCAGGCCATAAAGTCCGAAGCTCTCGGTCGGTGCTGCGGGGTTGCAATGGCGCACCATCAATGTCCGGCTGGCGGATTGCAACACACCGCCCATCCCGCCGATCAGAACGCCGCAAATGTAGAATGTGATATCGGGCACCATCGAACCTTCTGCAAGCGCGACGCCAAACATGCTGTCACGGGACAGGTTCACCAACATGAAACAGACACCCATCAACACCCAGATCGAAGCGATGACAATTGGCTTTGGGCCAAACCGTTTGTCTGCACGCCCGCCGATAAAGCTGAACAAAGACGCGGCAATGGCCGCAATGATCCCAAAAACGCCAACCTGAACGACGCTGAAATCCAGAACCAGGAGGGCAAAGGTGCCGCCAAAACTGTAGAGGCCGTTCAGCGCATCGCGATACAGCATCGAAGACCCCAGATAAGTGGCCAGGCTGCGACGCATCGGCAATGCTTTCACTGTCTGCCAAAGGTTATTGAGGGCAGACCCGGCTGAAATCCGCGCCTTGGTGCTTGGGGCGTCGCGCACCCACATGAAATAGGGGATCATGAAGAGCGCGTACCATATCGCGACAAACGGCCCGGTGATCCGGGTGCCTTCGCGCGTGTCCGCATTCAGCAGACCGAAAAGCGGTTCGATACCGATCAAGGTCTTGCCATTGGGCTGCTCAACAAAGAGGAGCAAAAGCAGGAACAGGGACAGCACGCCGCCCGCATAGCCGAAGCTGAAGGCCGAGCCGGATAGTTTTCCGATCTCTTCGCTGGTGCCCAGCGACGGCAATTGTGCGTTGATGAAGATCAGGGCAAATTCCGCGCCGATGAAGCCGAAGCTGAACGCGACGAGCATCCATATCAGGTTGCTGCCATCTGGCAGGGTCAGCCAAAGGCTGGCCGCCCCGACGACCAGCATGGCGGAAAATCCGATGATCCAGGGAATACGCTTTCCGGTGGTGTCCGCGAGCGCCCCCAACAAAGGTGCCCCAAATCCGATGATCAGGCCGGTTATCGTCAGGCAAAAAGACCACATCGCCTGGGCGTTTGCCTTGGCCAATTCCGTTTCCTGGCCCAGATCCAGAAAATTTTGACTGGCCAGAGACACAAAGAACGGGCCGAAAATAAACGTCAGCAAGACCGTATGATAGGGCTGACTTGCCCAGTCGAAAAAGAACCAGCCGCGAATGCGCTGGTTGTGACTGATTTCCGACATGCACGGTCCCTGACTTTATTGTTGGTCGGACCAAAGCAGTCATGGCGGGTTCTGGCAAGGAAAGGTTCAGGACACCTTGCGCATCGGTAACGGGGTTTCGTCCTGCATCGGGGGCCAGGGGCGCTGCGCCTCTGCCTTGACCCAGGCTTCGACCCATCCGGGCATCGGTGGCGATTTTACATCCTCGCCCATGGCTCTCAGGATACGGCCCGGCGCCACGATCCCGTTTTGGTCGGTGGCCGCCGCGCGGTACAGAACATGGTTGGCGCATTCGCCGTGCGCATTCCACATGGACTGCTCAATATACATGAACTTGTCGTCCCAGCAGACCCCGCGCGAGCGCATCTGGACCCGTGCAAATGCGCGCAGACGACGGCGGTAGCGGACCGAAGACCCTGCCATCGTCAGCCCCCATTTCTGTCCTTTCAGCGTTTTGACGAGCCCGGACCGGACACCGGCACCCAAGCGCCCGAGATCATAGATCGTCAGGGTGCGCCCATTGTTAAGCTCAAGGAATGCATCCAGATCCCATGGCCAGATGATGTGGTGTGACACGTGTTCGTCCGTCAGTCCGATCCTCGGCTGGCGGCTGGCAAGAAAAAGATCTTTGATGAGGCGAATAAAGGGAAACATGGTAACACTCCTGCACCCCTTTAAATGCTGCAACGCGGCATAAGGTCAAGGTCCTGCCTCAAGTGACCTTGCGCCAACGACGTGCACAGCCTACCTGTTGGCGGACAAGTAAAGGAACGCGCCCATGCTCGCTATCTATGGACCTTTGGATTTGATCCTGAGTGTCGTCTATTTCGTGATGATCGTGCACATTATCATGAGTTGGTTGATCAACTTTCAGGTCCTGAACCTTCACCAGCCGATCATATCGCAAATCTGGGTTGGCCTGAATCGGTTGGTCGAACCGATTTATGCGCCCATTCGCCGGATATTGCCGGATACCGGCCCGCTGGATTTAGCGCCCTTGGTGGGCTTGCTGATCGTGATCTCGCTCCGCGCCTATATTCTGCCCGTGATCTTCGGTTTCGCTTGATCAGGTCTTGTTCAGGCCCCGTTAAAATGTGACTCTGTAGGGAACGAGCAGACACATAATACGTAACAGGGTTTTCGAACATGGCTTCGGACAAAGCATGCGCTGCCACGCTGCTGCGAGACGTCTTTGGATTCGACGGCTTTCGCCCGGGTCAGGAACAGATCGTCGAGGCGGTGACCGCAGGTGAAAATACGCTCGCCATCATGCCGACCGGCGGCGGCAAATCGCTTTGCTTCCAACTGCCGGCGCTGATGCGCGAGGGGGTCACCGTTGTGATTTCTCCGCTGATTGCGTTGATGCGGGATCAGGTGCGAGCCTTGCAGGCGGCGGGCGTTTCGGCGGGGGCGCTGACCTCTGGCAACACGCCAGAAGAGACGGATGCCGTTTGGGAAGCGCTTGAGCGTGGCGCGCTCAAACTGCTCTATATCGCTCCCGAGCGCCTCGCCGCAGGTTCTTCGATGGGGATGCTGCGCCGGATTGGCGTCAATATGATCGCTGTGGACGAGGCGCATTGCGTCAGCCAATGGGGCCACGATTTTCGGCCGGATTACTTGCGGATCGGTGAATTGCGGCGTGCCCTCGACGTTCCATTGGCCGCATTTACCGCGACAGCAGATGCCGAAACACAGGTCGAAATCGTCGAAAAGCTGTTTGACGGCGTGCCCCCGCGCGCCTTCCTGCGCGGCTTTGATCGGCCCAATATCCATCTTGCCTTTGCGGCCAAGAACGGCCCGCGTGCGCAGATCCTGAACTTCGCGAGTGCGCGCAAGGGTCAGTCTGGCATCGTGTATTGCGGAACGCGCGCCAAAACGGAAACGCTTGCGCAAGGGCTGCGCGAGGCGGGGCATCTGGCGATCCATTATCATGGCGGGATGGATGCGGAGGACCGCCGCATCGCAGAGCGCAGATTTCAACAAGAAGATGGCCTGATCGTGGTTGCCACGGTCGCCTTTGGCATGGGGATCGACAAGCCTGATATCCGGTGGGTCGCCCACGCGGATCTGCCCAAGTCCATCGAGGCCTATTATCAGGAAATCGGCCGCGCCGGGCGCGACGGTGCCGCGGCCGAAACACTCACGCTCTTCGGCCCCGAAGACATCAAGCTGCGCCGCAGTCAGATTGACGAAGGGTTGGCCCCACCTGAACGGCGCATGGCGGATCACGCGCGCCTGAATGCACTTTTGGGCCTGGCGGAGGCGTTGGAATGCCGTCGCAAGACATTGCTTGGCTATTTCGGCGAAAGCGAAGTGACGTGCGGCCATTGCGACCTGTGCCAGACCCCGGCAGATGTGTTTGACGGGACCACGGCGGTGCGCAAGGCGTTGTCGGCAATGTTGCGCACCGAAGAATGGTTTGGCGCGGGTCACCTGATCGATATCCTGTTGGGCAACGAGACGGACAAGATCCGCCAACGCGGTCACACAAGCCTGCCGACCTTTGGCGTGGGGAAAGAATATACGCGCCCGCAATGGCAGGCCGTGTTCCGACAGATGATGGGGCATGACCTGGTGCGGCCCGATGCCGAACGGCATGGCGCGTTGCGTATGACCGATGCCGCTTTGCCGATCCTGCGCGATCAGGCCACGATCAAACTGCGCCGCGACACGATCAAGGGCGCTGTGCGCCGCCCGGCCGTCAAGTCCATGGTGTCGGAAGAGGACGCGCCACTGCTTTCGGCGCTCAAGGCCAAGCGCCGCGCGCTGGCGGAAGCTGCAAAAGTACCAGCCTACGTCATCTTCCCGGACCGCACCTTGATCGAGATGACGGAGCGGCGTCCCATGGATCTGGATCAGATGGCGCAGGTCAGCGGAGTCGGGGCCAAAAAACTGCAAAGTTTTGGCGATGCATTTCTCGAAGTGATCAATGGCGAGGCGGCGGCCCTGCATCCCACCCGGCGCAAACTGGCCGGGCGTACCGCCGGTTCGGTCTATGATAGGTTGCTCGAAGTGCAGGCGGATCTGGCCCGTGGGTCGGATGGAACGGACAAGCCGCTCAGTTGCTCCGCATCGCAACTTGCCAAGGTGGCGCAAATGCGTCCGGGCGATAGCTCCGCGCTGGAGCGCTTGCTCGGAGATCGCAAAGCCGAACGTTTTGGCCCCGCTTTTCTGGACGTCCTGCGTGAGGCGGGCTAGATCAGCCTCAACGCGGAAGAGGGTGGTAAGATGCTGGTAGTGATTTCCCCGGCCAAACGGCTGGACTGGACAGAGCGGACGGTGAAAACGACCGAACCTGCGATGCAGGAGGACGCGGTGCGGCTGGTCAAGACCGCGCGCAATCTGACACTGGGCAACCTCAAGTCGCTGATGGGGCTTAGCGATGATCTGGCGCGTCTGAACCGGGACCGGTTCAAGGCTTTTGCAGAGGCTCCGGAAACCGAGATCACGCGCCCGGCCATGCTGGCCTTTGCCGGTGACACCTATCAGGGTCTGGAGGCAGGCACCCTGTCCGAGGCTGACGTGGAATACGCGCAGGATCACCTTCGCATTCTGTCCGGGCTTTACGGATTGCTGCGGCCTCTGGACGCGATCCAGCCCTATCGGCTTGAGATGGGCAGCCGTTTGAAAACCCGGCGCGGCGCGTCGCTTTATGACTACTGGCGTGACGACCTGTCCAAGGCTTTGAACGCGCAGGCCGCAGCGACGGACAGTGACATCGTGGTGAATTGTGCCAGCCAGGAATATTTCGGAGCCGTGGCCGAAAAAGCATTGAAGCCGCGCGTGGTGACGCCGGTCTTTATGGAAGATAAGGGGCAGGGGCCCAAAATCGTCAGCTTTTTTGCCAAACGGGCCCGCGGTGCGATGGCCCGTCACATGATCCGGAACCGGGTGGCGGATATGGATGGCCTTCGCGCGTTTGATGCGGGAGGCTATGTGTTCCAGCCAGCGCAATCCGACGAGAACCGGCTTGTCTTTGTGCGCCCCTATCCGGTGACCTGACGCTCAACCCGCCTCGTCCAGATCCGCTTGCGGGAAAGGAAACGCCACGCCGTCCGGGCAATTCTCTGCGATCTTGCCGTGAATTTGCGGTTTGCGCAGCGGTTTGGTCAGATAGTGGTCTATCCCCGCGGCAAGAATGCCCTTGTCATCCCCGTCCAAGGCATGTGCTGTCAGGGCGACGATGGGAACATGACCGCCCGTCTCTTTTTCGAGGGTGCGGATGTGTCTGGTGGCTTCCTTGCCGTCCATTTTCGGCATCGAAATGTCCATGAAGATCATGTCAGGGACAAAGGCTGTGAATTGCTCGACAGCTTCTATACCATTGTTTGCAAATTTCAGATCGATGTCGGCATCCTTTACCATCTTGGTAAAGACAAGCTGATTGGTCTTGTTGTCCTCTGCCGCAAGCACCCGCATTTTGCGCAAGGGTGCCGGCTCCGGCTGCGGCGACGCGGCGATTGGCGGAATGAGTGGCCCGACACTTTGCAACTGTGCAAAGAGATCCGCGCGTGGCACCGGTTTTTGCACGATGGCATGCAGGTACTGCGCGCCGGGGTCTTTTGCGGCGATAGAGGGGTTCGAACTGAGCAACAGGATCGGTGTTTCGACCCCCGCCTTGCGAACCGCCTCTGCCAATTCGAGGCCGTCCATTTCCGGCATGTTATGATCCGTGAGGATCAAATCCACATCGCTGAGATGCTCCAGCGCTTCTGACCCGCTGGCGCAACAGATGACGCCGAGGCCCAGCTGTTCAAGCTGGCGTTGCAGGATCATACGGTTTGCAAGGATGTCATCGACGACGAGAACCCGGCGCAACCCTGCGGGCACAGGCGGATGTTCCGGCAATTCCTGATCGGTCATCTCAAGCGGGATGCGGAAGCAAAAGCACGATCCAATGCCTTCTTCGCTGGTCACCCACACCTCGCCACCCATCAGGTTTACGAGCCGTTGCGAGATCGCAAGGCCAAGCCCTGTGCCGTCAAACTGTCGGTTGCGTTCGTTTTCGACCTGATTGAACTCGCCAAAAATGTGGTCGATCTTGTCTTCGGGGATGCCGATCCCGGTGTCTTCGATGGCGATCGTGACGTCTGCCTTGCCATTCGCGGGGTCGGAAACGCCGGTGACGCGCACCAGAACGTGCCCTTCGGATGTGAATTTGACCGCATTGCCCATCAGGTTGGTCATGACCTGCCTGACGCGTCCGGGATCGCCGACATAGGACGTGGGCAAGAACAGATCGTAATCAAGCAGGATTGTCAGATCCTTTTCGCGCGCCGCCGGTTGAAGCAACATGATCACTTCGTGAATGCTGCGTTCAAGGTCAAAGGGTTCGGGGTGGAGTTGCAGCTTTTGTGCTTCAATCTTGGAATAGTCGAGCACATCGTTGATGATCACCAGCAGCGCTTCGCCGGAATTCTTGATCGTATCGACATAGAGCGTTTGTTCCTCGCTCAGCCCAGTATCGCCCAGCAATTCAGCCATGCCGACAACACCGTTCATCGGCGTTCTGATCTCGTGGCTCATATTGGCCAGAAAGGTTGATTTGGCGCGGCTGGCGGCTTCGGCCTCGGCGCGGGCGAGCTTCAATTCTTTTTCATAGCGTACCGATTCGGTGATGTTCAGGCCAAGCGATACGATGTCGCCCCCGGCACCTCGCCGGTCCACCAGCTTGATATACTGGTCGTTCCACAGCCGGATTGTGATGGGTTCAGGCGCGGCTTCGAGCCAGCGGTCCGCCATCATCTGGCGCCAGTCATTCGCGGCCAGCGACCCGGTGTTCACAATCCCTTCATCGGTCAGGACTTGCAGTATGGTGATGTAGTGCACGCCGGGCGCGATCACTTCGAGCTCATCGAAAACCGCCAGATAGCTGGAGTTTGCCGCGATCATCCGGCTGTCGGAATCGAAAAAGGCAAACCCGTCCGTGATCGTCTGAACCGAATGCCACAACCGACGTTCGGCAATCTCGACCTTTTGGTTGGCGTGCCCAAGCTCTGTTTTGACCCGTTCATTTTCAGTTTTGAAATTGGCCACTTCGGCGCGGGTTTCGACGATTTCGCCTTGCAGGGCCAAGGCATGTTTGCCGAGTTTGCGATTGGCCGCAGACAATTCGGCCTCTTTCAGCTCCAACAGCCGTTCAGCTGCCAATCGTCCGCGCCGTTCCTCGGCCAGCTTGTTTGCAAGGCTCATTCACCTGCTCCGCGACATTTCATTCGTTTCGATATGTCATGCGCATGGTGAACATCGACTTAATGGCAGCATTTCTTATGCGTTGCGCGATGGCTTGCCTGCGTGCCAAGTTGGTACTGTAACCTGACGTCTGGAAATTTAGTTGGAGATTGCGCTGAGAGCCCCTGCCGAGGCGTGCCCCGGCAGAGG
>NZ_JAIMIA010000154.1 GCF_019966495.1 Tateyamaria pelophila | reverse complement strand
CCGCCGCGCCTTCGGCCATGCGACGAACTGAATCGCAGGCACAAAAATCGTCAGGTCAATTCAGGCGCACAAGTATATCTGGTTTCTTGCGCGGCCTGATCGTTTCCGAAACGAAACGGTTGGTGCCTTCCGGGCCGCTGCAACTCTCCGAAATGTCGGAATCGCGCGTATGCCGGATTGGAATACAGATGTATGCAGGCCAAGACACTCATGCCCACGACACCTGCGGAGAGCAACATGGCCTACAAGACAGATATCGAAATCGCCCGCGAGGCGAACAAGCTGCCGATCCAGGAGATCGGGGCCAAACTGGGCATCGACAGCAAGGACCTGCTTCCTTACGGCCATGACAAGGCCAAGGTCAGCCAGTCGTTCATCAACTCGGTACAGGATCGCGACAACGGCAAGCTGATCCTTGTCACGGCCATCAACCCGACCCCGGCCGGCGAAGGCAAGACCACGACCACCGTGGGTCTGGGCGACGGGTTGAACCGCATCGGCAAGAACGCTTGTGTGTGTATCCGTGAAGCGTCGTTGGGTCCGAACTTTGGCATGAAGGGCGGGGCCGCGGGTGGTGGCTATGCCCAGATCGTGCCGATGGAAGAGATGAACCTGCATTTCACCGGCGATTTCCATGCCATCACCTCGGCGCATTCGCTGCTGTCGGCGATGATCGACAACCATATTTACTGGGGCAATGAGCTTGAGATCGACACGCGTCGCGTTGTCTGGCGCCGGGTTGTGGATATGAACGACCGTGCGCTGCGTCAGATCACGGCGTCTTTGGGCGGGGTGGCCAATGGTTTTCCGCGCGAGGCGGGTTTTGACATCACGGTGGCGTCCGAGGTGATGGCGATCCTGTGTCTGGCCAATAACCTGCAGGATCTGCAAAAGCGTCTGGGTGATATGATTGTTGCCTATCGCCGGGACCGCAGCCCTGTTTTTGCTCGTGACATCAAGGCGGATGGCGCGATGACGGTGCTGCTCAAGGATGCGATGCAGCCCAATATCGTGCAGACGTTGGAGAACAACCCCGCCTTTGTGCATGGTGGTCCGTTCGCCAACATTGCGCATGGGTGCAACTCGGTCATTGCCACCACGACAGCCCTGAAATTGGCGGATTATGTGGTGACCGAAGCGGGCTTTGGTGCGGACCTCGGTGCCGAAAAGTTCATGAACATCAAGTGCCGCAAGGCGGGGCTTGCCCCATCCGTTGTCGTCTGTGTGGCCACGGTGCGCGCGATGAAGATGAACGGGGGCGTGGCCAAGGCGGACCTCGGGGCCGAGAACGTAGAGGCCGTGAAGGCGGGCTGCCCGAACCTTGGTCGCCACATCGAGAACCTCAAGAGCTTTGGCGTGCCGGTTGTCGTGGCCATCAACCACTTTGTCACCGATACCGATGCCGAAGTGCAGGCGGTCAAGGACTTTGTGGCCGAGCAAGGGGCGGAGGCGATCCTGTCACGGCATTGGGAACTGGGGTCCGAAGGCTCTGCCGATCTGGCAACCAAGGTTGCGGAACTGGCGGATGCGGACACTGCGAACTTCTCGCCAATCTATCCCGACGAGATGCCACTGGCCGAAAAAATCCAGACCATTGCCAAGCGCATCTACCGTGCGGACGAGGCGCTGATGGATCAGAAGATTCGCGACCAGCTGAAGCTGTGGGAAGAGCAGGGCTATGGCAATTTGCCGGTTTGTATGGCGAAAACGCAATATAGCTTTTCCACCGATCCAACTTTGCGCGGCGCGCCCACTGGCTTCTCTGTGCCGGTGCGCGAAGTGCGCCTGTCGGCGGGCGCCGGTTTTGTCGTGGCGGTTTGCGGTGAGATCATGACGATGCCGGGCCTGCCGCGCGTGCCGTCGGCCGAGAACATTCACCTGAATGACCAAGGCCAGATCGAAGGCTTGTTCTAAGGGTCGGCCGATCCAGAACTCAGACCCGCAGCCCTGTCACATCTGTTGCCCGGGCTGCGGATATTGTGGCGGTTTTGGCCGCTTGGCACGCTGGGTGCCGCCACGCTGCAGGAGCCGCGAATGTTCAGATGGATGGCGTTTTTGGGGGCTTTGTTCCTTTCGACGGTTGCCTCTGCCAGTGACCGCTACGAAGGGTATTACTACCCCGAAATCACCTCGACCGAAGAATTCAGCCGATTGATCCGTGAGGCACCGCCTGCGGACAAGGGCGTGCGGGTCGCGTTTGTCACGAACCTGACCGCGTCCCAGCTCGCCGCACCGGAAAGCCCGCGTTTCGTCTTTTTTGCCAAGGGCGACGATGCGAAACACCTGATCATCATCGCCTTGGATGATGACGTGTTTTCAACGCTGTACCGTGCGCGCGCCGTGTTGGCGCAGATGACGTCCAACATGCGCAACAACGACTTTTTCCGCGAACAGGATTTGCAATTCGTTGCGACTTTTTACGACTTTTTGCAGTTCATGGATTTTGACACGCTGGTGATCAGTGATGGCGAAACCTGGGCGCATGAAGTCACATTCACCGATGGTTAGGAGACAGATGACATGACCGCGACACTCATTGACGGCAAGGAATTTGCGGCGCGCGTGCGCGGGCAGGTGGCAGAGCACGTGGCCCGTTTGACTGCGGATCACGGCATCAAACCCGGCCTTGCCGTGGTGCTGGTGGGCGAAGACCCGGCCAGCCAGGTCTATGTCCGCTCGAAGGGAAAGATGACCGTCGAAGTTGGCATGAACAGCGTTGAGCACAAGCTGGATGTGGACACGTCCGAGGCGGATTTGCTGGCGCTGATTGCGAAATTGAACGCCGATCCCGCGATCCACGGCATTTTGGTGCAACTGCCACTGCCCGGCCATCTGGACGAGGATCTGGTCATCAATTCCATCGACCCGGCCAAGGACGTGGACGGGTTCCATATTTCGAACGTGGGTCTGTTGGGCACCGGCCAGAAATCCATGGTACCTTGCACGCCGCTGGGCTGTCTGATGATGCTGCGCGACCATCACGGGTCGCTCTCTGGCATGGATGCGGTTGTGATCGGGCGTTCCAACATCGTGGGCAAGCCGATGGCACAGTTGTTGCTGGGCGACAGCTGTACTGTGACCATTGCCCATTCGCGGACCAGGGATTTGCCGGATGTTGTCCGCCGGGCGGACATCGTCGTCGCGGCTGTTGGCCGTGCGCAGATGGTGCCCGGCGATTGGATCAAACCGGGTGCGACAGTCATCGACGTCGGCATCAACCGCATTGATGCCCCGGAGAAGGGTGCGGGGAAAACGCGCCTTGTCGGGGATGTGGACTTTGACAGTTGCGCCGCTGTTGCCGGTGCGATCACACCGGTGCCTGGCGGTGTCGGTCCCATGACAATCGCCTGTCTTCTGGCCAATACGGTCACGGCCTGCTGTCGGGCGAATGGGTTGGCGGAACCCGAAGGGCTGACCGCCTGAGCCTAGCGCGGCATCGGGATCTGCATGGGATTGGGCCCGGTCAGGATGGCGTGGGCGTCGGTCCGCATCAGATCGGTCAGCGCAGCATCATGGCTGCGCAGGCCGCCGGTATAGGTGCCATAGGCAGGCATGATCAGGCGGTCCTGATCGAAGAGGAAGGCCCGACGGGTGATGGCCCGGCTGCGCAAGTGCAGCGTGGCCTTGGGGTGATAATGGCCTGAAATTTCGCCGCTGGCAGTGGGTTGCGTGATGTGACGGAAGGTCAAAGGCGGGTGCACCATGTCGGCCAGGTGGGTGCCGCCAAACTCGATGGGGCCGGGATCATGGTTGCCTTCGATCCAGACCCAGCGGCGCCCGGCCTGCAAGCGCGTAATCCACAGCCGTTCGTCTTCGGACAATGACCGGGCGGCAGCAAGATCATCAAAGCTGTCGCCGAGGCAGATGACCGTGCGGGCCCCGGTTGCGTCGAGATCGCCGGACAGGCGGGTCAGGGTGTCGCGGGTCTCGTAAGGCGGCAGCTGGCTCCCGCCGCGCCGTGCGATCCGTTCGGATTTGCCCAGATGCAGGTCGGAGACACAGAGCAACGCCTGCGCAGGCCAGTAGAGCGCACCGGAGCCGAGCGCTTGCAGATGGGTTCCCGTGAATGTGAAGTCATACGTGTTCATGTTTTGTGCTTATCTGGTCAGGTGAGGGGAGCGCCAGTGCAAAATGTCGGGGGCGCACCAAGGGTGCGCCTTACGGGCGTAAGGCGGTGCCATGCCCCGCCATCGTCGGGTCAGAACGGGACGCGCCAGTCGCGTTTGGGCGAGGCGGGCGCAAGGCCCGCCGTCGCCATCAGCCGTTCCGCCTCTGCCGCGAGCAGTTTTTCCTCGGCGAGCCCTTTGACGGGCACACGGCCCACTTCGAGGAAGAGCGGAGCCGCAAGCGGTGTCACGCGGTCAAGCTCGATCAAATCGATGCGGCCCTCGACTCGCCTGGCCATTTCCTCGATCCGGCCAAAGTCTACGAGGCCGCGCATGGCCTCTTGTCGTGTGATGTCGAGCATCAGGTGGTCGGGGTCATATTTGGCCAGCGTGTCATAGAGGATGTCCGAGGAAAACGTCGCCTGTCGCCCGGATTTGCGGGCGGATGGGGAGTTTCGCTCGATGAGCCCCGCGATGGTGGCCGAGGCGCGGAAGGTGCGTTTCATCACCGCGTTGCCCGCAAGCCAGCGGTCCAGCCCGTCCCGGAGCGCGTCGATCTCGAAAAGGGGGGCGGGGTCGCGGATAGGGTCCAGACCCCAGATCAGCGTGGCGTAGTCCGTGGCCAGGAAGCCCAGCGGATTGAGGCCGGTTTCCTCCATCCGTTTGGTCAACAAGAGGCCCAGCGTCTGCATCGCGTTGCGACCCGCGAATCCATACACAGCCGTATGCACGCGGCCATCATGCGGAAAGCTTTCGATCAGCAAACGGCCCGGTTCAGGCAGGCGGCTGACTTTGCGTTGCAGCGTTAACCATTCGGAGGTGTGGCGCGGCAGGTCAGGCCAGCTGTCGTGCTGGAACATCTCGATGATACGGTGAGACAATTGGGTGGACGTGGCGAATTTGGTGCCCATGAAGGTTGCGATTTTCGGCTTTTTGGAAGCGTCGCGGGTGACCTGCACCGTCAGTTCCCGCAAGCTGTCATAGCGCACGATCTGGCCGCCGATGAGGAACGTGTCGCCGGGCGTGAGGGTGGCGGCAAAACCTTCTTCGATCTCGCCCAGCGGTTTGCCGCCGCGGCCCTTGTAGCGCACCTTGAGCGTATCGGTGCCCTGAATGGTGCCGATGTTCATACGGATGCGTTGGGTGCTGCGCGGGTCGCGCAACTGCCATTTGCCATCCGGGCGCTGTTGCAGACGTTGCCATTGGTCATAGGCGCGCAGCGCATAGCCGCCTGTGGCGCAGAAATCGAGGCACGCGTCGAATTCGGGGCGGGTCAGCGCGCTGTAGGCCCCTGCCGTCGTGACTTCGGCATAGAGCGCGTCGGCGTCGAAGGGGCCTGCGGCGGCGGTGATCAGGATGTGCTGGCAGAGCACGTCGCGGGGACCGGGCCCGCGCGGGTCGCCATCGAGCGCGTCGGCCTTGACAGCCTCCAGTGCGGCGATGCATTCGACGACCTCGAAGCGATTGGCAGGGACGAGCAGCGCCTTGGACGGCGCGTTATAGCGGTGATTGGCGCGGCCGATCCGCTGGACCAGTCGTTTGACGTTCTTTGGCGCGCCGATCTGGATCACCAGATCCACGTCCCCCCAGTCGATGCCCAGATCGAGCGAGCCTGTGCAGACGATCGCCTTCAATTGGCCGCCCACCATGGCCTGCTCAACCCGTTCGCGTTGCTGGCGGTCGAGGCTGCCGTGGTGGATGCCGATGGGCAGTTGGTCTTCGTTGGCGAGCCAGATGTTATGAAAGTAAAGTTCGGCCTGAGCGCGGGTGTTGTGGAAAATGAGGGTTGTGTTGTGTTTCTTGACCTCCTCCAGAACCGCCGGGATCGCGTATTTTGCGCCGCCGCCGGACCATGGCGGCGCCTCGTCCGTGACCAGCATCCGGATATCCGGCGCGGGGCCGGGATCGGCGAGGATCACCGGGCAAGGGTCGGGGTGTTTGGCCAGAAGATGGGCGATGGCGTTTGGGTCTTCGACGGTGGCCGAGAGGCCCACGCGCCGGAGGGTAGGGCAGAGGGTTTGCAGGCGCGCAAGAGCCAGAAAGAGTTGATCCCCGCGTTTGCTTTCGGCCAGTGCGTGAATCTCATCCACGATGACCCGCTGGAGCCCTGCAAACATCCGGGGCGCATCCTCGTAACTGGTGAGCAGGGCAAGGCTTTCGGGCGTCGTGAGCAGGATATGCGGCGGGTCGGCGCGCTGCCGCTTCTTTTTGGTTTGGGAGGTATCGCCCGTGCGATCCTCGATCCGGATCGGCAGACCCATTTCCTCGACCGGTGTGCGCAGGTTGCGTTTGATGTCGGCGGCCAACGCTTTGAGGGGGGAGATATAGAGTGTGTGCAGACCGTCATGTTGACCCTCCGCCAATTCGACCAATGTGGGCAGGAAGCCTGCGAGCGTCTTGCCGCCACCCGTGGGCGCGATCAACAGCAAGGATGGATCGGCCGCCCTGTCCAACATGTCCTGTTGGTGCGGGTGGATCGACCAGCCTCTGCGCGCGAACCAGTTGTGAAATCGTGTCGGGAGTGCCGTCATGAAGATGAATGTAGCGGATGGCAGGGGCGGGGCCAGCCCCGAAATGCGCAAACATGGGGGGCGGACGCGGGCATTGGTACGTTGGGGGCCAGCCCCCAACCCCCGGAGTTTATCCGGCAAGATGAAGGGCCGGATTTCGGGATCTCGGGGAGGGGATCGGACCCGCCGAAGTGCTGTGCAATGGGGCGGGTCGTTTCGCTCCGAGGACGTTCGTCACCCGCGTGGGGAGAAGTTGCGCATCGCTGTCTGTATCGCCGTTGGCAGTGTTGTATCTGCTCCGTCGGGGGCTGCATCAAGGGCTGCTGCGACGTCCGTTGCGTAGCCGTGTGTGGCAAGTTCGATGCGGTCAAACCCGGATGCCGACCCGTTCTGACACGAAGATGACTGGATCAGGGTCAGCAGCTTATCCTGATCGAGGCCCGCGACATCTGCCCAGTCCAGAACCAGACGGGTCATGGCCGTATGTGAGGCGGCCAGCATGTTTTTAAGCACCTTGGCTTGCATGCCCGCGCCGTATTCGCCCATGTGGTGGAAATGCGTTCCCATCAGGGCCAGCAACGGTATCGCGTCGTCGACGTCGTTTTTGTCTCCCCCGAGCATGAAGTTGAGCGCGCGGTTTTCGGCGACGGCCTGTGCGCCGGACATCGGGGCGTCAATCAGCGTGATGTGGTCCGGGACCCGGGCGCGCAGCGTTTTGACATAGCGCGGTGACAGAGTCGAACAGATGAAGATACGCCGGAGTTTGGGGGCGGTGCGGATCAGGTTTTGCGTTCCAAACAGGAGACTGTCGGTTTCGGTGGCGTCGCGCACGACGCTGAACACGGTTTCAAGCCGGGGCGCGAAGCCCATCACATTGTCGGTGATATGCGGACTGGCCTTTTGGATCACGTCAAAGCCGATGGCATTTGCGCCCCCGTCACGCAAAGCCTCCAGCATCGGTGCGCCCATGCGCCCGCAACCTGCAACCCCGATCATTTGACGATATGCTCGTTTTTGACAAACATGTTGGCCCAGGCGCGGTCAATCAGGTCTGGTCTCATTTGCAGCGGTATCCCTTCGAAATTGCAGATCGCGACCATCTGATCGATCAGGAAGTTTGGTTGATAGTTGGCATAGACATTGTCGATGGTCGGGTATTTCTCCTTGAGCAGGTGAACGAGCGACGCCTCGTCCAGGGCCATGCCTTTCTTGCGGGCCACCATGGCAAATATTTTCAGGAAGTTGGCCTGACTTGGCCCGTCGATCTTGATCTTGAAAAAGATCCGCCGGAGGGCTGCGGTGTCGAAGATTTCGTTGGGATGGAAATTGGTGGAGAAGATCACCAGCGTGTCAAAGGGCACTTCAAACTTTTCGCCCGATTGCAGCGCGAGGATATCCTTGCTTTCCTCCAGAGGGACGATCCAGCGGTTCACGAGGCTTTGTGGCGGTTCGGCCTGACGCCCGAGATCGTCGACGATGAAGATGCCCCCGGTGGATTTGAGCTGAAGCGGGGCCTGATAGGTACGTGCGTTTGGGTTATAGACCAGATCCAGCATGTTGAGGTTCAACTCGCCCCCGGTGATCACGGTGGGCCGTTCGCATTTCACATAGCGTTGATCATATTTGGTGATGCGGCGCAGGGCGGTTGGGTCCTGCGCCTCTTCGCAGGCCAGAACGTGCACGATGGGATCATAGACGGTGATCACCTGACCGGCATATTCAATGGCGCGCGGGACATAGACCTGATCGCCAAGCGCGTCGCGGATCCCGTTGGAGATCGAGGATTTACCATTTCCGGGCGGGCCATACATCAAGACCGACCGGCCTGCGCTGACGGCGGGCCCGAGTTGATCCAATAGGTCGTCTGGCAGCACGAGGTGCCCCATCGCCTTGATCAGTTGGGCGCGGGTCACCAGGATGTTTCGGATCGATTGTCGTTTCACCTGTTCGCGGTAAACATCGAGCGGAACGGGCATGGCGCCGTAATATTCCGACTGCGCCAGGGCGTCGAGCGCGCGGGCCTTGCCCAGATCGGTCAGTTGGTAGCCCATCTCGTTGCCATTGTTGGCATTGAGCGTTCCGGTCGCTTCGACCAGCCGCTGGTCGCGACACATGTCGACCAATTCCTGTACCACGGGGATGGGCAGGCACATCGTCGCCGCCAGTTCCGAGACTTGCTCGATGGTTTTTCGGAACATGGTCTTGAGCGTGATGTCGCGCATCATGACGACGGGCACCTGCATGTCCAGCAGCCGTTTCGGCGCGGGTGGCGAGATCACATCGGACGTGTGCATGTTCATGGATAAAGCCTCGGGAATTTGCGCCGTTATGCAGATATTTATACTCGTGCGCCTGAATTGACCTGAGGTTTTCCCCTCAAATCACTTTGTATTCTTTGAGCGATACGACGCGGAAG
>NZ_JAIMIA010000153.1 GCF_019966495.1 Tateyamaria pelophila | reverse complement strand
AACGCATGATCTTCTCTCCTGAATTTTGAAACCATACCGCCACAGCGGGTTTCAAAATTCAGGAGAGAAGATCAGAGAAAGATTCGCTGAAGCGGACCGGCTAGAAGCCGGTGGCTTCGATCCATTAGGTGGAAAGTCAACGAATGCACGCACTACAAATGATCTAATTGCAGAAGTTCCATTTTTTTGGCGCTTTTGCCTGCAAAATCAATCCTTCGCAAGACCATGGCGCCTCGAAATCTGGGTTGGCGCGCATTCACGCGCATGCCAAAAACACCTCCGCGTGAGCCATATTACACCCCCCTTCCTTTCACGCCCCTGCATCCCCATTCTAGGGTCCATCAAAGGAGCAGTCATATGCCCACCGAACGCGTCACATTCTCCGGCCACGCAACCACTCTGGATGCGCGTCTCGACCTGCCCGACGGACCGCATCTCGCGACAGCCGTTTTTGCTCACTGCTTCACCTGCGGCAAGGATATCCCCGCCGCCCGGCGTATCGCCGCACGTCTGACCACGATGGGCATCGCCGTTCTACGGTTTGATTTCACCGGCCTGGGACACAGTGACGGGGAATTTGCCAACACGTCCTTCAGTTCGAACGTTGAGGATCTTGAGGGGGCCGTGGCATATCTCAATGATCGCGGAATTCAGCCGAGCCTGATGATCGGGCATTCGCTGGGCGGCGCAGCGGTTCTGAAAGCAACGGCAGAACTTTCACAGATCAAGGCCGTGGCCACCATCGGGGCGCCGTTCGATCCCGGCCACGTGACCCACAATTTCGCAGATGCACTGCCCGAAATCGCTAAAAACGGCGCGGCGGAGGTGTCGTTGGGCGGTCGCCCCTTCCGCATCGGACAGCAATTTGTCGAAGATGTGTCCAGCACGGCGCTGGCCCCGGCCATCGCCAATCTCAAAGCCGCCCTTCTGGTGCTACACGCCCCCGGTGACGAGATTGTCGGCATCAACAACGCCAGCGAGATATTTTTGGCCGCGAAACATCCCAAGAGCTTCGTCACCCTCGACGACGCGGACCATCTGGTCAGCCGCGCCGAACATGCAGAATATGCGGCCGACATTATCGCGACATGGGCCAGGAAATACCTCTCCCTCAAAGCCCCCGCCCCACCGATCGGCGCGCCCGAAGGAATCGTGCGCAGCGCCGAGGCCGACCCGAACGGCTTTCTGCAGGATATCACCCATGGCACCCGGCACCACATTCTGGCGGATGAACCACGTGCCTATGGCGGGACCAATCAGGGCCTGTCGCCCTACGGATTGCTCAGCGCGGGGCTGGCGGCCTGCACATCGATGACGATCCGCATGTATGCCCGCCGCAAGGCATGGCCGCTTGACCATGTCTCGGTCGATGTGAGCCACAACAAGGTCCACGCCCAGGACGCGGAAACCGGGATCGGCGACAAGATCGATGAGTGGAAGCGCAGAATAACCCTGAGCGGGACGCTGGACGCGGACCAACGTCAGCGTTTGTTGGAAATCGCCGACAAGTGCCCGGTGCACCGCACACTCGAACGCTCTTCGACCGTGATCACGGAATTGGTGGAAACGCAGCCCACGCAGACGGCAGATTAAGGCACGGCACCCGTCGCGCATTTACCGCGCCAGATCATCATAGCCGCTGCACCTGCGGGCTCAGGGTGCAACAAGTGCCCAGAATAGAATGAGGCGCGGGCCGTCAGGTCCGCGCCTCTCAATTGGATCACACTCTACTCAGCGGCGCGCGCGGCCGACCAGCGCCCAGACCGCAGGCAAGAGCAGTGCCGCCAGGGCGAGTTTGACCACGTCGCCAATCAGAAAGGGTGTCAGGCCCCAGGCAAGGATGGGTTGATCCCAGCCATACAGCTGTCCCAACCACGCGAGCCCCGGCAAATAGATGAGCGCGTTGCCGATCAGCATTGCCAGTCCCATCCAAAGCACTGACCGGTCCCAGCCACGTTGCGCCAAGACGCCCAGCATGACCGTCGCAAGCACGTAGCCAACCAGATATCCGCCCGTGCCGCCCATCATGTAGGTCAGCCCGGTCGCCTCGGCGCTGGAGCCTGCAAAAACGTCGAAACCCAGCGCACCGACCAGCATGTATGCCATGATCGTCACGAGGCCGAGGCGCGCGCCATAGGCTGCACCGATGGTCAGAACCGCGAACGTTCCCATCGTGATCGGAACCGGCCACATCGGCACTTTGATTTTTGCTGCAATTGCGAGAAGCACGACGCCCGCGACAACCAACGCGGCTTGTTTCGCACGCAGCGACAGCCCGGTATTCGCACCAAGTGCATCGCTCAGTACTTTGTTATTCCATGTCGTTTCCATAAGGGCCCACCTGTCAGATCAAAAGAAGTACCTTGTTTGTGCCAATCCTTAAATCTTTCTGCAAGCGCAAAGCCGCCTGATGCAGATCAACGCCAAGACCCGGTGATCGCCAGAGAAACGCGGTGAACAGCATCTGGAAGGATCTGGCATGTCCCTTTCATCCAAACGCACCTTAAGTGCCGATCTTGTAAACGGCGTGATCACGCGCATGCGTCGGGCCGCTCCGGGGCCTGCCCAAAGCCCCGGCCCCGTTCATGCACGCGGGTTACGCGAGGTGGTGAAGCGTTGCGCCGACTGTTCGGATCAATCGGGTCGCGCGGCACTGCAAACCACCCGGATGCGTTCAGACAAGCCGCCGATATTCTGCCCCAACACCAACGCCCTCATGGCCTTGCCAAAGGTGTGAACCGGCTGTTCATCCGATATGCCTTGCGCGGGCCCCGAACGTCCCATGACACCTCGAAACCGGGCCAGTCTGAGAAGTCATAGGTGACCTTGTACTGATCCGGGTCGCACCAGTGCTCTGTCTGTCCGCCCGCTGCGGGGACTTGGTGGAAAAACCGGCCATCCTCGAAAAAGACGGACAGGTCATGCTGCCAATAATAGCGGCGCTCTGCCTGCATCGGCGCAACGCCCTCCAACGTGAGGAAACCGCGCTCCAGATAGGCGAGGCCATTGGCCTGCGGTGTCCAGACGCCCTGCCCTTCAAACCGCGCAGGCGGGCCGACCTCGGGGCGGATATCGCGGGCGATCTGCCATGTGCCTTCGAAATCGCGCAGAACGCGGCGCACCGACACCACTTCAGGCCGCATGGTCGAGCCCGGTGAGGTCTTCATGCTCACCCACATAACGCAGCCTGTCGCCTTGACAGCCCACCCTCGAACACAGCCAAGCAGCCGTCGAAAAGGGCATCATCAGGGCAAAGCGTCTCATCTGTGGGCCTTTGGCTTGTCGCTGGGGTTCGTGCAGTCTAAGAGCGCGGATAAAATTCCGACAGTCACAAAAAAGGTGCCCGCCATGATCCCACGCTATTCCCGCCCCGACATGGTTGCCATCTGGGCACCCGCCACCAAGTTTCGCATCTGGTACGAGATCGAGGCGCATGCCTGTGACGCGATGGCTGATATTGGCGTGATTCCCCGCGCGAATGCCGATGCCGTGTGGAAGGCCAAGGACGTGGAATTCGACGTCGCGCGCATCGACGAGATCGAAGCCGTGACCAAACATGACGTCATCGCCTTTCTCACCCATCTGGCCGAGCATGTGGGCAGCGACGAGGCGCGCTTTGTCCATCAGGGCATGACATCTTCAGATGTTCTGGACACCTGTTTCAACGTACAGCTGACACGCGCCGCAGACATCCTGATTGCCGATATCGAGGGTTTGCTGGCCGCTCTGAAACGGCGCGCGCTTGAGCACAAGGACACCGTCCGCATCGGGCGCAGCCATGGCATCCACGCCGAGCCGACCACAATGGGCCTGACATTTGCCCGGTTTTACGCCGAGATGGATCGCAACCTGTCGCGCATGCGAGACGCCCGCGCAGAGATTTCGACCGGCGCGATTTCCGGCGCAGTGGGGACCTTTGCCAATATCGATCCGGCGGTCGAAGAACATGTCTGCGACAAGATGGGCCTCGTCCCCGAGCCGATCAGCACCCAGGTGATTCCGCGCGATCGGCATGCCGCCTTCTTTGCGACGCTTGGTGTCATCGGCTCTTCGATCGAGAATATCTCGACCGAGATCCGCCACATGCAACGCACCGAAGTGCTGGAGGCCGAAGAGTTTTTCTCGGCCGGTCAAAAGGGCTCGAGCGCCATGCCGCACAAACGCAATCCGGTCCTGACGGAAAACCTGACCGGGTTGGCCCGATTGGTGCGCATGGCCGTCATCCCAGCCATGGAAAACGTGACGCTTTGGCACGAGCGCGACATCTCGCATTCCTCGGTCGAGCGCAACATTGGCCCCGACACGACGATCACGCTGGATTTCGCGTTGGCGCGCCTGACCTCCGTGATCGACAAGCTGGTCATCTATCCCGACAACATGCTCGCAAATATGAACAAGTTTCGTGGTCTGGTGATGAGCCAGCGCGTTCTGCTGGCCCTGACCCAAGCTGGCGTGAGCCGCGAAGATGCCTACAAACTGGTCCAACGCAACGCGATGAAGGTCTGGGAGGAAGGCAAGGATTTCAAAACCGAACTTCTGGCGGATGCGGATGTACTGGCGGCGCTGAGCGCCGAAGAGATCGAGGAGAAGTTCGACCTCGGCTACCACACCAAACATGTGGATACGATATTCCGGCGCGTGTTTGGCGACTAAAACGCCCGCCCTGAACACAGGTGTTCAGGGCGGAGGATGCCTCCGCCTTACGGGGAACTCAACAGCCTTCCTCTAACAGTATTAACCGCTTGCGTGAGGCGAGGTAGTCATTTCCGGGCGCTCGCCACCCCCCCGTAAGGCGCACCCATGGTGCGCCATCCGCCACCCCAACGCACCGTATCGGCACCGCCGCACGGCTTTCGGCGCGGCACCCCAGAACTTCGAGTTGTTTGCGTCACGTAAACGTCATAACAATGCTGCAACTGCACAATTTGGCCCTGGGGGACCACTCGCATGCCCGATTTCAAAAAGATCCTGATTGCCAACCGCGGAGAGATTGCCATCCGCATCATGCGAGCCGCCAACGAGATGGGCAAAAAGACGGTTGCCGTCTTTGCCGAAGAAGACAAGTTGGGACTGCATCGGTTCAAGGCGGATGAGGCATACCGCATCGGCGAAGACCTCGGCCCCGTCGCCGCCTATCTCAGCATCGACGAGATGATCCGCGTGGCCCGCGAAAGCGGCGCGGATGCCATCCACCCCGGCTATGGCCTGCTGTCGGAGAACCCCGACTTCGTGGATGCTTGCGAAAAGAACGGGATCACCTTTATCGGCCCACGCGCCGAAACAATGCGCGCCCTTGGCGACAAGGCCAGTGCCCGGCGCGTCGCGGTCGAAGCTGGCGTGCCTGTCATCCCGGCCACCGAAGTGCTGGGCGACGACATGGCTGCGATCAAGGCCGAAGCGAAGGCTGTCGGATACCCGCTGATGCTCAAGGCGTCGTGGGGCGGTGGCGGTCGCGGAATGCGGCCGATCATGTCGGAATCGGAGGTCGAGGAAAAAGTGCTCGAGGGCCGCCGCGAGGCCGAATCCGCTTTTGGCAACGGCGAAGGCTATCTTGAAAAGATGATCCTGCGCGCCCGCCACGTCGAGGTACAGATCCTGGGCGACAAGCACGGCGGCATGTACCATCTGTACGAGCGCGATTGCTCGGTCCAGCGACGCAACCAGAAAGTGGTCGAGCGTGCGCCAGCGCCCTACCTGACCGACAAGCAACGCGCCGAGATTTGCGAGTTGGGCTACAAGATCTGCAAACACGTGAACTATGAATGTGCAGGCACCGTCGAATTCCTGATGGATATGGATGATGAGAAATTCTATTTCATCGAGGTAAACCCCCGCGTTCAGGTCGAACATACCGTCACCGAAGAAGTCACCGGCATCGACATCGTTCAGGCGCAGATCCTGATCGCCGAAGGCAAGACCATCCAGGAAGCAACCGGAAAACCGACCCAGGCCGATGTGGTGTTGACCGGCCACGCCCTGCAAACCCGGATCACCACCGAAGACCCGCAGAACAACTTCATCCCCGACTATGGCCGCATCACCGCATACCGCGAGGCCACCGGCATGGGCATCCGTCTGGATGGTGGCACGGCCTATGCGGGCGGCGTGATCACGCGCTACTACGACAGCCTGCTCACCAAGGTCACAGCCAAGGCACCGACACCGGAAATGGCAATCGCCCGGATGGACCGGGCCTTGCGCGAATTCCGCATCCGGGGTGTGTCAACCAATATCGCCTTTGTTGAAAACCTGCTCAAGCACCCGACGTTCCTCAGCAACGAATACACCACGAAATTCATCGATGAGACGCCCGCGCTCTTCCAGTTTACCAAACGCCGCGACCGGGGCACCAAGGTGCTGACCTATATCGCGGACATCACCGTGAACGGGCACCCGGAGGTCAAGGACCGCCCGCGCCCGCGCGTCGATCTGAAAATTCCCAAACCCCCGGCCCTCAATTCCGATGCGCAAATGGGCACTCGCAACCTGCTGGAGCAAAAGGGGCCGCAGGCCGTTGCGGACTGGATGAAGGCGCAGCAACAGTTGCTGATTACCGACACCACCATGCGCGACGGACACCAGTCCCTGCTGGCCACGCGGATGCGCAGCCATGACATGATCAAAGTTGCCCCCGCCTATGCTGCCAACCTGCCGCAGCTGTTCAGCGTCGAATGCTGGGGCGGCGCGACCTTCGACGTGGCGTACAGGTTCTTGCAGGAATGCCCCTGGCAGCGTCTGCGCGACCTGCGCGAGCGTATGCCCAACCTGATGACGCAAATGCTGCTGCGCGGGGCCAACGGCGTTGGCTACACCAACTATCCCGACAACGTGGTGCAGGAATTCGTGCGCGTAGCCGCCAATACCGGCATCGATGTCTTCCGCGTGTTCGACAGCCTCAACTGGGTGGAAAACATGCGCGTCGCCATGGACGCCGTCCAGGAGCAGAACAAGATCTGCGAAGGCACCGTGTGCTATACCGGCGATATCATGGACCCGGATCGGGCGAAATATGACCTGAAATACTATGTGGATATGGGCAATCAGCTCAAGGACGCGGGGGCGCATGTCCTGGGCCTCAAGGATATGGCGGGACTGTTGAAACCGGCAGCCGCCAGCATTCTGGTGCGCGCCTTGAAGCAAGAGGTGGGGCTGCCGATCCACTTCCACACCCATGACACAGCCGGCATCGCCTGCGCCACGATCCTCGCTGCCGCCGAAGCAGGCGTCGATGCCGTTGATTGCGCGATGGACGCGCTGTCGGGCAATACGTCACAGGCCACGCTTGGCTCGGTCGTCGAGTCCCTGCACAACTCGGACCGTGATACCGGGCTCGATATCAATGCGATCCGCGATATCTCGGACTATTGGGAAGCGGTGCGCGGGCAATACGCCGCGTTTGAAAGCGGTATGCAGGCCCCAAGCTCCGAAGTGTATCTGCACGAAATGCCCGGCGGTCAGTTCACCAACCTCAAGGCACAGGCCCGCTCGATGGGCCTGGAGGAACGTTGGCACGAGGTGGCCCATACCTATGCGGATGTGAACCAGATGTTTGGCGATATCGTCAAGGTGACGCCATCCTCCAAAGTGGTGGGCGATATGGCACTCATGATGGTCAGCCAGAACCTGACCCGCGCCGAGGTCGAGGATCCCAACAAGGACGTGTCTTTCCCGGATTCCGTGATCGACATGATGCGTGGCAATCTCGGCCAACCTCCCGGCGGGTTCCCCATCGGCATCCAGACCAAGGCGCTGAAGGGCAAGGCCCCGAACACCACACGCCCCGGCGCAAATGTGCCGCCGGTGGACCTCGAAGCCACACGGGCCGACATTTCCAAGCAGATGGAAGGACGCGAGGTCGATGACGAGGATCTGTGCGGATACCTGATGTATCCCAAGGTGTTCCTCGATTACATGGGGCGCCACCGCACCTATGGCCCCGTGCGGGTGCTCCCGACCAAGACGTTCTTTTACGGCATGGAATCGGGCGAAGAAATCACCGCCGAGATCGATCCCGGCAAGACGCTGGAAATTCGTTTGCAAGCCGTCGGGGAAACCAACGAAGACGGCGAGGCCAAGGTTTTCTTTGAATTGAACGGCCAGCCCCGCGTTATCCGGGTGCCGAACCGCTTGGTAAAGTCCACCACCGTGCAAAGGCCCAAGGCCGAAATCGGCAATCCCAATCACGTGGGCGCGCCCATGCCCGGTGTCGTGGCCACTGTGGGCGTGCAGGCGGGTCAAGAGGTGTCAGAAGGCGATCTCTTGCTGACTATCGAAGCGATGAAGATGGAAACCGGAATTCACGCAGAGCGCGACGCGGTGGTCAAAGCCGTCCATGTCGGCCCCGGCGGCCAGATTGACGCCAAGGACTTGCTCGTCGAACTGGAATGACGCCATCGCTGGGCGCATGGGGCCTGTCGGGCGATCTGCGCCCCCTACCCGGCGGCCATCGCAACCGCGTGTTACGCGTCGGGAATTATGTCCTCAAGACGTCCCGACGCTCTGAGGCGGCCTTGCAATGGCTGGGTGATGTGCAGGACGTGGCGGCGACGTGCGGACTAGACTCTCCACGGTTGATCCGTAGCGCGCAGGGAACGCTCAAGGTTCAGGGCTGGACCTGTGAGCCCTTTTGCGACGGTGTCGAGACATCACCATCAGATATTTTCCCGCAAATCACCGCCTTTCACCTGCACGTCGCGCGGTTGCCTCAACGTCCGGTTTTTGCCAGCGCATCCGATTTGCTCACGGGAACGTCGGGCGCAGACATCGATCTGTCCGTGATGCCCACGGATTTGGTGCAGCGGTTGCGAGACGCATGGTCACAGCTGCCCACGCAGCAAGTGACAGTTCATGCCGATCTAAACCCCTCAAATATCCTGCGCGATGTGCATGGTGCCGTGACTCTCATCGACTGGGACGAAGCTCGCAGGGACGCGTCCATATTTGATCTGGGCGACGTCACCGAGCCTGCGCGTCTGGCTTGGGAAATTGCCTGTTGCTGGCAGATCGAACCAGAGCATGCGCGCGCGTTAGCATCGTCATTGCCATGTGTGGACGGTTCCTGTTTAGCAAGGTTTTTTTGACGTCGTGATCATCGCGGGTTGCGGTCATGTGTCCG
>NZ_JAIMIA010000152.1 GCF_019966495.1 Tateyamaria pelophila | reverse complement strand
CGTGACCCGGATATACGATCTCATCGACAAAATAGAAGGAAAACGAGCTTGACCCAGACACCCAATTAGAGAAGCGGCCCTTCGCCGCAAGTGCGAAATCGAAAGGGACGCTCGAAGAAAGCGGACACTCAGGGCATCGACCAGTTTTTTCTGTCGTGCAAACGCAGCGAAGGTCGGCAGTGAGCCCGATGTATGTACCGGCTGCTGTTCGCAAGTGAGTTATTGGCGTGGCTAGCGGTAGTCGCTGATATGTATCCGGCCTGTTTATCGGCTCGCGGGCCGTGGCCATTTTGGGTTACGCACGCGCCTTGGTCTCATTACTGTCCAGACCGATGACGATCATTTGGGCTCTCAGACTCTGGGGGCGTATTGTCTCCGTTCCAAGCTTTTCTCCTTCGCGAACTTCTTTGTGACTTCGAGCGCTTCAGATCGCGCCCAAAGTCTCATCTCCGACGGCCGTGTATGTCTTTCCATGGCGTAGAACGCTCCAGGCAGTGCGCGCCAATTTGTTGGCCAGCGCGACAGCAGCCTTGTTGTGCGGCATCCGGCTCACAACCCCGCGCAACCATGGGCCAAGACCGATCGCATCCCAGCGGTGGGGGCGCATCAAAATGACATTGGCGGCCTGCACCAAAAGCATCCTTAGATAGCTGTTGCCACGCTTGCTGATCCGACCAAGAATTGTCCGCCCACCAGTGCTAAACTGACGTGGAACGAGACCGAGCCAAGCAGCAAAATCTCGACCTCGATCAAACACCTCGCCCTGACCAATGGCGGCCACGATAGCCGTTGAGATGAGTGGTCCGATCCCGGGAATGGTCATGACATTGGCGCAGTTTTCTTCTGTTTTGCTGATCTCTTCGATTTCTGATGAGATTGCCTTGATCCGTTCATCGACCCAGAGCCAATCGCCATATAGCCCAAGGAGCGTATTACGCATCCGCGGTGAGATTTCATCGCGCCGGTTTTCAAGGATTGCCTCAAACGAGCTCTGCAACCTATGCCGCCCCGCTCGCACAGTGATGCCTTGCTCAATCAGGAACGCCCGGATCTGATTGATCGTGGCGGTGCGTCGCGCCACCAGCCTCGACCGAACACGATGCATTGCCTGCAGATCCAACTGATCCTGGCTTTTCTCAGTGACTGTGCGCAGGTTTGGGCGCATTGCTGCTTCTGCGATAGCCTCCGCATCGTTGTAATCGTTCTTTTGCCCCTTGTTGAACGGCTTCACGTAGATCGCTGGGATGATCCGAGGCTCAAACCCGAGCTCTCGCAGCATACGACTGACAAAATGCGCGCTCATGCAGGCCTCCATGCCAACAACGCAACGCGGCAGGCCTTCAAAGACCGAATGTAGCGCCAGACGCTTGATCTTCTTGCGTAATACACGCTGTCCGGCGTTATCAAATCCAACGAGATGGAAGGTATCTTTTCCGATGTCGACACCAATGACTGTAACCTTATCGAGATCTTCTGGCTTCTTTGATTTCATAGCTACTTCTCCTGTTTGCAGTGTAGGCAAAGCCTAACCTGCTGGGTGAAGCAGCCGGTACATCCCATTACTGTGAGTTCGATTTTCACGCTGCACGCGCTCGCAGTGCGAGAAATGTTGCGTGAGCGTAAAAATCCGCTTCTGCCGCGCAGCGGTAAGACCGGTCATTCATACATGCTGCGGCAAGCATAAGCGGTCGAATTCACAGACCGCGGACGAACCTGCCTGATGCTGGCGCAGCTAAAATCACTCTGATTGCTCGACCGTATCACGGCATTGCACGCGGCGGCCTGGCATAAATCCCCGAAATCGGATGAGGTGGGTGGCTCCTGCTCCACCGGCATCGAATGTGCCAAAGTGCAGTTGTTTTTGACTACTAGGAAAGGAGCCACCCAATGACAGTTAAGACAATCGGCCCGGATTTCGCTTCAATTCATTTTCAAATCGTCAATCTGTATACGCATGTTTAAATCGGTTGTGTTACGACCCCAGAGAAGGCAACGTTTTTGTAAGATACATTGAAGAGGAGAAAACAATGTTCAAACACTTACTCGCCGTTGTCATCCTTTCACTCGCACCTGTTTATGGTATTGCGCAAAGCGCGGAACGCAGCATGACAATGGAGGTGAATGCCACCGTCCGTTCAGTTGATGCAGAAACAAGAACGATCGTTCTCGACAACGAGACGACTGGCCAATCAGAGATCATTGTAGCCGGTCCGGAGATCATCAACTTCGATCAGATTGAAGCAGGTGACAAGGTCAAAGCCATTTACACGCTGGGCATTGCCGCCCGCATGGCAATGCCTGATGAAATGGACAGTGCCGTCGAGGTCGACGGACGGGCAATGGAAGGTGAAAAACCTGGTGCACTGACAGGAACGGCAGTCACGCTCGTGTTGGAGTTCGTTTCTTTTGACAACGATGCTTCAATAGCGACCGTGAAAGACAGTGACGGCATGGAACAGATGATCGATGTTAAATCCGATGCTGGCCGTGCTTTTGCCAGCGAACTTAAGGCAGGTGATATGGTTGCGTTGACTTTTGCGGAGGGTTTGGCCGTTGGGATTGTTGAAGAATAAGCTCGGTCATCACAACGAAAGTGCTGTCTAACCGCGCCTGAAAAAGTCTGCGCAAGGATCAAAGGGATCGTACGAGTGTTTTTAGCGCATGGCTACACTGCCGCTGCGGTTGATATTGGGTGAGCGTCGATTTTGAGATCCAGACCACTGGAACTGCTTTGAACGATACCGTAAGTTCGCCAAAATTTGCGTAAAACCTGAATTGCGGACAAACCAAGTAAGCGCGGCTGCGGGATGAATAACAGCGCGGACAACGCCGCTGACTGTGACGGTGCACCTTGATATCAAAGTTGCATTGTATTCCACCTAAAAACCAATACAGCGAGTTGGTCGAACGGAATTAATCGCGACGAACAATTCGCGGTTCTGAGACATCACGCCGAAGTTCGTTGCCAATCAAATGGGCGCAGAGTAGCATTGATTTACAAAGTTTTCGGCTCATAAAGGAAATGGATATGTTCATCAAAAAGACTTCCGCGGTGCTGGCCGCTTGTGTGTTTTCAGCTTCAATCAGCATCATTCCTGCCAGTCAAGCTGAAGCTGGCGGCGCATTAAAAGGTGCAATTATCGGTGCGGGTGTTGGCGGTCTTGTTGACGGTAAGGATGGCGCAAAAAAAGGTGCGGTTGTAGGTGGTGTAGCTGGGGCTATCATCGGCGATTGATCTGAAACACCTGGCAAGGAAATAAAGGGAAATCAAATGATGGTCAGAAACCTACCTAGCATTGGCGCGTTAGCCCTGCTGATGACATCAACGCCCCTGCACGCCGAACCAACCACTGAGTTGATGGTTCAAGAAGCGGCGGGCCTTTTGCACCACTCGTGCGACAGTCTTGTCGAAGTCACAGGCGCAGATGAAGATGCGATAGTAAGCGTCGTCAAGAAAATGGTCGCTGTTTCTTTAATAAACCGTCAAGTTGACCTCGCAGAGTATGCAACAACTGACGAACGCAGGGAAGAGTTGCGCGCAGAGTTCATAGAGCAAGTGCGCGGCGGATGCGCAGCCGACCGTAAGGCCTTGCTGGCAGGAATTATTGATACAGCCGTCAAAAATGTGCTCGGTTTATAAGGCTCTCTTTGGTCAAAAATTGTTGGCATCCTGATATTTAGAACTGCCCGGCAAAAAAGAAACTTCACCGCTGTCAGTGAAACGGGAATAACGCCTTCGCCTATTGCAGATAAATGGTAGCAGCTTTTATTGGCCCCCCTCTTGGAAACCGTTAATTTTTTGGTGATATATCCGGAGGTCAACAGACGGAGGGGCATTCCCGCAACCGTCAACGCGGTCATGGACCCTCCGGAAATTGCTAGGGTAGCAATGAATGGCGGCTTGCGTTGCTGATTTGCGGCGTGGTGTGCGGGTCTAACTGGGTAGGCCGATTTGCTGCATCTGCCAAGGAATTGATTTTTGACTGACTGCTCTGGGCTCGAAGCGGCCGGATGCCAGTGCAGCGTCACCCCAGATTGAGGTGGCTACGAACAGTCGTTCGCCAAGCGGGCTAAGAAACTGATATTTCTCTGTTTTTTTCGGATGCATCGACATCCCCGTACCGATAGCTGTTGTTGAGGCAACGCGCCGCGAAATCTGACTGCGAGCCCAGACTCCCCAATGCTGCACGCTGTTCGAATGACCTGAAACCGCCGCGCAAAGCTGCCGTACGGCCTATTGGCTGAGCAAAGCAGAGCGTTAGCCCCAGCTCTTGGTAGCCTGTTTTACACAGAAGAAATGATGATCCGGGCAGGTTTGATGGAAAAAGGCCTTTTGATAATCATCACGCTGGCTGATACGCGCCCATCACTCGCACCCTGATAAACGAACTAAGCGACACCAAGATGATACCAATCGAGAACAGGCACCATATTGCGGGTTGTTCATTTGGGTTGGTCGTCAGTGCGAAGGCGAGAAATGGTCCGATCAGCAAGTGAAACAACGCAAAGCGCCATGCACCGTACCAAAGAGGCAGGGCAAAGACGGCAAGAAAATAGGCTGGGAACCAGATGTGGATACCAAAGGTCGAGCTGAAACCTTCCATGAAACCGTTGAGCGGTAAAATCCAGCCAATGTGCCAATCGCCTGAGATCAGGCAAGTTTGTAGCCCGCAAAGTGGCGACCCGGGCGTGCAATCGCCAAGTGCCTGTAGCGGAACCAGTTTCAGCAGCATGAATCCTGTGGCGAACGCAGCAAGGCCATATACTCTGCGTGCCTGCCACTTCGGTACCGGGGATGGGGCAATTGCCATTGCAAAAGCGTTGATGAACAAGGGCTGAAAGGCAATGTGTAGATAGGACAGCAATGTAATCGATTGGTTTGCGGGGTTCGAGCATTCATCTACAACTGCATATCCAACGGCTTGCAAACCCTCCATCACGGTGAAAAAGCCCAGAGTGATCCAAATTGCTTTCGGTTCACCGCGCATCGCTGTGACCGCGACTGCAGCGCCGCCCAATGCCACCATCGCGACAGACGCCGTTGCGCTCCAACACATGGCAAATACCTCCTGTTCGATCAATCGTGCCTCAAGATTGGACACATTAGCAAGCGTCTCTGACCGGGAGGCCTTTGTGACTGCTAGGCCGCAGAGGCTGGCTTGTTCGTAAAGTGGTTCAGACCACCAACTTCATGCGAGCTTTTGCACCAATGGCTAGAAAGATGATTGTAGCAGGCATTCACGATCAGAAGCGAAGGGCAGCAACGTCCCGCGTCTTGATTGTTCTGACACCGCGCGGCGAAAGTGCGGTTTGGATTTGACGTGGTTTGCCCAGATTGAATGACCGCATTGGCGACGTGAGCTGCAACGCGGCGACAGACATGCCGCAAGCGCGAAGCGATGCTGCGTTAGCGAAGTACGAAGAACGAATGGCGGCAAAGTCCGCACTGCCGCCGCTCGTATCCCGGCTCGGCGTTGATTTTGTGTGCAAGCGCAGCGAAAGTCGGCAGTGATGAAGGTTTTTCGACGCGGGCCATTGCGCGGGGTATCGGCTGGGCGTGAGCGTGGCCCGCGTTGACAAACCTCTCAGGGAAGAAGCCGCGGGTGCTGGGCGCCACCTATGGGGAAAGAGCGTTTTCGGCTGGCTTTGTGACGGCGATGGACGCGGAGGTGTTGGGGGTGAAGGCTGCCAATCCCAGATTTTGCCTGTAACTTTGGTCTGGCCTCAACCCGTGAAAGAGCCGTTTTGCGCCGTCCTCGCAATGTTCCGGACAGCTACAGGCGAGCGGTCTCGGCCGGTGTAGCTGAGGCAACCGGTCTGCGGTGGATGGGATGAACGGACGTGTCGTCATGCGGCCTGTTTCCTCGGTGGAGCGCGAGATCGTGGAACCTCGCCACGCCGGAACGTCTCGAGGATGCGCATCGTCCCGCCGCATTCGGGACATGGCTCTCGCAATGTCAGCGGGATGACTTCGGCGGTGGATGCGTCTTCCGGCCCAGGCTCTTCCGCGCGGAGCAAT
This sequence comes from Tateyamaria pelophila, assembly GCF_019966495.1. Lineage (GTDB taxonomy): Bacteria > Pseudomonadota > Alphaproteobacteria > Rhodobacterales > Rhodobacteraceae > Tateyamaria > Tateyamaria pelophila. The sequence continues at coordinate 3,143 of NZ_JAIMIA010000152.1, read as the reverse complement.
GTGCGGACCTTGGCGATGTTGGCTTTGCGGGCGGCGCTGGCCAGCAGGCCATAGTGGCGGATGCGATGGAAGCCATCGGGCAGGACGTGGAGCAGGAAACGGCGGATAAACTCGCCGGTTCGCAGCCGCATGACCTTCATGCGGTCGCCACGCTTGATCCTGTAATCCTTCCAGCGGAACGCCACGGTGTCGGCATCGGCGCTGGCGAGGCGTTGGTTTGAGATAGCGACACGGTGCGTGTATCGGCTGAGATAGGCCAGCACCGCTTCGGGGCCGCCGAAGGGTGGTTTAGCGTACACGACCCATTCGGTCTTGCGCAGCGGAGCGAGATAGCTGGCAAAGGCCTCGGCATCCGCCAGGGTGTCCAGATCGTCGAAGAAGGCAAGCTGCCCGGTGCGATGCAGCACCATCAGCCCATTGATGAACAGCCGCCGGAACAATCTGGATAGGACGCGGACCGGCAGGAAGAACCCCGGTTTGCAGGCGATCCACTTTGTGCCGTCCGGAGACAAGCCGCCGCCGGGTACGATCATATGCACATGGGGATGGTGGGTCATCGCCGATCCCCAAGTGTGCAACACGCTGGTCGTACCTACGCGAGCGCCGAGACGCTTGGGGTCGGCTGCGATGGTCGCTACCGTCTCAGCTGATGCTTTGAACAGCAGCCCGTAGACTGCGCGCTTGTTCCAATAGGCGATGTGGGCAATCTCGGCTGGCAGCGTGAAGACCAGATGGAAGTACTCGACAGGCAGCAGGTCCTCGGCCCGCGCGGCCATCCAATCCCTTGCTGCCGGGCCTTGGCATTTGGGACAATGCCGGTTCTTGCAGCTGTTGTAGGCGATGTGCTGGTAGTTGCATTTGGTGCAGGCCGCCACATGCCCGCCGAGCGCCTCGGTCCGGCAAGCCTCAATGGCTGACATCACCTTGAGTTGCGAGAGGTTCAGATGTCCCGCGTTGGCCCGCCGGTAGGCAGGACCATGGGCCTGAAAGATATCTGCAACTTCCAGCGCGCGCCGAGGCACGCTGCCGCGCCCCTCAGGTCACATCCCGCATGTGCTCAAACGGACTGGCGACATTGCGCAGCGTTTTAGTGGCGACATGGGTGTATCGCGCCGTGGTCGTAAGTTTGGCGTGACCGAGGAGCACCTGGATCACGCGGACGTCTGTGTCGGCTTCAAGCAGATGGGTGGCAAAGCTGTGCCGGAGCGAGTGCAGCGTTGCGGGCTTCTTGATCCCGGCCATCGCCTTGGCGGAATTGAAGGCCCGGTTCAGAGAGCGCGGCGACAGCGGTTCGACCCGGCTTTGCCCTGGAAACAACCAGCCCTGTGGGCGCGCCTCGCGCCAATAGTCGCGAAGGAGCTCCAGCAAAGACGGGGACAGCATCACGTCGCGATCCTTGCCGCCTTTTCCGCGCTCTACATGGATCAGCATGCGGTCGCTGTCGATGTCCCGAACCTTCAGGTTGGTTACTTCAGATGCTCGTAGCCCCGCGCCATAGCCGATACCGAGCGCCGCCCGATATTTGAGGCCGGGGCCAGGTGCCGAGGCCAGAACCGCAGAGACCTCCTCGAAGCTCAGCACAATCGGCAGCTTCCGCGGTTCGGTCCGGAATTGTATGTACTTCTTCATATCCTCCCGGTCGCAGGTCATGCCGAAGAAGAATCGCAGCGCAGCGACCCGGGCGTTGTAGACCGAAGGTGTGACCTCGGTATCCGTCATGTGAAGCTGATAGGCGCGCAAGTCGTCCGGTGTTGCGGAGTCCGGTGACCGTCCCAAAAACGCCGTGAATTGCTTGAGCGCCCGGATGTGGGCTTTCTGTGTCGTCTCCGCCAACCCGCGAATACGCATATCTTCGATCATCCGCGCACGCAGCGGGCTCATCTTCTCCTGTGTCATGGGAACCTCCTGTCCAATTGAGAAACCTCAATCGTCAGGCAGGTCAGTCACATCGCAAAATTCGATCCATTCAGCCGGGCGCGATACATCAGAAACAAGCGCCCATGCCGCGAGAGCGGCTTAGTCCGTGAGCCCAGATTACCCAATGCTGCGCGCTACACCAAGGTCTGCTGTTGCGACCCATTATCTAAATCCAGTCGCCAGGATTCTTGCATGTTGCCAAACCTTACACTGCATTGCTCAGATCGAGACCGCGTAGATACAGCCAAGCCGCCAAGACCATCTCGTTGACCCAGATCGGGAGTGAAAGAACCAGATCGGTCGTACCACCTGCCTCGATCCGGCCAAACAGGATTAGAATACAGGAAATCAGCAGGGTGAGACCGCCGATCATCCCCCAGAATGAGAGTAGTCTCGGTACAAGCCGGAACTTGAACAACAGGGGATAGAAACAAAACGTTCCGCAAGAAAACACGATCAGCACCAGAAGGAAGAGCGCATCGTGATGCGCGCTGGCCCAAGCAGAGGTTGCAGGTTCTGGCGCCGCGATCAGCATCAGGCTGGCCGCCGCCGCGACACCAAGGGCACCTTCGACAAGGCGCAACCCCAGATAACCTGTCGCCATTAGCTCCGACAGATGTCGCAAGACTGGATAGAGTGCCAGTGCAATCCCAGCACTTGCGAGTCCATTTGCAATTTCAAAGACGACGGCAAATGTGAGTACGCCTTGTTGCGCGGCAAGACTTGTTTCGCCAACGTGCAATTGCTCGACGATGATCTGGCTCGCCATCGTTGATGCTGTGGCCACGACAAATAGCGCTGCTGCAATTCGCGCCGAACGCCTTGTAATTTCATTACCTATCGGGGCTTTGACTGCAAAGGCCGCGTTTCCGGATTCGGTGCTCATATCTCTACTCACAGACTGGTTGTTGCGGCAGAGCCAATCCTACAGACTCGCTCTCTAACCGCAATGATCCTCGTCAATGGCGATCCGCGCATCCGAGGTGGCGCCTTGCGAGAACAGGATGCTGAGCCTCTTCGCATTCTTTCAAAGCGGACATTGCCAAGAACTGAACAAATGGCAGCTTCGTCCGCACTGCGACCGTTCGTCTTCCGGCTCGGCGTTGATTTCGTGTGCAACCGCAGCGAAGGTCGGCAGTGAGCCCAAAATGTTGATTTTCGCTGAGAAGTGACCCGGTATTTTCACCGAGATTTGACCCACCCTTGATTATGTCTCAGCGGTCATG
>NZ_JAIMIA010000151.1 GCF_019966495.1 Tateyamaria pelophila | reverse complement strand
AACGCATGATCTTCTCTCCTGAATTTTGAAACCATACCGCCACAGCGGGTTTCAAAATTCAGGAGAGAAGATCAGAGAAAGATTCGCTGAAGCGGACCGGCTAGAAGCCGGTGGCTTCGATCCATTAGGTGGAAAGTGAATACTGACGGTGTCCCCGTCTTTGACTTCGGCCATGAATTCTCTCCCTAATTCCACACCTCAACCGGCAATGTCGGCACACTGCCCGCGCAAAGGCATGGGGTAAACCCCATCTGGGCTCTTTTCGTCCTGCCCGCAGCGTGCCACTCTACCCACAAAACGGAGAATGCCATGCCCATCACCACCTGTGTCTTTGATGCCTACGGGACCTTATTCGATGTCGCCGCCGCGGCACGACAGGCTGCCGCCGAGCCTGAATTCGCTGATCTGAAGGACAGTTGGCCCGGCCTTGCCGAACACTGGCGGCAAAAACAGCTTCAATATACGTGGCTCCGCGCCATCACGAAGGCGCATACCGATTTCTGGCAGGTGACGCAGGACGGGCTGGACTGGGCCATGGAAAAAACCGGCCACGCAAACAAACCGGCGATGCGCGAACGGCTACTGGCGCTCTATTGGGAATTGCAGGCCTACCCCGAGGTCCCGGCAATGCTCCACACCCTCAAGGCCGTCGGCCTGAACACGGCGATCCTGTCCAACGGATCGCCGGATATGCTTGAGGGGGCGGTGCAGTCGGCCGGGATCCAGGACGTGCTCGATCATTGCCTTTCGGTGGAAACAGTCGGGATCTTCAAGCCGGATACGCGGGTCTATGATCTGGTCGGCCAAAAGTTCGGATGTTCCAAGACCGAAGTGCTCTTCGTCTCCTCCAATGGTTGGGACGCCGCGGGGGCCGCGGGCTATGGCTTTGACACCGTCTGGGTCAATCGCGCTGGCGATCCGGTCGACCGCTTGCCATGGCAGCCCAATACCATCCTGTCGGACCTGACAGGCATCCCGCAACTGGCAGGTGTCTGATGCCACATTTCACGACCTCTGACGGCTTGCGCCTGCATTATACAGATCAAGGGACAGGCCTGCCCCTGCTTTGCCTTGCCGGGCTGACCCGCAGCAGCGCTGATTTCGACTATGTCACACCGCATTTGCCCCCCTGCCGTCTGATCCGGCTGGATTACCGCGGGCGCGGGCAATCCGACTGGGACAGCAATTGGCAGAACTACGTCCTCCCGATCGAGATCAGAGACGTGATCGAGCTTTTGGACCACCTGACCATCGACGCCGTTGCGATCCTTGGGACGTCCCGGGGTGGGCTGAATGCAATGGGCTTCGCCGCGGCCGCCCCAGACCGTTTTCTGGGCGCGGCATTGAACGATATCGGGCCGGAGATCGACACAAAGGGGTTGTCTGGCATCATGATTTATCTGGGCAAACGCCCGGCGGCCCGCACCCACGAAGAGGCGGCAAACGCTCTCGCCATTGTCATGACCGGGTTCAAAAACGTGCCGCACAGCCGCTGGCTGGAAGAGGCCAAAACGCATTTTCTCCCAGACGCAGACGGATTGAACATCACGTATGATCCGGCCCTGCGGCAGGCTGTCGAAGCGGGCGGTGAAGTACCCGACCTGTGGCCATTTTTTGAAGCACTGAACGGCAAACCGCTTTGCCTGATCAGAGGGGCGAATTCCGATCTTCTGAGCACCGAAACCGTGCAAAAGATGCAAGAGCGTCGCCCCGACATGATCTATGCAAACGTGCCCAATCGCGGTCATGTGCCTTTTCTGGATGAACCTGCATCGCTTGACGCCTTGCGGGCGTGGATGGACGCTCTGCAATGAATATCGAGATGATCCGCGCAGCGGCGCGGCGCCTGCAGGGTTTTGCACGGCGCACACCCTTACTCAGTTCACCGTTCATTGATGAACTGGCAGGACGGCGGGTCTGGATCAAACCGGAATGCCTGCAACACACTGGCAGCTTCAAGTTTCGTGGTGCGTGGTCGGCTGTCTCGGCGCTGGACCCCGAAACGCGGGCCAAAGGCGTGATTGCCTTTTCCAGCGGCAACCACGCGCAGGGTGTGGCCCTTGCCGCGGCGCGGCACGGCGTGCCCAGCGTGATCGTCATGCCGGCCGATGCGCCCACCCTCAAGATCGAGAATACGCGCGCGCTGGGGGCTGACGTCGTGCTATATGACCGGGCCACCGAAGACCGTGACGCCATCGGCGCGGCATTGGCCGATGCACGCGGATTGACCATGATCAAACCCTTTGACGAGCCACTCGTGATTGCGGGCCAGGGCACCGCGGGTCTTGAGATTGCCGCGCAAACGTCCGAAGTCGGCGTCACCGAGGCGGACGTTCTGGTCTGTTGCGGCGGTGGCGGCTTGACCAGTGGCATCGCACTGGCGCTGGAAGCGGACGCCCCCGGCCTGCGCGTGCGTCCCGTGGAACCCGAAGATTTTGACGACGTGACCCGCTCTCTCCGCTCTGGCCGGATTGAGCGGAACCTCGCGACATCGGGCAACATCTGCGACGCCATCATTACCCCACAGCCCGGCGCCCTGACCTTTCCAATCATGCACCGCTTGTGTGGCCCGGGCCTCATCGTAACGGAACGCGAAGCGTTGCAGGCTATGGCCCACGCCTTTTTGCGTTTGAAACTCGTGGCGGAACCCGGTGGGGCCGTTGCCTTGGCGGCAGCCATCTGTCGGCAGGACCAGATAGAGGGAGAGGACGTTGTCGTGATGATCTCGGGCGGCAATGTCGACCCTGACCTATACTCGCAATGTCTGGATACCCTGCCGTGACAGGCTTCGCCACCGCCCGCGACGCCGTGTTCGGTGGTGTCAATGACAGCAGCGACCGGATATACACGGCGCGCCCTTTTATCGACGAATCCAAGGACAGCATGGAACGGATGGACTATTTCACCGTGCTGAACGATCATCTCACGGACGGGGGCCACGCAGTGGCACCGACGCGTAAACGCGCATCCGATAACGGGCGGATTATTGCCCATTTACGACCAAAGGACTGACACGCATGCATATGGCTGATCTGGGCGACGTGCGCCTGCACTACCGTATCGACGGGCCGAAAGACGGCGCGCCGGTCGTTTTTGCCAACTCGTTGGGAACCGACATGCGGCTTTGGGATCCGATCTTGCCAATGTTGCCCGAAGGTCTGCGGATCCTGAGGTTCGACAAGCGCGGTCATGGGCTATCGACTTGCCCGCCCGGCGCGTATTCCATGGGCGCGTTGGTCAGCGATACCGAAAAGCTGATGGATCATCTGGGATTCCAGGATGCCTTTTTCGTAGGGCTGTCAATCGGCGGCATGATTGCGCAGGGCTTGGCGGTCAAGCGCCTCGATCTGATGCGGGCCATGGTTCTGTCCAACACCGGCGCCAGGATCGGCAATGGCGACATCTGGGCCGATCGGATTGCAGCCGTGGAGAACGGCGGGATCGAAAGCCTCGCAGATGCTGTCATGGAACGTTGGTTTTCCGCTGATTTCCGGGCGAGCGTCGATCTTGAGCTGTGGCGTAACATGCTCGTCCGACAGGAAAACGCGGGCTATGCCGGTTGCTCGGCGGCGATTTCCGGCACTGATTTCTACACGACAACAGCCAGTTTGCGCTTGCCCACACTCGGGATTGCGGGCAGCGAGGATGGATCGACCCCGCCGGATCTGGTGCGCGAAACCGTTGACCTGATCCCCGGCAGCAAATTTCATCTGATCCGCAAGGCAGGCCACCTGCCCTGCGTAGAGAAGCCGCAGGAATACGCCGCCGTGATAACCGATTTCATGCGTTCTACAGGCCACATCTGACCCATGGCTGCCAGCGTCTTTTCCTCGCCGCTTTATGCGCAACTGTTCCCCACAGGCGACGCCGGACGGTTGTGGTCTGATAATGCCGAAGTGCGCGCGATGCTGCTGGTCGAAGGGGCACTGGCCAAGGTGCAAGGGGCACAGGGGGTCATCCCTGAACTCAGCGCTGCGTTCATTCACCGCTCGAGCCTCGAGGTGCAGATCGACCCTGCCGGACTGGCCAAGGCAACGGGTCAGAACGGCGTGAGTGTCCCGGGATTGGTTGCCGCGTTTCGCAGCGCGATGGAGGCTCCGGAATACGCCCAACACGCCCATTGGGGCGCAACCAGCCAGGATATCATCGATACCGCCCTGATGTTGCGACTGCGCCAGACGTTGGCGGTGTTGGAAGACCGTGCGCGGGTACTGCTCCGTACGCTGGCAGGGCAGGCAAGCACACATGCCGAAACGCCAATGGCGGCGCGAACTTATGCGCAACACGCGACACCCACCTCGTGGGGGGGCGTTCTGGCCCAGTGGGGCGGACCGGTTGTAGATGCCGTGGCAGCGCTGCCCGATTTGCGCAACACGTCGATGTTCGTATCGCTCAGCGGCGCATCCGGTACCGCTTCCGCGCTGGGGCCCGACGCCGCTGCGACACGCGCGGGGCTCGCAGAAGCGCTTGGGTTGAACGATCCGGGGCGCAGTTGGCACGCTGATCGCGGCCCGGTTCTGCGCATTGCAAACTGGATGGGGGATTTGGTCGCAACCCTTGGCGGCATGGGCCACAGCCTTATAGGATTGACCGGATCAGACACGGCAGAGATCCGGCTGGGCGGTGCCGGATCATCCTCTACCATGCCGCAAAAACAAAACCCGGTCGGGCCGTCCGTGCTGGTGGCGCTCAACCATCAGATGGCGGGGCTGCGTGCGACTTTGCAAGCGGCGTCGGCGCATCAGTTTCAACGCGACGGCGCCGCGTGGTTCACAGAATGGATGGTGCTGCCACAGATCGCCCTGTGCACAGCATCAGCGGTCGAGAGCGCATGCGCATTGGCACAAAGCATGGAGCCTGACACGGCACGCATGGCCGCAAACGTCGAAGGCTTGGGGCTGGTCCATGCAGAAGCGTTGAGTTTTGCCTTGGCAGCCCGAATGTCCCGCCCTGACGCACAAGCGCATACCAAGGAGCTGGTGGCCGAAGCGCACCGCTCAGGCAGGCCTCTGGCAGACATCGCTCGCGCCGCCTACCCGGACCTTTCCGCATCTTTGTTTCGGGCCACAGAGCAGATGGGGAACGCGCCGTCAGAGGCGCGCGCCTTTGCCAAACGGGTCAAAACTCTTTGAGACTGCCCGTTGTTTTCATTCTGATAACCGTGCTTCTGGACGCGATGGGGATCGGCCTGATCATACCCGTCATGCCGGACCTTATCCGCGAAGTGAATGGCGGGGACCTCGCGACGGCAGCACTTTGGGGCGGCGTTCTGGCAACCTGCTTTGCCGTCATGCAGTTCCTGTTCGGCCCGGTGCTTGGCGGGCTGTCGGATCGGTACGGGCGTCGGCCCGTCTTGCTGGTCTCTCTCGTTGTCATGGCCGCGGACTATCTGGTAATGGCGGTCGCAGGCAGCATTTGGCTGCTGCTTGCCGGGCGTCTTGTGGGCGGGATCACGGCGGCCACGCCCGCCACCGCCGCGGCTTACATGGCGGATATTTCGCCGCCCGAAAAAAAGGCTGCCAATTTCGGTCTGATTGGAGCGGCCTTTGGCCTGGGTTTCGTGATCGGGCCCCTGATTGGTGGACTGCTGGCCGAATATGGCACCCGCGCGCCCTTTTACGCGGCCGCTGCTCTGGCGGCGCTCAATGCGGTTTTTGGTTGGATGATCCTGACAGAAACTGTGACGGACCGCATCCGGCGTCCGTTTTCATGGGCGCGGGCCAATCCATTGGGCACCTTGCGCATATTGGGCAAACTGCCCGCCATTGGCCCCCTGTTGATTGTCTATTTCCTCTATCAGTTGGCCTTTACCGTCTACCCTGCGATCTGGAGTTATTTCGGGCAGGAGCGCTTTGGCTGGAGCCCGGCGACGATCGGTCTGAGCCTTGCGCTGTTTGGCATTATGCTGGCCGTTGTACAGGGCGGATTGATGCCCTTGGTGCTGCGTGTCATGGGCGAACGCGGCGCTGTCATTTACGGCCACGGTTTCAACGTGATGGCCTTTCTTGCGATGGCATTCGTCACATCCGGCCCCGTTGCGCTGGTCCTGACGCCGCTTGCTGCTTTGGCCGGGGTCATTACGCCTGCCTTGCAGGGGATCATGTCCAAGGCGGTGAACGACAATCAGCAAGGCGAATTACAAGGTGCGCTCACCTCGATCAGTGCACTTGCGATGATCATATCCCCTATGGTGATGACGTCTGTTTTCGCGGCGTTTTCCGGCCAGACTGCGCCGGTGTATCTTCCCGGCGCGCCGTTCCTCTTGTCGGCCGTTTTGATCCTGATGGGGCTGATCGTGTTCATCCGGTCCGGCCGTGCAGGTCCATCATCCGACATCCGCGACAAACCGGTGGTGTGAAAGGTCGCATTATGCCTTGCGAGCGCTCGCTGCCTGCGCCAACTTCGCCACAACTGAGACAAAGACCGCCTTGGGCAAAGAGGCGGAGCAAGGAAAAGACATGCAAACCATAAAAGCCGCCGTGTGCCACGAATTCGGTGCCCCGCTCGTCATCGAAGATATCCTGCTGCGTGCGCCTGAAATGGGCGAAGTCGAGGTGACACTGGATGCTGTGGCCATCTGCCATTCGGACATCTCCTATGCGGATGGGGCCTGGGGCGGTAGCCTGCCTGCGGTTTACGGCCACGAGGCCGCCGGCATCGTCAGCGCCGTTGGCCCCGGTGTCGGCGGCGTGGCAGTGGGCGACAGCGTCGTTGTCACCCTGATACGCGCCTGCGGTACGTGCCCATCCTGCGCCGGCGGCACCCCGACGAATTGCGAGACCCCCTATGACGGTGACAAAGGGCCGATTCGCACCGCGGCGGATACCAAACTGCATCAGGCCATGGCGTGCGGCGCTTTTGCCGAAAAGGTCGTCGTTGACCAAAGGCAGTTGGTTAAGATTCCGGACACCATTGCCAAGGATGCGGCCAGCCTGATCTCTTGCGGGGTGATTACCGGCGTCGGTGCCGTAGTGAACGCGGCGGCGCTCCGTCCCGGACAGGATGTTGTCGTGATCGGTGCGGGCGGCGTCGGCCTGAACGCCATTCAGGGTGCGCGTATCGCAGGCGCCCGCCGCATCGTGGCGGTCGACATGACCGAAGAAAAACTGGATGACGCAAAGTCCTTTGGTGCAACCCACGGCGTGTTGGCCACGTCCGAAAGCCCATGGCGTGCTGCCTACAAAGCATTGGGCGGCAAGGGGGCGGACGCCGTGATCGTAACGGTGGGCGCGATTCCGGCTTACGAACAAGCCCCGAAATACCTGGGGCGCGGCGGCAAGGTCATCATGGTGGGCATGCCCCATTCCGGCGCGATGGCCAGCTATGAACCCGTTGTTCTGGCCGCGGTCGGGCAGGGCATGATCGGATCCAAGATGGGCGATGTCGTCATTCAGCGCGATATTCCATGGATGGTGGACCTGTATCAGCAGGGGCGCTTGCAATTGGACAGCCTGATTTCGGGGCGTTGGTCCCTGGATCAGATCAATGAGGCGATTGCCGATACCAAATCGGGCACCGCCCGTCGGAACGTGATTATGTTCAACCGTTGATTTGGGGCGCTGCCCCCGGCGCTTGTGCGCCTCCCCCGGAGTTTATCCGGCAAGATGAAGCAAGGGATAGATCATGAAACTGCGTGACCTCGATATCATCGTAACCGCCCCGCCTGCGCCCGGTTGGGGCGGGCGCTATTGGATACTTGTCAAGGTGACAACGGATAACGGGATTGTGGGATGGGGCGAATGCTATGCCTCTTCGGTTGGGCCGGAGGCTATGCACGCCGTCATTGTCGATGTGTTTGAGCGCCACATGGCGGGCGAGAACCCCGAAAACATCGAAGTTATGTTTCGACGCGCCTATTCGTCCGGCTTTACTCAACGCCCTGATTTGACTGTCATGGGTGCTTTTTCAGGCCTTGAGATCGCGTGTTGGGATATTTTGGGCAAGGCGCGGGGGCGTCCGGTGCATGCCTTGCTGGGCGGGCGCATGAACGACCGGGTGCGTGCGTATACCTATCTGTACCCTCTGCCGCATCACGATCTGGAGGCGTTCTGGACCTCGCCGGAGATGGCGGCAGAGTCCGCTTTGGACTGTGTGGATCGTGGATATACGGCGGTGAAGTTTGATCCGGCGGGACCCTATACATTGCGCGGCGGACATATGCCGGGGATGCGCGACATCGAAATGTCAGTCGCCTTTTGCAAGGCGATCCGCGAGGCAGTGGGCAGCCGGGCCGATCTGCTCTTTGGCACGCATGGGCAATTTACCACCGCCGGGGCGATCCGCCTCGGGCAAGCCATCGAACCCTATAGCCCGCTTTGGTACGAAGAGCCGATCCCGCCGGATGCGGTGGAGGAAATGGCCAAGGTTGCACGCGCTGTGCGTATTCCAGTGGCGACCGGCGAGCGTTTGACCACCAAGGCCGAGTTTGCCACGGTTTTGCGCGGTGGGGCAGCCACCATTCTGCAACCCGCTTTGGGCCGTGCCGGTGGAATTTGGGAGATGAAGAAGGTTGCGGCCATAGCAGAGGTCTACAATGCGCAGATGGCCCCGCATCTTTATGCAGGTCCCATCGAATGGGCCGCCAACGTCCAGCTTGCCGCCTCGATCCCTAATATCCTGATGTGCGAATGCATCGAGACACCGTTTCACGATCAGCTGATCAAGGGGACAATCCGCGTCGAGGATGGGTTTATCACGCCTTCTGACTCGCCTGGGCTTGGGATCGACGTCGATGAGGATCTTGCGCGTGCGCATCCCTATACTGGCAACGGGTTGCATTTACAGATGCAGGAGGCGCCTTGCGATTATGTCCACGGCAACAATTTTGAGGGTGGCGCCCCTGCCCCGCGCGATTAACGGTAAAGCCGGACACCTGCGATGGCGATATCGGCCTGCATCTCGCGCCCGATGGCCAGGATTCCGATGCGCCGCAATCGACCCGGATCAAATCGGGCCTCGGTGCGATGCGATTCAAGAGCGGTAAAGGGGATCTTGACCGTCGTCCATGTCGGCGGCGCGCTGAAATCCGCTCGAAAGCTCTGCCAAGGCCGTGTGATCTGATTTGTACGCAACCGTATGTCGTAGGTCTCATCGTTGCCTAGGCAGCACACCCATTAATTCTTGTTTGATTGCATAGTTTTGTGATTCAGTTTCGTTCAAACAACGGGCGGGAGGA
>NZ_JAIMIA010000150.1 GCF_019966495.1 Tateyamaria pelophila | reverse complement strand
AAGGCCTATATCAAATGGGAATGCCAGGATGCGTGATCATGCCAAATCCGAATTTCCAGACGTGGGGTTGCTCAATCCGATGCCGCGGACGCTGTCAAAGTTCACAACCCGGCCAAAGCCCTTTTCGCCCAACTTCCGCAGCGCCAAGCGCATGGTGTGGAACCCGCCCGACAAGTTCAGACCGATGATCGCATCCCATGCGGCGGTGTGGAGTTCAGCGAGGCCGTACACCGCGATGGACACGCCATCCCCTTAACCGATCCGGTAATCCGCCCGGTTTTGCCCGCAAGATCCATCATGCGATAGGCTTCTCTTGCAGGAGGTGTCTCAACTCGGTCTTAAGGACCTTGCCATAGTTGTTTTTCGGCAGCGCGTCGATGTATCGATACGCCTTGGGCCGTTTGAAGCGGGCGATGCGGTCCAGACAAAGCGCGTCGAGTTCGGCAGGTGCAACCTCGGCACCCGGGCTGGGTACGACGAAGGCAACGACCACTTCGCCCCATTCCGCGTGGGGCTGACCGACGACAGCGACCTCGTGCACTTTTGGATGGCTCAGAAGCACTTCTTCAACCTCACGCGGATAGATGTTGGAGCCGCCTGAGATGATCATATCCTTCGAGCGGTCCTGCAGTGTGATGTATCCTTCTTCATCCATGCGCCCCATGTCGCCGGTCCAGAGCCAGCCGTCGCGGATGGTTTTGTCAGTGGCCTCCGGGTTCTTCCAATAGCCAGACATCACGGTCGCGCCTTGCACCGTGATCTCACCGGTTTGTCCACGCGGCGCTTCCGCGCCGTCCTGATCCACAATGCGCACGCGCACAGCACTTTGCGCGGTTCCAACCGAATTGAGACGTTCCCGCCAGCGGGGATGGGCTCGGTCCGCCACATCGCTGCGCGGCAAGGCGGTGATCCCCATCGGGCACTCGCCTTGACCGTAGATCTGAACGAAACGCGGTCCCATCACCTTGGTTGCGTCCAGAATATCGGCCTCGTACATCGGGCCGCCCGCATAGACGATGGTCCGCAGTCCCTCGCCGGTCTCACCGCACGCCTTGGCTGTATCCACAAGACGGCGTACCATCGTCGGCGCAGCGAACATCGAAATCGGCCCCATGCGCTTGCCGAGGCTCAGGATTTCATCCGCATCGAAACCGCCGCTTTCCGGAACGAGGTGTCGGCTCCCCCGCAGGACATGCATGAAATTGTAAAGCCCTGCACCATGCGACATTGGGGCGGCGTAGAGGATGGCATCGTCTGGCGCGACCTCGTCCACATCGGTGAAATAAGTGTAGGTCATCGCCGCGAGGTTGCCGCAGGTCAGTGCCACGCCCTTGGGTTTGCCGGTGGTGCCCGAGGTGTAGAAGAGCCAAAGCAGGTCTCTCTCCGCCATGCCAACAGGCGTGTCCAACGGATCGCCCAGACGCATGGCCGAGAATTCGGGGCTGTCGACGGAGACAATCGGCTTCGCATCGCTGAGCAACGGGGCCAGATCCTTGCCGAGTTTCTCATCGGACATCACCAAGGCGGCCCCGGCATTACTGATAATCCATTCGGCCTCTCTCGGGTGCAGCTTGGCATTGATCGGCACCGCAGCCGCGCCTGCGTACCAAATCCCGTAGAGCGTTTCGAGATAGTCAATACGGTTCGACATGAACAAGGCCACACGGCTGCCTGAACCGATACCGCGGGCCTCGAGCGCCGCGCCGATGGCCGCAGCCGCTTGGTCAAACTCGGCATAGGTGGCGCAAAGCTCTTCGCCCGAAAAGAGCGCGGGTCGCGCCGGAGCGCGGGTCGCGGTGCGTTTCAACCACTCGGCAGGGTTCATTTCACGGCCTCCAGAATCGAGCAGTAATTTGCGACTCCGGAGCCGCCCATGTTGAAGACGCAAGCGAGTTCCGCGCCCTCTTGCTGCACGCCCCCGGCCCGGCCGACGACCTGCTGCGATGCGAGCACGTGCATCGACACGCCGGTGGCCCCCACCGGATGGCCCTTGGCCTTGAGCCCGCCTGATAGATTAACCGGCAACCGCCCGCCGCGCATCGTCGTTCCGGTGGCGACAAGGCCTGCGCCCTTGCCCGTTTCAGCCAGTCCCATGGCCTCGTAGATCATCAACTCGGCGATGGTGAAACAGTCATGCACCTCAGCCACGTCGAGATCATCGACCGTGACACCTGCGGCCTCGTAGGCGGCCGCGAAGGTATGGCGGGCTGCTGTGAGTTCGGTCATGTCGCGCCGCGACATGGGCAGATAGTCGTTCATCTGTACCGCCGCACGGAAACCCACCGCACAGTCGAAATCCGCCGCCATGTCCTCGCTCACCATCACAAGCGCCGCGGCCCCGTCCGTGATCAGCGAGCAGTCGGTGAGTCTGAGCGGAGCCGCGATCATCGGGTTCTTGTTGCTGATCTCGTTGCAGAACTCGAAACTGACCTCGCGCTGCATATGCGCCAGCGGGTTTCTGAGCGCGTTTTGGTGGTTCTTTACCGCGATCCGCGCCAGTGTTTCGGACTGGTCTCCGTATTTCTCAAAATAACCAGCCGCGATACGCCCAAAGATCTGTGGGAAACTCACACCCGCCTCCTCGGTGGAATAGGATGCTCCGGCGAGCGCTTCGGTCACACCGCGCGTATCGAGTTCGGTCATCTTCTCGACGCCCACGACCAGCACACAGCGGGCGTCGCCAGCACGGATGGCATTGCGCGCCGCGTAGATGGCAGCGGAGCCCGAGGCGCAGGCGTTCTCCACACGGGTCGCGGGCGTAAAGCGCAGATCGTCATCAAGGCCCAACACCAAAGACGCGGCGAAGGCGTCCGGCACCATACCGTTGTTATAATGTCCCAGCCAGATCGCGTCGATATCAGCCGGCGCAATCCCCGCGGTCTCAATCGCCTCCGCTGCCGCCTTCTGAATCAGGGTTTCCAGACTCGTGCTGTCATGCACGCCAAATCGTGTGTGACCCCAACCGACAATTCTTGCGTCCATTCTTGCCTCCATTCATTGTCTGGAGGGATAGTCCAACAGGGCGAACCGCGCGATCCGTGAAACTACTTAACCGGTGATGGGATATGAACCCTCTTTCAGCACTTGCTTTTGAAAGCGCACCGGTGGGGTTAATTTACGCCGAGAACCGGGTCATCCGGCATTGCAACGCGCGGTTCTGCGAGATGTTCGGCTATGGTAGGACGGAGCTGGAAGACCATTCCTTGTCCAAGCTCTATCCGTCGTCCGCAGAGTTTCAGAGCATTGGCCAGATCGGCGCCGAAAAGATGCGCGGACTTGGTCGCTATGCCGATGAGCGGATCATGCGCCGCAAGGATGGCGGCCTGTTCTGGTGCCGTGTACGGGGCCAGTCGCTTGATCCTGCGGATCCCTTCAAGCAATCAGTCTGGAGTTTTGCCGACATCTCGGAAAAGCGCCCGGTGGCCGAGATGACAGTACGCGAAAGGCAGGTGGCCAAGCTTCTGGCCGAGGGGTTGACCTCGAAGGAGATCGCCCGGGCGCTGGAGATCAGCCCGCGCACCGTCGAGGTGCACCGCGCCCGGCTGATGGAGAAATTCGGCGCACGCAACGGGCTGGAACTTGTGGCCCACCTCGCCGGATTGCCGCTTCTGGGCGCGGGCACCGACTGAGCGCGCGTGCGGTTCGGAACCGAAAGGCTTTCCGGCTTGTCACGCCGGTTACGTAGTTTTCCCCACTTGCCCCGCGCCGCTCCTGCTTCGATACTGGCCACCTCACAAGACATCAGGGAGGTGTTTCACCATGAAGAGACTACTGGCAGGCTTTGCGCTTTCACTGGCCGGATTACCGGCAGCCGCGCAGCAAAGCCCTGACGCATGTGCTGAATTGAGCAATGTCGTCATGTCCGGAGGGCACGTCACGTCTGCGCGTGTCATTGCGGCCTCCGATACGCTCCCGGACTACTGCGAAATAAGGGCGACGGCCTTGCCGGCCATTTCGATCGAAGTCCGGCTGCCGATGGAAGGGTGGAACGGGAAGTTTTATCAAGCCGGTTGCGGCGGGTTTTGTGGCATTCTGGGGCGTGCGGATGCCGGCTCAAGCTGGGTGAACGCGATGCGGCCCGGGCTCGAGCGCGGTTATGCGACCGCGACATCCGACAGCGGACACCATGGTTTGTCGGTGGTCGATGCGGGATGGGCTTACAACAATCCGCACGCTGAACGGGACTGGGGCTGGCGCTCGATCGGTGAGACCAACCGCGTCGCCAACCTGCTGGTCGAGGCTTTTTACGGCAGCGCCTCCGAACAGGCGATTTTTCAAGGCTGCTCGACGGGGGGCCGCATGGCGCATGTCGCCTCGCTTCGCTACCCAGAGATGTTCGACGGTATCATCTCGGGCGCGCCGGCAATGGATTACCCCGGTCTGGTGGCAACCAAGATGTCCTGGATCGTTCAGGCGAACACGGCAAACGACGGCTCTCAGATTCTCGGACCCGACCAAGCGGCCGTTATAGGCAAGGCTGTTCTTGAGCAATGCGATGCCGCGGACGGTGCCGAAGACGGCGCGATCGCTGATCCGCGTCAATGCAACATCAGCTATGATGAGCTTGGACTGACGAACCAGCAACTCGACACGCTTGGCAAATGGCGCGAAGGGCCACGCAACGCGGCCGGTGAGCAACTTTACCCCGGAGGTGTGCCTGAAGGATCAGAACCCTTCTGGTGGTTGTGGCTGACCGGGAATGCCGACGGGGGCGGAAAGCTCGTACCCGCTTTTGCAAGTGGTTTCGGCAAGTACATGGCGTTTGACGAAGACCCCGGCCCGAACTGGACGCCGATGGACTTCGATTTCGAGACCGACCCATCACGGATGGGAGCTTCTTCGGCCGCTTACAATGGTGACAATCCGGACATTTCAGCCTTTCGCGCAGCAGGTGGCAAAATGATTGTCTATCATGGTTGGGCAGATGCTATCGTCACGCCTTACAAAACGGTCGAGTGGTACGAACAGGCGTCCAAAGCCGCAGGCGGGGAAGACGTTCTGAAGGAGAACGTCGCTCTCTTCATGGTGCCGGGATTGGATCATTGCGGGATCCTACCTGGACCCGGAGGCATCAACGCGGCTGCACTGGACCCGCTAACACCCCTGGAGGCTTGGCTAAACGGCGGGGAAGCCCCTCAGTCTATCTTGGTACAGTAGTCTACGCAGTCATGAAGCTTCCCGCTCTGCTGACAAAGCCACTTGGCGGATCTGCTCTGGTGTGAGATCGATTTTGTCGCGGTCATAGGCACTCACTCGACGTGGTGAGTGCCTATTGAAGCGCCGCGCAACCTGCGCTACCGAAACGCCGGGCGCACATGTTTGCACGCAGATCGACACCTTCTCCTCATCCGACCAGAACCGCTTCTCCTGATCCTTCTCACCCGCCATATCCGTCCTCAAGATGACCACTATCAATGGCGGACACTATCAACACACTCCATGACCCGTCAGAGCAGTTAGGCCGGACGCTTACTTCCTGCCCGGGTCCCAAAATCGTCACTCCTCCCGCGCAAAAGTAGAAGTGAAGCAGTAAATTTCACGCCAATCAAAGGGCAGTTCTTCAACCAAATAATCCGGCTCACAAGAAACGGCATCATGGACTTTAAATGTGGAATGTCGCGAATTCTCTGTGTCCGAACAAGGGGCCGCGTCACGCTATATTGGCTCCAAACGTCGAGCATTTCCGACCTAACCCAACTTCAAACATCACTGTTACCCATATCCTTGCCAGGCGTGCAACCTTCAGACCGTCCGTCATACTTCAGCTCTACAAAGATGGCGGGGACCGGTTTGAGGGTCGTTTCCGCGACGGTGCCCACAGCGTTGAGAGAGCCGAAATACAGCATCGCTTGACCCGGCCAAACGACGCTGCATGGCCGAGGCGCATGATGATGTCGAGGTCCATGTCTGCCCGGTTGATCGGCAGCCAGTTTACCTCAGGTGGTTTGCTTTACCCTGCAGGCGCGTACCAGATCGGCGAAGTGTAAGCGCGTTCCTGCTGCACCATCACGGCGTCCTCGGGCAAGTCGATATTGCCATAGAACGCCTTGTCGTAGGCCAGCCACGAGGGCGTCGGGATCTCCAGCACGCGGACGTAGTAGTAGGCGCGTTGTGCCGGGTCGAACTCCGGATCCACCCAGTAACCGCCAAGGACGGCCGATCCGATGGTGTTGGTAAAGTCCGCGCCAACGACGGTACTGCCTGCGGGTGGCAGCTTGCCGTTTGCGTCAGGTGCACGGTCCCCTGACCACGATACGTCAAAGACCTTGGTCATCGGCTCACCATCGTCACCGACCCAGCCTTTCACCATCTGGATCCGGTCGAGGTTCGCGCCATCGGGGTCACGCAGGGCGCGGATCATGAAGGTCGGCGCTGTACCCTCTGGTCCGGCGAAGAGGTCGGCCCCCATCGGCACACCGCGCCCGTAGCCTTCGGCAGCGAAATCGGGGCGGTGGACCTCGTCTTCCTCGAAGTCCCAGCCAGCGAAAACACGGACCGCCATCCGCGTACCGGTGGTGGCATAGACCTCCTTGCGCTGGAAGGCATCCCAGATCGCGTCGCGGGTGTTCTCACGCGCCCACACAGCGGCGAGACCGGACGCGAGCGTCTCGTAGTGTTGGATTATTGCTTCATCTCCGACAATGGGATTGACCATGAACTCTTCATAGCGCTCTGCGCCAGTGCCAGGCTCGGTGACAGTGACCTTGCCGAAAAAGTTGTCTTCACGCTTGGTCGCCAGCGACGTGTGGCTGTCGGTCGAGCCTATCAAGCCGAACCTAAACGGATTTGCGCCAATCTCCGCCTCGATGGCAAGGCCCCGAGCGAGCGCTTCACGCGCATATTCCTTGGGCAACATGTCGGGTGTCTTCAACTCAAACCCGAAATTGCCACGATCCCACGTGTAGTAGTCGGCGAACTCGTCGTTGGGGCTGAGCATAGGATGCGTCTCGCCGTCGCCCTTGATCTGGGTGGTCTCATAAACCGGCTCCCAGCGTGCCCGGCGCTCGGCGTAATCTATGTCGATGGACTCGCCATTGACCCGCACATCGTCAAACATCAACCCGTTCGAGAGGTTGCCGTTGTGGGGGATCGCCAGAACCTTACCGCCGGTGTCGTCCTCGTAGCTCTGCATCCAGTTCCACAGGTCCTCGGGGTCGCTGCTGTCGTAGTTGGAGAACGGAACGAGGCCTTCGACCTTGTCGGCATCGTCACGGAACATCACGACGCGATGCAGGTTGCTACCGCCCGGCACCGACGACCATTCGAAGCCATGCAAGGACGTAAAGATGCCCGGCTCGTTGTACTGCTCTGCGCTTTCGACAATCCGGTTCCAGATGGTGCGTGTCAGATCATCATCAGCAAGGGGATCCACGCGCTGGGCCATCGCATTGGCCCACATCACGTAGGCTTCGTTGAGTTGCCCGGCCTTGACGAGATCGTGCACCTCACGCCCCCCACGCATTTTCCAGAAGCGCCGGGTTCGACGCCTCGATCATCGATGCGACGCCAAGATTCTCCGCATGGTCGGCGACAACGAGAAAATCGAGAGGCCGGATCAGTTGGGCGTAGTCACCTACCGAGGCGCGCACCTTTTCTCCGCGCGCGAAACGGAACGCCTCATCCGGCCCGAGGGTGTTGCCGACCATGCCCGCATCCGTCGAATAGGAAGAATGCAGGTGCGTGTCACCGAAGAAAACCCGGTTGGGATAGGACTGGTTGAGATAGGGCGAGTAGTGCTTTGCCCCGAGCGCCACGTCGTCTGCGTCGATTGCAACATCGCCCGCGTAGCCTTGCGCCAGCGCTGTGCTGGCCCACAGGAGTGCGGCGCCGGTCGCCAGAATTGGGGTTGCTGTTTTCATGTCAATCTCCCTTTTACTGTGAGCTCTGCGCCGCGAAGCCCCAACATGAGTCTCGCGACGCAGCGTTGATGGAAATCAATTCGGCGTGTACCAGATCGGCGACGTGTAGGCGCGTTCCTGGAGAACCATTTGCGTCCCTTCGGGCACTTCCACGTCGAAGTACTTCGCATCGTAAGCGGGCCAGCGCGGCGTCGGGATTTCGAGCACCCGTCCATAATAGAACGCCGGTTCCTTCGGGTCGAAATCAGGGTCCTTCCAAACTCCAACCAGTTCCGTCGCACCGATCGTGTTCAGAAAATTGGCCGATTGCACGTCAACGGTGTTCCCCACGGGCGGCAGCTTGCCGTCGTCGCCCGGTACGCGATCGCCCGACCATGCCACGTCATAGACCTGTTCATGAAGCGCGCCATCCGCGTTCAGCCACCCTTTGATGATCTGGTAACGGTCAAGGTTTGCGCCGATCGGATCCTTCAACGCGCCAACCAGGAAGGTCGGGGCCTCAGCTTCAGCGTTCGGGAACAGATTGCCGCCCATCGGAACACCCTTGCGGTAGCCCACATTGGCGGGCCTGCGACTGGCGGCGTCGTCATCTGTAAATTCCCATCCACCAAACAGGCGCACCATCATGCGCGGCCCCGTCGTGGCGTAGGTCTCGCGGCGCTGCATGGCGTCGAAGATCGACTCGCGCGTGTTCTCCAAGGCCCACACAGCCGCGTATCCGGACGCCGCCGTGTCGGTCGCCTTGTAGCTGAGATCGCCAAACGCAAGCATATCCCGCTCCGTCCGTTGCGCAGATGGTTCAACGCTGGGGAGCTTGCCGAAAAAATTGTCCTCTGCAATGGCCGGAAGTCCGGTATGCGCATCCGTCGAGCCGATCAGTCCGAACTTGTAAGGGTTGATGCCAACTGACTTTTCGATGCTGAGACCCAGTTTCAGCGCCGATCGCGCATATTCATGCGGCAACATCTCGGGTGTCTTTGGAACGCTCAGGTCAAGGTTGCCAACGTCCCATGTCTCGAAATCAGCGAACTCATCTGTCGGGCTGAGGAAGGGGTGGGTTTCCCCATCACCCTTGATCTGCGTTGCCTCATAGAGCGGTTCCAGTCGGGCACGCCGTTCGGCCCAAGCCGCCGAAATCGGGCTGCCATCATATTCGACCATCTCGAACATCTTGCCGTTGCTCAAATTCCCGTTATGCGCAATGGCCAGCACTTGGTCGCCGGTCCTTTCCTGATACGCGTCCAGTCTCTCCCAAAGGTCTTCGGGTGTTGATTTTCGCTGAGAAGTGACCCGGTATTTTCACCGAGATTTGACCCACCCTTGATTATGTCTCAGCGGTCATG
>NZ_JAIMIA010000014.1 GCF_019966495.1 Tateyamaria pelophila | reverse complement strand
AGACGATGTCATCAAGCAGTACCTGGAATTACATTCCGACAAATGATGCCTCCGGCGTCAGCCGGTGGTCCTTCACTTTTGATAATCCCCTTGGCAGAGCAGGAAATATGCGATGACTGGTGAGATTCGACGCCTCTTTCACTACCCGATCAAAGGCTTGAATGCGCAGCCGTTGGACCATGTTGCTCTGGCGAAGGGCGAAGGATTTCCGTTGGATCGCGCGTTTGGTTTCGCGCGACCGAACAGCGGTTTTGATCCGGACAATCCGCGCCCCTTGCCCAAAACGCGCTTTGTCGTACTGGCGCGTGATGCGGGGTTGGCCACGTTGCGGACGCGGTATGATCAGGCGCTTGGGACGCTAACCCTGAAATCGGCGGGCAAGGACGCGTCGTTCGATGTCGAAGCGCTTGACGGGCGCGCGGCTGCTGCGGCCTTTTTGGTGGAGCATCTGGGGTTGGAGCCGGATATGCTGCCGACGTTGTATTCGGCGGCACCGCACAAGTTCACGGATGTGTCTGTTGTCTCGCCCGAGATGATGAATGCGGTGTCGCTCATCAATCTCGACAGTGTGGCGCATTTCGGCGAGGCGATTGGCGCGGATGTGGCGGCGGCACGGTTTCGGGCGAACATCCTTTTTTCGGGGGTACCGCCGATGGCGGAACTGGAATGGGTGGGCCGCGAGATCACGATTGGCGCGGCGCGGTTCAAGATCGTGCGCCGGACCAAACGCTGCCCGGCCACGCAAGTGAACCTTGAGACAGGCATGCGCGATCTGGACGTGCCCAAACTGTTACGTGACCAGTTTGGGCATTCTGACATGGGCGTCTATGCCGAAGTCTTGCAGGGCGGACGGATCGCGCCCGGCGATGTATTGAGGCTCGTGTAACCGCAGGGCGTATCAGCCCTGCAGCGCTTTGACACCCACGTCGCCTTGCGCCTGTTCGCGGATCGCGAGGGCTGCGGCATGCGCACCGGCGGCGGTCGTGAAATAGGGGATGCGGTCATAGAGCGCTATGGAGCGGATCGATTTGGAATCATCGACCGCCTGGGCCCCTTCGGTTGTATTGATCACCAACTGTACGCCACCGTCTTTCATGGTGTCGGTCACGTCGGGTCGCCCTTCGTAGACCTTGTTGACGAGCCCGCAGGCGACGTTGTTGTCCTCAAGCCACTTGGCGGTGCCACGGGTCGCAATGAAGGTAAACCCGAGCTTGGTCAATATGTGTGCCGCCTCGAGCATCTGAGCCGTCTTGTCGGCATCCTTGATCGAGATAAAGGCGCAACCTGCATCGGGCAGGACCATGCCCGCCCCCATCTGCGCCTTTAGGAAGGCGCGGGCAAAAGTGCGATCCCATCCCATGACTTCGCCGGTGGAGCGCATTTCGGGGCCAAGGATGGTGTCGACGCCGGGGAAGCGGGCAAAGGGCAAGACCGCCTCCTTGACCGAGAACCACGGCATATTCGGATCTGCCAACGTCATCGGATCGGCCAGCGGCAGCGTGCTGTCATAGCTTGCATCGGCGTCATAGGGGGCGCGCTGCGGGAAGTTCGACAACGGCTCGCCCGCCATGATCCGTGCGGCGATGGACGCGATCGCGCTGTCGGTCGATTTGGCCACAAACGGGACCGTACGGGAGGCGCGTGGATTGACCTCGATCAGGAAAATCTCGTCGCCCTGTACGGCGAATTGCACGTTCATCAGGCCCACCACGTTGAGAGCGCGCGCGAGGGCATGAGTTTGCACCTCGATCTCGGCGATGATCTCTTTGCTGAGCGAATAGGGCGGCAGGGAACAGGCGCTGTCGCCCGAATGGACGCCCGCCTCTTCGATATGCTGCATGATGCCTGCGACATGCACGTCGGTGCCGTCACAGAGCGCATCGACGTCCAGTTCGACCGCCCCAGCGAGGTAGCTGTCGAGCAGCACCGGGCTGTCGCCGGACACCACGACGGCCTCGGAAATGTAACGTTGAAGCTGGGTCATGTCGCGCACGATTTCCATCGCCCGCCCGCCCAGAACGTAGGAAGGGCGGATCACCAGCGGGAAGCCGATGTCTTCGGCAATCGCAAGGGCTTCGGCGTCGGAATGCGCGATGCCGTTCTTGGGTTGCTTGAGGCCGATGTCTTGCACCAGTTTCTGGAAACGCTCGCGATCCTCAGCCAGATCGATGGCGTCGGGTGAGGTGCCAAGGATCGGAATGCCAGCGTCTTGCAAGGCTTGGGCAATCTTGAGCGGGGTCTGTCCGCCAAACTGAACGATCACGCCGTGCAATGTGCCGTTGTCCTGTTCGACCCGCATGATTTCCATCACATGCTCGAAGGTCAGCGGTTCAAAATAAAGCCGGTCGGAGGTGTCATAATCGGTGCTCACCGTTTCAGGGTTGCAGTTGATCATGATCGTCTCATAGCCCGCATCCGTCAGCGCATAGCAGGCGTGGCAACAACAATAATCGAACTCGATCCCCTGACCGATCCGGTTGGGACCTCCGCCAAGGATGACGACTTTCTTGCGGTTGCTTGGCCGGGCCTCGCATTCGGCTTCGCCAAAGACTGGGTATTCATAGGTCGAATACATGTAGGGCGTTTGCGCCTCGAATTCGGCGGCGCAGGTGTCGATCCGCTTGAAGACAGCCGTTACGCCAAGCTCCGAGCGCGCTTGGCGCACGTCAGCTTCGGTGAGGTCGGTCAGCATGGCGAGACGTGCGTCGGAAAAGCCCATCATCTTGAGCGTGCGCAGTCCTTCTTCGGACTGAGGCAGTCCGTCTTGGCGCACTTGGTCTTCGGTGTCGACAATCTCGCGGATGCGCAACAGGAACCATGGATCAAACATGGTGACGGCGTGAATGTCGTCGTCGGACAATCCATGCCGCATGGCCTGGGCAATCAGGCGCAGACGGTCCGGTGTCTGAACCGAAATGGCCTTGATCACGGCGGCCTTGTCGGGTGCGCCCGGAATGTCGATCTCGTCGAGGCCCGACAGGCCGGTTTCCATGGAGGCGAGCGCCTTTTGCAGAGACTCGTGGAAGGTGCGGCCGATGGCCATCGCCTCGCCCACCGATTTCATGGCTGTGGTCAGGGTCGCTTCGGCGCCCGGGAATTTCTCGAAGGCAAAGCGCGGGATTTTGGTGACGACATAGTCGATCGTCGGCTCAAAGCTGGCGGGAGTGACCTTTGTGATATCGTTGTCAAGCTCGTCCAGTGTGTAGCCCACAGCCAGTTTGGCCGCGATCTTGGCAATTGGGAAGCCTGTGGCCTTGGAAGCCAACGCAGACGACCGCGATACGCGCGGGTTCATTTCGATGACGACCATGCGCCCGTCTTCGGGATTGATCGCCCATTGCACGTTCGATCCGCCGGTTTCAACGCCGATCTCGCGCAGGACGGCGATCGATTGGTTGCGCATGATCTGGTATTCTTTGTCCGTCAGGGTCAGGGCAGGGGCGACCGTGATACTGTCGCCGGTATGCACGCCCATCGGGTCCACATTTTCAATCGCGCAGACGATGATGGCATTGTCCGCGGTGTCGCGCACGACTTCCATCTCGTATTCTTTCCACCCCAACAAAGACTCGTCCACGAGGATCTGGCCCACGGGCGAGGCATCCATGCCGGAATGGCAGATCGCCATGTAGTCATCGCGGTTATAAGCTACGCCGCCGCCCGTGCCGCCAAGGGTAAAGGCGGGGCGGATGATGGCGGGCAGGCCGATATCTTCGAGGATTTCGAGCGCGATAGCGACCCCTGCGGCGAGGTCCTTGTTGCCCTTGGCATCCTTGGGGGCCGTCACGATGGTCGCGCGCGGGTTTTCAATGCCCAACCGGTCCATCGCTTCGCGGAACAGTTTGCGGTCTTCGGCCATCTCGATGGCTTCGCGTTTGGCACCGATCATCTCGACGTTGTATTTTTCCAGCACGCCCATCTCTTCGAGCTGGAGCGAAGTGTTCAAACCGGTCTGGCCGCCCATGGTGGGCAGCAAGGCGTCGGGGCGTTCCTTGGCGATGATCTTGGCGACAGTTTCGGGAGTGATCGGCTCGATATAGGTGGCATCGGCGAGACCGGGGTCGGTCATGATCGTGGCCGGGTTCGAGTTGACCAGAATGACCCGGTAGCCTTCTTCGCGCAGCGCCTTGCAGGCCTGAGCGCCGGAATAGTCGAATTCGCAGGCTTGTCCGATAACAATGGGGCCCGCGCCGATAATCATGATCGACTTGATGTCGGTACGCTTTGGCATCGTGAACCCCCGGATGTGCAAATTGTCCTGCGTTATAGGGATGGGGTCCGCAGGCGCAAGAGGTGGCGTCAATCGCCAGGCTTTAATTCCGTCGTTTTGGCGGGGCAGGCGGTGTGCTTTGGGAATTGGGCCCGGCACATCGTGTTCTGAGGGGTACAAATCGGGTGACTCGAGCTGCAGGATGGGCCGGGCAGGCGCCCGAATTCCGAAACTTGCGTTCCGATTCTCTGGATTAGCCATCAAGGCAAAATGACATGAACTCTGTCAGAGGTCGGGGGCGTCCAGATAGGCCCGCACCGTGCCTACAAAGGCGCGTGGGTTTTCCGCATGCAGCCAGTGCCCGGCATCCGGGATCTTGGCAAAGCGCGCGGCGGGGAAAAGGGCGCGGATGCCTGCACGATGTTCCGGCGTCACATAGTCTGATTTGCCGCCGGACAGGAACAGGGTCGGACCGGAATACACAGCGTCACTGTCCGGAAATCCCATGATGTTCGGCATGTTGTCCGCCAGCGCATCCAGATTGAGACGCCACTTCCTTTGCGGCACGTCCAGTGATTGCGTCAGAAAACTGCACAGGGCTGCATCCACTCCAAGCGCCCCAAGCTGCGCATTGGCATCCGAACGCCGGGTCACGGCATCCAAATCAACCGATCTCATGGCTTCGATGAACTGGATCTGGCTGTGAGTGTACGTGACAGGTGCAATATCCCCGATCACCAGCCGCCGCAGGGTGTCTGGTCGGTTGAGCGCAAGAACCATGGCGGCCTTGCCGCCCATCGAGTGCCCCACGACGTCCATAGGGCCGCCGACATGGTCAATCACTTCGGCGAGATCCTGCGCCAGATTGGCATAGCTGTGTTCATCGGACCAAAAACTGTCGCCGTGATTGCGCATGTCCACTGTGATGACATGGCGCGTATCAGACAGGCGTTTTGCGATGACGCCCCAATTGCGCCCGGATCCGTAAAGGCCATGCGCGATCAAAAGAGGTGTCCCGCCGCGCGGTCCGATTTCGGAAATTGCAAGCATGCCCGTAGCTTTAGCCCGAATGAACCATCGGGACCAGAGGGATTGAGACCCGGAGGCACCCGAGATAATGAAGCGGTATGGAGACCCAACAGACCATAAACGCCCGCGCCGAACGGGTAGAACGCGCACTGAATGAGGCATTTGGCGTCAAGGCCAAGTCGCTGGGCAAGGCCTTGCGCAAAACCGGGCGGCGCTTGCCCAAACGGCTGCGCAGCGAGGCGGAACTGATTGTTGCTGCGCAAGGTCTGGGTGGCCATCCAAAGCTGATCAAACGGGTCGACGGGGGAGCGCTGGACGCGGCCGAGGCCAGGGTGTCTGCGTATCTCAAGACCGTTGATCGAGCGGAGGCGCGCAAAACCCGTTTGCTGTCAATGGCCGCTGCGATTGCGTTCAACATCTTGCTGATCGCTGGAGGTTTCGTCGCCTGGATGGTGTGGACTGGCAGGATCTGATCCTTCAGGTTTCAAAATTCCATTACAAAACCTTTGCAAGAACGTCATGAGGCCGGGCTTAGGACACTCATGTCTTAAACATGAGGGATCCAAAGTCTATGCCGTTAAAAATTGTCACCATGACATCTGTGTTTGCGCTGTTCGCCACAGCAGTATCAGCAGACATGAACTTTAATCGGATCAGCAGTTTCGCGACATATCTCAACAATGCCGATGCGTCGCTGGAATCCTCGGCGGAGATTATCAGCGTGTCTGGGGACGGTATGACGCTGGCCTATTCCGACAGCCCCTTGGGTGTTGTCGGCTTTATCGACATTTCGGATCCTTCCGCACCTGCCCCGCTGGGCAACATCGAGGTGGGCGGGGAGCCAACGGCCGTCTCGATCATCGGGCAAACGGCCTATGTCGGTGTGAACACATCCGACAGCTTCACAGCGCCAAGCGGATACGTGAAAGCCTACGACATCAAGACGATGACCGAAGTTGCGTCATGCGATTTGGGCGGTCAACCCGACAGCACCGCAACTGCGCCGGACGGCAGCTTTTTGGCGATCGCGATCGAAAACGAGCGGGACGAGGATGCGGGCGACGGCCGCACCGGGCAATTGCCGGGCGGTTTTGTCGTTGCGTTTGATGTGGCGGACGGCATGCTTGACTGCGAAAGCATGGTCAAGATCAACGTTGCGGACCTTGCCGAAGTGTCCCCGGAAGATCCCGAACCCGAGTTTGTCGACGTTAATGCAAACGGCGAAATCGTCGTCACATTGCAGGAAAACAACCACATGGTCATGATGTCGAAGACGGGCGACATTCTGAGCCATTTTCCAGCGGGCGCAGTTGATCTGGACCAGATCGATGTGACCGATGAGCGTGGCGCGCTGCGCTTTACCGAAAGCCAGGCCAACCGTTTGCGCGAACCTGATGGCGTTCAATGGATAGACAACGATCACTTTGCCATCGCCAACGAAGGTGACATGGATGGCGGTGCGCGCGGTTGGACCATCTTTCACAAGGACGGCACCGTTGTCTGGGAGGCTGGCAACAGCTTTGAACATGCCATCATCGAAGCGGGTCATTATCCTGACAAACGCTCCGATGCCAAAGGCGCGGAACCCGAAGGCATGGAATTCGCGGTTTTTGAAGGCACGCCTTACGTCTTTATCCTGGCCGAGCGGGCTTCGATCGTGGGTGTCTACGACGTATCCGACCCAACGGCGCCTGTTTTGAAACAGCTGCTGCCTTCGGGCATCGGGCCAGAAGGCGCCATCGCCATCCCGGCACGCAATCTGTTCGTGACCGCAAATGAGGTGGATCTGATCGAAGATGGCGGTGTGCGCAGCCACGTCATGATCTATGAATATCAGGACGCGCCTGCCGCCTATCCACAGCTGACATCCGCGGGCGCAGACAGCCTGATCGGTTGGGGTGCCATTTCTGGTATGGCCGCAGGTGAAAACGGTATCATCTATGCAGTGAATGACAGTTTCTACGGCTTCCAACCCACGATCTTTACCATCGATACCACGCAAACACCTGCACGTATCACGTCGGCTTTGGAAGTGACCCGTGGCGGATATCCGGCGCAAAAGATCGACATGGAGGGTATTGCGCTCGACGGAAACAGCGGCTTTTGGGTTGCCTCCGAAGGGCGCAGCGACCGTCTGGTGCCGCATGCCATCTTTCACGTCAATGCAGGGGGCGTGATCACGGAAGAGATCGGTCTGCCCGCTGCGCTTCTGGCGGTCGAACAGCGGTTCGGGTTTGAAGGCATCACGCGCGTCGGCGATACGCTTTGGATGGCGGTTCAACGCGAATGGAAGGATGATCCGGATCACCATGTGAAACTGATCTCGTACAACATCGAAACCGAAGAGTGGGGTGCAGTCCACTATCCCAAGACCGCACCAGCGCAAGGATGGGTTGGCCTGTCAGAGATCGTGGCACATGGCGATTACGTCTATGTGGTTGAGCGCGACAACCAGATCGGTGCCAACGCAAAGACCAAGAAAGTTTACCGAATCCCTGCGGATCAGATGGTCCCGGCGCCGCTTGGCAGTCCGCTGCCGGTTGTGACAAAGCAAGAGGTGCGCGATCTGATGCCTGACCTTGCTGCCAATGGTGGTTTTGTCGTCGATAAGGTCGAGGGTCTGGCGATCTTCGATGATGGCATGGCGTGGGCCAGCACCGATAATGATGGCGTGGACGACAGTTCGGGCGAGAGTTTTTTCTGGTCTCTCGGCAAAATGTAAACAGCCAGGTTAAATGAAAACGCCCCCGCCACTGAAATTTTGGCGGGGGCGTTTTGACTGTCTGAGAAAGAAGCGCGCTGCTCTTACAGCCCAGGATAGATCGGGAAACGGGCGCAAAGCTCCGCGACTTCGGCCTTGACCCGCGCTTCGACTGCGCCGTTGCCGTCTTCGCCGTTGGCGGCCAGCCCGTCGACCACCTGATTGATCCAGTCACCGATCTGGCGGAACTCAGGCTCACCAAAACCGCGCGTGGTGCCCGCAGGCGATCCGAGGCGGATGCCGGATGTGATCGTCGGCTTTTCATCGTCGAACGGCACGCCGTTTTTATTGCAGGTGATATGGGCTCGGCCCAGTGCCTGTTCGGTGGCGTTGCCCTTGACACCCTTGGGGCGCAGGTCAACCAGCATCAAATGGGTGTCAGTACCGTGAGTCACGGTATCGAGGCCACCCTTGTGCAATTGATCCGCCAGTGCCTGTGCGTTCTTGATGACCTGTTTCTGATAGGCCTTGAACGACGGGTCCAGCGCCTCGCCAAAGGCGACGGCCTTGGCCGCGATGACGTGCATCAGGGGCCCGCCCTGAATGCCGGGGAAGATGGCCGAGTTGAACTTTTTCGACAGCGCTTCGTCATTGGTCAGGATCATTCCGCCGCGCGGTCCGCGCAGGGTTTTGTGCGTCGTCGTTGTGGCGGCGTGCACATGAGGCAGCGGGTTGGGGTATTCGCCCGCCGCGATCAGGCCGGCAAAGTGGGCAACGTCCGCCAGCACATAGGCGCCGACCTTGTCGGCGATCTGGCGGATGCGGGCAAAGTCGATGATCCGCGGAATGGCGGAGCCACCGGCGATGATCATTGCCGGTTTGTGCTCCAGCGCCAGCGCTTCCATCTGGTCATAATCGATGTCGAGCGTGTCGCGGCGCACACCGTATTGCACGGCGTTGAACCACTTGCCTGACTGGTTGGGCTTGGCGCCATGCGTCAGGTGACCGCCCGCATCCAGCGACATGCCGAGGATCGTATCGCCGGGCTGCAACAGCGCCTGAAACACGCCCTGGTTGGCCTGGCTGCCGGAATTTGGCTGCACGTTGGCGAATGCGCAGTCAAAGAGCTTCTTGGCCCGTTCGATGGCAAGGTTCTCAGCCACGTCCACATATTGGCAGCCGCCGTAATAGCGTCGGCCCGGATAGCCTTCGGCATATTTGTTGGTCATCACCGACCCTTGTGCCTCGAGCACGGCGCGCGACACGATGTTCTCGGAGGCGATGAGCTCGATTTCCTCGCGCTGGCGGCCCAGCTCGTCCCGGATCGAGCCGTAGAGTTCGGGATCGCTGTCGGCGAGGGAGGTCGAGAAAAATCCATCGGTGCGGTGCGGTGCGTTCATTGGAACTCTCCTTGAAGGGGCATGAATCGATAAACTTGCGCCGTGTCGTATCGGACTGGACGGCTTTCGCAAAGCTGTAAATCGACTTTATCGCGGCAATGCTGGTCAGCGGTTGTGTTATATGTTTCTGTTGCGACAGAACGGAAGCAATAGGAAATATGGATGAGCCTCAGGATCGCCTTTGCGGCAAGTCGGGCAGCAGTGGCGCAGACGGCGCGTGCGACGTTGATCGGGCGATACGGGGACGTTGACCCGGAGAACGCGGATATTATCGTGGCACTCGGGGGCGATGGTTTCATGTTGCAGACCCTGCATGACACCGAGCACCTGGCCGCACCGGTTTACGGTATGAATCGCGGCACGATCGGCTTTCTGATGAACGAATACCGCGAAAGCAATCTGGTGGACCGCCTGCAAGCTGCCGAAGAGGCAGAGGTGAACCCGTTGTCGATGACCACCTGGGATGCGGATGGCACTGTGAACAAGGCGCTCGCGATCAACGAAGTTTCGCTGCTGCGCGCCGGTCCGCAAGCGGCCAAGCTACGCATTTCCGTCGATGGGCGTTTGCGCATGGAGGAACTGGTGTGTGACGGCGCGCTGGTGGCGACGCCTGCGGGCTCGACGGCGTATAACTACTCGGCGCACGGTCCGGTTTTGCCCATCGGATCGGATGTTCTGGCCCTGACGGCCGTTGCCGCCTTTCGCCCGCGTCGCTGGCGTGGCGCGTTGTTGCCCAAAACAGCCCATGTGCGGTTCGATGTTCTGGAAAGTGAAAAGCGCCCGGTGATGGCAGAGGCGGACTCGCGATCGTTCGAAAATGTCGAGGCGGTCGAAATCCGGTCGGAACCCAGCGTTGTCCACCGCATTCTGTTTGACCCTGGTCACGGGCTTGAAGAGCGGCTGATCTCGGAGCAGTTCACATGAAGCTGCGCGATCCCGTTCCGCGCAGTCTGTGTACTGATTGCGGCGTGTCGCGCATGGCGGACCCGTCGGCCTGCGGCACCGCGTGCCAGTTCATCAAGCCGGACTATCCGGGCATGGAGCAGGCCGTTCATGGACGCAGTCGCGGCGACGGGGACGAGCTGTTTTTCGGCCCCGTGCAGGCGATGCACCGCGCGCGCATGGCGCAGCCTGCGGATGGCGCACAATGGACCGGTATCACCACCGGTCTGGGCGCCGATCTTTTGTCCAAAGGCAAGGTCGATGCGGTGCTGACAATGGTGCCCGATGCCGAGGATCGCTGGAAGCCGCAACCGGCGCTCATCACCGACCCCGCTGATATGGCGCGGGCGCGGGGCATGCGGATGGGATACGCGCCGCTGTTGGCCCTGCTGGAAGAGGCGCAGGCGCGGGGCTTTAACCGTTTAGCGCTGATCGGCATCCCCTGTCAGGTCTATGCCTTGCGCAAGCTGGAGACCCGGTTGGGGCTAGAGCGGCTTTATGTCATTGGCACGCCTTGTTCGGACAACACGACAACCGAGAATTTCCATCAGTTTCTGGCTTTGTTGGATGAGGACCCCGACAGCATCAACTATCTGGAATTCCGTGCGGATTACCGGGTTGAATTGCGCTTTGATGACGGGCGGCAACGGCTGATCCCGTTCCTGAAACTGCCCATTTCGGACTTGCCGTCGGATTTCTTTCCGCTGACCTGCCGGACCTGTGTCGATTACACTAACGTGCTGGCCGATATTACGGTGGGGTACATGGCGGGCGAGGGGGAACAGTGGGTGCTCGTGCGTAATGCGAGCGGGGCCGAAATGCTGGACGGGTTAGGGGACACGATTACATTGCAGCCCGTGGGCAGTCGCGGCAAACGGAAGGCTGCGGTCAAGGGGTTCATTGCCAACACCGCCCGCGCGGCCGGAGGGTTGCCCTTGCGCCGTATGCCCGACTGGGTGCGCCCTATCGTCAGTTGGCTGCAACCGCGCACAGGCCCGCGCGGGCTCGAATTCGCGCGTACACGGGTCGAGATGAAAGCCGCCGAGACAATCCTGCATCTGCGCCGCGCGCTGCCCGCGAAAATGAAGAATATGATCCCCGATCATGTCTGGCAGATCGCAGCACGCTATGATCTGAAGCCGCTGAACGGTGAGCGGGACGATACATCTGCGACATGAACCTGGAGCGGCCGCGCGCCGCAAGGCCCGTAAGGCGCACCCTTGGTGCGCCATGGAGCGGCCAAGGATCGTCTGTGGTCGCTTGGCCTGCGCGCAGGCCCATGCTAGGATTGTGCTGGAAAAGGGGCGGCAAAGACCCGAGCAGTTGGCAGCATGACAGCACTCAGTAAATATGACCGGATCGAGGCGACGGGCCTGTGGCGTCCGAACCCATCGGAACAGCGGCGCGAGGTTGTTGTGTCGATCGGCGACGCAACTCTGATCATCTCCGATATCAATGACAGGGCCCTGACGCACTGGTCGCTGGCCGCTGTTGAACGAGCGCCGTCCGACGGGCCGGGCGCGATTTTCTTTCCCGACGGTGACCCGGAAGAGACACTGGAGCTTGACCCCTCTGAGACTGAAATGATCAAGGCTATCAACACGCTGCGACAAGCGGTTGCGCGGGCCCGGCCGCGCCCGGGCCGTGTGCGCTGGCTGGGGGCAGCTTTGTCTGTGTCCGCTGTTGCAGCCCTTGCCATCTTCTGGGTGCCCGGTGCGCTGGTGGATCATGCCTTGCGCGTCGTGCCATCGGTCAAAGAGGCCGAGCTCGGGAGGGCCCTTCTCAACCGGATCGAGCGGGTTTCGGGCCCGCCGTGCCGCACCCCCGAAGGTGCACCGGCGCTCCGGGCGCTGGCCAGACGCACCGGCGTGACACGTGTTGTGGTGCTGCCCGGTGGCGTGCGCGAAGCTCTGGCCTTGCCGGGCGGCATGGTCGTCATCAATCGCACTCTGGTCGAAGATTTCGAGGAGCCTGACGTTGCCGCAGGCTACGTGCTGGCCGAACGGGTGCGCAGCACGCTGACGCCGCCCTTGCGGCAACTGCTTGAACACGCAGGCACGCGGGCCACCGCAACGCTGCTGACAACCGGACAAGTGCCGGACCGGGCGCTCGACGCATTCACCGAAGCGCGACTGGCCAACCCAATGGCGCTTTTGGACGCCGATGTGTTGCTGCCTGCTTTTGCCGCTGCGGAGGTGCGCAGCACGCCCTACGCGCGTGCGCGTGATATCTCGGGCGAGGAAACGGTGGAGTTGATCGAAGCCGATCCGATGAGCGGTGCTGATCCGTCCCCGATCATGCAGGACGCCGACTGGCTGCAACTCCAGGCCATCTGCGAAAGCTAGCGTAACTTGCGTAAATAGGCGTCGCTGAACCCGGCGGCCCGCACCTTGCCCAAAGCCCGTTGCGCGTCGGCGGCAGTTGCGAATGGTCCGGCCATAACAAGCTTGTACGATGTGCCACCACGTTTCAATGTGCCCCTGCGGGCGGGCAATCCTGCGCCCGCCAACTTTTGTGCCGCAGCGTCTGCATTGGCCGATATGCCATACACGCCAACCTGAACAAAGTGCTCTAACCGTGCGGCTTCGGGAGTCGTTGCGGGGGCGGAATGTGTCAACACCGCGGGTGGACGTGCATCCGGGTTTTTGGTGCGCAGCACGCGTTTCTGGACCTGCCCATTACGCAGCACGATCGTCGCGCGGCCCAGTTCACGCTGTTGCGTATCAATATCCGTATAGGGATAAAACAGTGGAACGGTGGTTGTAACATCACGGCCTGTGCTTTGGTCGATCAAGCGCCGGGGCACCGTGTTTGTCCAAAGCATCCGGGTTCTGGCAATCCCTTCAAGGGTTTGCTCGGCGCGGCGCGGGTTGAGCCGGTCATCGTCCCATGCGGGGCGGTACCCTTTGGGAATGATCGTTTTTTCACGCGGACGGTTTTCATAAAGATGCTTTGGCAGAACCCGCGTATGCCCTGTGATGGCTGTCTGCGACGCATCCGCAGGCGCGCCCGGTGCCGCCGCAGCCTTGCGCGTGGTCGGCACCACGACCGGGTCGGCCGCTTGGCGTGTGGACGCTGTGCGGGGTGAACCGGGAGTCGGCGCAGTTGGCGTATCGGCGGTGGTTCGCTGTGCTGATGATGTGGCCTCAACCGGATTGGATTTGGCAACAAGCGTGGGGGGCTGGCCACAGACCAACTGACGCCGTGAGTTGACCCGAGGCACCCAGGTCACAGTGCCGTCGATATTCGCGCGACTGAACATACAGCCGTTGCTGTCGACGAACTGGGTGCCTGTGAACGACGCGGGAGGAAGGTTGGCCGGGGCCTGAACGCTGCGCTGATCTTGCGCAACCGATGGCATCGTCCCGATCGACAGGAGGATCAGGGAAAGGGCAGCGATTTTTGCTAATTTCATCATATGCCCCCGCAAATCATGCGTTGAAAGATGCCTTATGACCGGGAGTGCGTAAAGCGTGCTTGGCGCCTATTTGGTGCCAAACATGCGATCCCCTGCATCTCCGAGACCGGGCATGATATAGCCAAGCTCGTTCAAGCGCTCATCCACCGCCGCAGTGACAATCGGCACATCGGGATGAGCCTCTTCCATCCGGGCAATGCCTTCCGGGGCGGCAAGCAGACACAAAAAGCGAATATTCGTGGCCCCCGCACCTTTAAGCAAGTCAATGGCCGCCGCAGAGGAATTGCCCGTTGCCAGCATCGGGTCGACCGCTATCACCACACGGTCCTCCATCGCTTCGGGCACCTTGAAATAGTACTGCACAGGCTGAAGTGTCTTTTCGTCCCGGTAGAGACCGACAAACCCAACACGGGCCGACGGGATCAATTCCAGCACACCGTCCAACAGACCGTTGCCCGCGCGCAGGATCGAAATCAGCGCCAGCTTCTTGCCTGCCAGTGTCGGCGCATCCATTTCGGCCATTGGCGTATGAATCCGCTTTGTCGTCATCTCCAGACCACGTGTCACCTCATAGGCCAGAAGCTGGCTGATTTCGCGCAAAAGCTGGCGAAAGACGGCCGTCGGCGTGTCGCGATCGCGCATGATCGTCAGCTTGTGCTGTACCAATGGATGATCAACGACGGTGAGGTGTTCGGACATGGGGCAAGCTCCTTTGGACAACGCGTCCCTTTTGCCGCGTCACTGAGATAGAGACAACTCCCCAACGTCTTTCGGCCAAAAATATCCTCCGGGGAGTGTGAGGGGGCAGACAGCCCCTTCATCTTGCGCGTCAGCGCAAAACAAACCGTGTGCGCCGACAGGCGCTCATTTTGGTGAGACGTCCAAATGGCGTGCGACCATGGCGGCTACGTCGGAAAAGCCAATCAATCCAACTTCGGAAACTGCGCCACCCGTTACCAAAACGGGCACGCGTTCGCGGGTGTGGTCGGTGCCGACCCAGGTGGGGTCATTTCCGTGATCCGCCGTCAGGATCATCATGTCACCGCGCCTCAAACGGGGCAGAAGGTCGCCCAGAGCCGCATCGAACCATTCCAGATGCCGTGCGTATCCAGCCACATCGCGCCGATGGCCATAAACACTGTCAAACTCAACGAAATTGGCAAAGGTCAGGCTGCCACCCTCCGCCGTGTCCACCAGGTCGGAGAGGTGCTCCATCAGTTTTGCATCCGGTCCTTTGCGCATCTCGTCAAAGCCCTGCATGGAAAAGATATCACCAACTTTCCCCACCCCATAAACGCGTTGCCCGGCATCCTGTACCCAATTGCTCAGGATCGGGGCAGGCGGCGTGATTGCATAATCGCGACGATTGCCAGTGCGTTCAAATGCGCCCTCTGAACCGACAAAGGGGCGCGCGATCACGCGGCCGACACGCATGTCGTGCAGCATTGGCGCAACTGCAGCGCACAGCGCCAGCAAGCGATCGAGGCCGAAATGTTCCTCATGTGCTGCAATCTGGAACACCGAGTCTGCCGAGGTGTAACAGATGGGAAATCCCGTCTCGATATGGGCGTCCCCGTGCCGTGCAATGATCTCGGTGCCGGAGGCATGGCAATTGCCCAGAATGCCTGCGACACCCGCCGCTTCACAGACGGCGGCAACCACGTCGTCGGGGAATGCGGGGTTTTGATCAGGGAAATAGTGCCAGTCCCATGGAACGGGCACACCGGCCAGTTCCCAATGACCCGATGGTGTGTCTTTGCCACGCGAAATTTCAGTGGCCGCCCCATATGGGCCGGGCTTCGGCGTTTCCCCTGCGGCCAGCGCAACGGCCTTCCAAATTCCCATCCGGCCAAGGTTGGGCAGGTGCAAGGGGCCAGACCGCCCTTCATCCGCGCGACCTGCCGCGCAAGCCTGCGCGATATGGTCCAAAGTATTCGCGCCGGTGTCGGGCACATCCCCGTTGAAGTAGTCGCCCGCGTCGGGCGCGCCCCCGATGCCAACGGAGTCCATCACAACCAGAAACGCACGCGCCATCAGCCGACCCTTTCCGTGATCAATTCCGGTACATCTACCGCGTTTGGCCCTAGGGTGATTGCGCGCCGCAATGCGTCCTCCGCCTTGTCTGCATCACCCGGGCGCGCCGCATGGATGACGGCTAAGGGCTGACCCTTGGCCAGATACGTACCCAGCCTGGCGATGCCGGAGAGGCCGACCGCCGGGTTGATCAGATCCGTTTCGACCGCACGTCCACCGCCCAGATCTACGACGGCGAGTCCAAGTGCCTCACCATCGATGGCCGACACATAGGCGGCCTCGCGCGCACAGATTTCACGGATCACGGTTGCCTCCGGCAAAAACCGTGGCCAATTCTCGACAAACTGTACCGGGCCACCCATTGCCCCGACCATCGTCCCGAACCGTTCCGCCGCGCGCCCGTCCGCAATCGCCGCCGCAATTGCGTTGGCTCC
This sequence comes from Tateyamaria pelophila, assembly GCF_019966495.1. Classification (GTDB taxonomy): domain Bacteria; phylum Pseudomonadota; class Alphaproteobacteria; order Rhodobacterales; family Rhodobacteraceae; genus Tateyamaria; species Tateyamaria pelophila. Next base: position 57,308 of record NZ_JAIMIA010000014.1, on the reverse strand, counting down.
GTCCTGCACGTCCTTTGCCAGCCCGGCATTGGCCAGCAGAACACCGCCCAAGGCGGCCGACAGATCCACCAACGGGCCGCGCACCTGTCCCGTCAGAACGCGCATGGCCTCGGCCACTTCCAACGCATTTCCCAAGGCCGGCGCCAGCGGCTGGCTCATGTCGGTGATCAGGGCGGATGTCTTGCATCCGGCGGCATTGGCGGTCTTGACCAAAGCTTGCGCCAGGGCGCGTGCCGCTTCCATATCCTTCATGAACGCGCCCGATCCCACCTTGACGTCAAGCACCAGCCCCGCCAGCCCCGCCGCCAGTTTCTTCGACAGGATCGACGCGGTGATCAGGTCGAGGCTTTCGACGGTCGCAGTCACATCGCGCACCGCATAGAGACGTTTGTCAGCCGGCGCGATGTCAGAGGATGCACCGATGATCGCACAGCCCGCCTTGGCCACAGTGTCGCGCAAGCGCGCTTCGCTCAACTGCGTTGACAGGCCCGGGATGGCATCAAGTTTATCCAATGTGCCGCCTGTATGACCCAGCCCGCGCCCTGAGATCATCGGTACAAATGCACCGCACGCGGCGAGTGCGGGGGCAAGCGCAAGGCTCACGCAATCGCCCACTCCGCCAGTTGAATGCTTGTCAAGCACCGGTCCGGGCAGGTCCCAGTGCAAGACACGGCCACTGTCACGCATCGACAAGGTCAAACCCACGCGGCCCTCATCCCCCAGCCCGTTCAGGCAAACCGCCATGGCAAAAGCCCCTGCTTGCGCATCCGTCACGCCCCCATCCGCAAGACCCTGCGCGAACCAATTCAGTTCCGCCGCAGTGGGGGTTTCGTGTTGGCGCAGCTTGGCAATGATGGCGCGGGCCGAGCTCATTTTTGAGTATCCAGAAAGGCCTGGGAAAACGCACCGGGCAGCAGGTCGGCCAGGGTCGTCATCTGTTCCATGCCGCCGGTCGTGGCCATGGTGACGACCACATCTCCCGCTCCGAACTCGGCCAGCTTTTGGCGGCACCCGCCACAGGGGGTCACAGGCATTGGACTGCCCGCCACCACGTAAACCTCCGCGATCTCGTAGTCACCGGCCGCAGCCATCGCGGCAATCGCTCCGGCTTCGGCACAGGTGCCTTCGGGATAGGCCACATTCTCGACATTGCAGCCCACATAGACCGCCCCCGAAGCGGAGCGAATAGCCGCACCCACCTTGAAGTTGGAATAGGGCGCGTGTGCATTCTCGCGCACAGCGACGGCGGCTTCTTTCAAAACACTCATGTCACGTCCTCAGGCTGGCCCGGATTGGTATTGAAATCGCCGGGCAAAGACACTTCCAGCAACTCCAGATCGGATGAGATCTCTGCATAGCGCGTGGCCATCCCCGGTGGAATAACAAAGGCGTCTCCCGGTGATAATGGCACCGGATCGCGGCCTTCTCCTTCCAGGGTCATCGTGCCCTCCAGAACAAAGTTGAACAAGATGTCACTGTCATGAGACGCCCACTGCGCAGCACCTGTGTCGCGGCGGACGACCTTGACGTCGGCAACGCCTTGGGTGCCCTCGGAAATCCCGGTATCGCTGGCTTTAAAGCCTTGCAGGCGGAAAGGACGCCACGTGGCCTCGTCGGCCCTGTGATGCACAAACCGTTGGCCCTGAAACCGTCGATGCGGATTCGCAGGCCCATTCGGCAAGGTCATTTCGTGATCGATCGTCGTGATATGTTCCGCAGGCACGCCGATTTCGATGACCTCGATATTATCACTGGCGAACAGAACGCGATGCCGGATTTCAGGGGGCTGGATGACACAGGACCCGGCGGTCAGGCGAAACGGGTCCCCTTGATCTTCGTAAACAAGATCGACCCAGCCCCGATAGCAGAAAATCAACTGAAACCCGATCGTATGATAGTGCACCATGTCCGGCACCGGCCCGCCATCGGGGATACGGATGTGACTGGCGATGATTGCGCCGCCCAAACGATCGGGAATCAGATCGCGATATTGCATCCCGGCGCGCCCGATGACCCAGGGGGCCTGATCCGCCAGCCGACGCACGACAAAACTGTGGGCCGTCTCCGGGACGCTCAACGGCGGGTTCAGATCGGCGATCTCGATGCGGGTCCCATTTGGCGCTTCCAACAAGCGCAGACCGCCTGCGAACCCGTCCGGATCATCCGTCAGAATGCGCACTGTGCCCGGCGATTCAATCGCGCCCGTTTCAATACGGATCCGTATTCCATGCCCGAAAAACACGGCAACGATCGGATCATCCGCAGGGTAGATCATATCCATACGCATGCCCAAAACCTTGGTGTAAAATGGAATGTCATCTTGCAGCGCGGTGGTTGGCAGCCGTATTTCCGCCTGAATATCTGTCATTGCGATCCCCCTTCATCTTGCCAAATAAACTCCGGGGGAATGGGGGATGCAATCCACCATGGGGGCAGCGCCCCCTCGACGGTGATATGCGCAGGCTCGTGTGACGATCAAAATGCAGCTAAGAAGCACCATGGTCATTGGCCAGAGCGCAATACTCGTTTAACGCTAAACCAAATTTTCAAAGTGAGGCACCATGTCCGATCAACCGAACCTCCGCCAGGCCGCGCTGGACTATCATGAGTTCCCAAAACCCGGCAAACTCGAGATCCGCGCAACCAAGCCGATGGCAAACGGGCGCGATCTTGCGCGGGCCTATTCGCCCGGCGTGGCCGAGGCCTGCCTCGAAATCAAGGACGATCCCGCCAATGCCGCCCGCTATACCGCGCGGGGCAATCTGGTGGCGGTGGTCAGCAATGGCACGGCGGTTCTCGGGCTTGGTAACATCGGCGCGCTGGCCTCCAAACCGGTGATGGAGGGCAAAGCGGTGCTCTTCAAGAAATTCGCATCGATCGACTGCTTCGATATCGAAGTCGACGAAACGGACCCGGAGAAACTGGCCGATATCGTCTGCGCGCTTGAACCCTCTTTCGGTGCGATCAACCTCGAAGACATCAAGGCCCCCGATTGCTTTACCGTCGAGCGGATTTGCCGCGAGCGGATGAATATCCCGGTCTTTCACGACGACCAGCACGGTACGGCTATCGTCGTCGGGGCGGCGGCCAAGAATGCGCTCCACGTGTCCGGAAAACGCTTTGAAGATATCAAGATTGTCTCGACCGGCGGCGGGGCCGCCGGGATTGCCTGTCTCAACATGTTGCTCAAGATGGGTGTCAAACGCGAAAACGTCTGGCTGTGCGACATCCATGGGCTTGTCTACGAAGGCCGCGAAATCGACATGAATCCGGCCAAGGCGGCCTTTGCGCAGCCCAGCGACAAACGCACGCTGGACGACGTGATTGACGGCGCCGATCTGTTTCTGGGCCTGTCCGGACCCGGGGTGCTCTCTCAGGATCATGTGAAGAAAATGGCCAAGGCGCCGATCATTTTCGCATTGGCCAATCCCACACCGGAAATCCTGCCCGATCTGGCGCGCGAAGTGGCCCCGGATGCCATCATCGCCACGGGACGGAGCGATTTTCCCAATCAGGTCAACAACGTGCTGTGTTTTCCGTTCATCTTCCGGGGGGCGTTGGATGTCGGGGCCACGACCATCAATGACGAGATGCAACTGGCCTGTATCGAAGGGATCGCCGCCCTTGCGCGCGCGACGACCAGTGCCGAAGCGGCGGCGGCCTATCAAGGTGAGCATCTGACCTTTGGAGCCGAGTACCTGATTCCCAAACCCTTCGATCCGCGGCTTGTGAGCATTGTGAGTTCCGCCGTTGCCAAGGCAGCCATGGAGACAGGCGTGGCGACCCGACCCATCGACGACCTTGAGGCTTACAAGCGAAAACTGGATGGATCGGTGTTCAAGTCCGCTTTGCTGATGCGTCCCGTCTTCGAAGCCGCCCGCGCCCGGGCGCGCCGCATCGTGTTTGCCGAAGGCGAAGACGAGCGCGTTCTGCGTGCAGCCCAGGCCATGGTCGAGGAAACCACGGAACGCCCCATCCTGATCGGTCGCCCAGAGGTCATCGAGGCGCGCATCGAACGGGCAGGTCTGACGATCAGAATGGGCGACACCGTGGATCTGGTGAACCCGGAAAATGACCCCCGTTATCGCGATTACTGGGAAACCTACCATAGCCTCATGTGCCGACGCGGGGTGACCCCCGATCTGGCCCGGGCGATCATGCGCACCAACACAACGGCTATTGGTGCCGTGATGGTGCACCGCGATGAGGCGGACAGCCTGATTTGCGGCACATTTGGCGAATTTCGCTGGCACCTGAATTACATCACGCAAGTGTTGGGGCGTGAAGCGCGGCACCCGGTCGGTGCGCTCAGCATGATGATCCTCGAAGACGGCCCGCTGTTCATCGCCGATACGCAGGTGCATCTGCACCCAACGCCCGAAGAGATCGCGGAGATCGCGGTTGGGGCTGCCCGTCACGTGCGCCGGTTCGGGATCGAGCCGAATGTCGCATTCTGCTCGCAATCCCAGTTCGGGAATCAGGGGGATGGATCAGGCTGGCGGTTGCGCGAAGCGATCCGGATGCTGGATACACAGGGTCATGATTTTTGCTATGAAGGCGAGATGAACATAGATACCGCCCTCGACCCCGAATTGCGCAGTCGGCTGTTTCCCAGCAACCGGATGAAGGGGCCTGCCAACGTTCTGGTCTTTGCGCATGCGGATGCGGCGTCCGGTGTGCGCAATATCCTCAAGATGAAAGGCGGGGGTCTCGAAGTGGGTCCGATCCTGATGGGTATGGGTAACCGGGCACATATCGTGAGCCCGTCGATCACGGCACGAGGGCTTTTGAACATGTCGGCTGTCGCAGGGACGCCGGTTACACATTACGGATAAGTCTTGCGATTGTCCCGCCCAAGGCCGGGATCCTGTGCACGAATAAGTGAATGCTGTTCAATAATTTGTTGCACGACCAAAAGTTGATTCGATGTAATGTGATTTTGAGCAAAGACAGGAGACGTTTGAATGAGAATTGCAGTGTTGTTCTTGGTGGTCTTGTCGCTGGCCGCTTGCGCGGAGACGGCAAACCAGACGGAGGGGACATTCGTCTATAACGGCCGGGCGTTACCCACGGTGACACGTGAATTCGTGCGCAACGACGGGACAACATTTGAAAGGCGGTCCATTCAGCTTGGCGGGCGCAGTGTAACGTGCTCTGCGACCGACGATCAGGACTGCGTTGCGGCCATTCGCGACAGAAACCATTCAGGCAACCGATAGGGAACTGTTGCGAGCAACCAAGTTCGCGATTATTTTGGTTTAACACTCGATGGTAGGACCTGAAAATCCTTCATAGGGAAACAATTCATCAAAGTCAGGAGACGTTTGGATGAGATTTATCGCAGTATTTCTGATGGCGCTTCCGCTTTCCGCATGGGCGAAAACGATCAGCGAAACGGAAGGTACATTTGTCTATAACGACGAGACCTATAGTTCGGTCACACGCGAGTTGGAGCGCGCGGACGGCTCAACATATTCGATCCGCACCATTAAAGTAGGTGCACGTTTCGTTGACTGCTCTGCGACCGACGACGAGGACTGCGCCGGAGCCATTCGCGATGCCCGCTCGGAGGGGGACCGCTAACAGACCAAAGCACGCGTCATTTCACTAAATGGCGCTATTCCGTCACTGATTGCGCTCACACCTCTTGCCCCGGGCCCTTGCCCGGGCGTAACCCTTTGTGAGATCGAAAAGGTGGAGGAACGAACTCATGGGGTATCGCGCGGAATATGATCGCTGGAAGGCTGATCCAGAGGCGTATTGGCTAAAGCAAGCCGAAGCGATTGACTGGTTTGAGGCGCCTCAAAAGGCCTTGTTCGATCACGGCGACGGCTTGTACGAATGGTTCGCCGATGCAAAGGTCAACACCTGCTGGAACGCGGTGGACCGGCATGTGGAGGCCGGTCGCGGTGATCAGGTGGCGATCATTTACGATAGCCCCATCACCGGCACGCAGTCAAAAACCACCTATGCAGAACTCCAGGATCAAGTCGCTTCGCTAGCCGGGGCATTGGCCGCGCGCGGTGTGACCCTTGGGGACCGCGTTATCATTTACATGCCGATGGTGACCGAGGCGTTGGTTGCGATGCTCGCCTGTAGCCGTCTGGGTGCGGTGCATTCCGTGGTGTTTGGCGGCTTTGCTGCACATGAGCTGGCGGTTCGTATCGACGATTGCACGCCCAAGGCCATCATCGCGGCGTCTTGCGGGTTGGAGCCGGGCCGCATCGTTGCGTATAAACCCCTTCTTGAGGGGGCCATTGAGATGGCCGACCATAAACCCGAGTTCTGCGTCATTCTGCAACGCGAGCAAAACCCGTGTGACCTGACCGCGCTAGATGTCGATTGGCACGAATGCCAAGAGGGTGTGACACCAGCGGCGTGCGTGCCTGTCGCAGGGAACCATCCTGCCTACATCCTTTACACTTCCGGAACCACCGGTGCGCCCAAGGGGGTCGTCCGGCACACGGGCGGTCATTTGGTTGCCCTCAACTGGACCATGAAAAACATCTATCAGGTTGAGCCGGGCGAGGTGTTCTGGGCCGCGTCCGATGTCGGCTGGGTCGTGGGGCACTCCTACATCTGCTACGCGCCACTGGTGCATGGCAACACAACGATCGTGTTCGAGGGCAAGCCCGTCGGCACCCCCGATGCCGGTACGTTCTGGCGTGTCATCGAAGAACATGACGTCAAAAGTTTCTTTACGGCCCCCACGGCGATCAGGGCGGTCAAACGCGAAGACCCCAAGGGACTGGAGCGGCAAAAATATGACCTGAGCGGATTGCGGGCGCTCTATCTTGCGGGGGAGCGCGCGGATCCCGACACCATCGTGTGGGCGCAAGAGGTGTTGGGTGTTCCGGTTTACGATCACTGGTGGCAGACGGAAACCGGCTTTACCATTGCGGGCAACCCTGCGGGCCTCGAGGCCTTGCCGGTGAAAATCGGCTCTCCGACCGTCGCAATGCCGGGTTATGACGTGCAAATCCTGGACGAGGCAGGGCACCCCGTCGCGCCGGGCGAGTTGGGCGCGATTGCGATCAAGCTGCCACTGCCGCCGGGCACCTTGCCGACGCTGTGGAATGCGCATGATCGGTACAAGAAGTCCTATTTGCACGCTTTCCCCGGCTACTACGAGACGGGCGATGCGGGCATGATGGACGAGGACGGCTATTTGTATATCATGGCCCGGACCGATGACGTGATCAACGTGGCCGGCCATCGCCTGAGCACGGGCGCGATGGAAGAGGTTCTGGCCGGTCATCCGGACGTGGCGGAATGTGCGGTCATCGGGGTCAGCGACGCGCTCAAGGGCCAGGCTCCTGTCGGTCTTTTGTGTCTGACGAAGGGCGTAAACCGCCCGCATGAAGAGATCGTCAAAGAATGCGTGAAGCGCGTGCGGGATCAGATCGGGCCTGTGGCGGCCTTCAAACAGGCAATGGTCGTGGACCGGTTGCCCAAGACCCGATCGGGCAAGATATTGCGCGCTACGGTCGTCAAGATTGCCGATAACGAAGCGTTCAAGATGCCTGCCACCATCGACGACCCGGCAATCTTGGATGAGATCAAGCTTGCCTTGCAAGCGCTGGGCTACGCCAAGGGCTAAGCGCTTTCTCGCGTCGGCAAACCGGATATGTGGCCGTTTTTATGTCACTTTTCTGCACAAGATCACGCATGCCAGGTGAAGATTGGCATGCGCATTCACCGTATCGCACGCAAATTTGCTTGATCCATCGGCCTTTCATTGGCAGCTTGGCGGCAGCCTGCTCGTCGTTTTAGGTGGGTGGGACAGAGAATTAAGGTTTCAGATACGTGCCACTTTCCAAGACAGCATTGGTCAGGATCGCTGAAAAAGTCCGAGCTGGTGACCGTCTGGATATCGAGCTGGTCGAGCCGTTTCTGACTCACAGCTTTCCGGAAACCACCAGCTTTGCGCGTTTCATGCTCAGAGTCGCTGGCTGGCTGACCCTGTTCTTCGCGTCGGTCCTCGTGATATTTCCGGAGGTCGGCGAATACCTGATCAGCGTGCTGCCCGGATTTTTCTTGCTGCCCGAGCGGTTGGCAAAGGCGCTGGATTACGTCTGGGGGTTGGTTGGCAAGCCAGTTGGCAAACAGCATCTGATGTACCATCTGCCGAATATTCTGATCTATGCCTTCGGCGTGGCGGGAATTCGGCAGTTGTGGCGCAAGATCAATAAAAACAACTGGAAAGACCGGGTTTATGATGCTCAGGAAAAACTGAGAAAGGCAATTGATGAGGGCAACGGCCGGTTCAATTTCCCATCCGGCTTTTCATTGCTGTTTGCCGGTGACGGGGATCAGGTCGCCAAGAGCCTTGTGGTCGATAACCCGACCATCGGTCCGACACTCTCTTCGTCGCGGCCGCTTTACACAAATCTTTGGGGCAAGTTCATCAGTGCGGACGGGGACGAAGGATTCGTGCGGGCTCTGGATCAGTTCAATACACAGGATGCGGGCGAATACATGCTGTTTCCCGTGGTCGACGAACACCTTTTTTTGCCGGGGCCGCAGGAATACGATGCGGCGCCGCACCGGGTCGAAATCGCGGTGCAGCGCATTCGTGAATACGAAAAAGAGGTTGGCTGGGCCCAGAAAAGCATCGTCATCGTCGGCGACAAGGAGCAACGCAGCCAGTTTGTCACCTCGTCGATCGATGGTAGAGTGGCCTCTCCGAATGATGAGGTCAGCTTGCGCACGATCGAGGCCGAGTACGAGGGGGTCACGGTCGCTGATCCTACAGATATCACGCTGCGGCGCATTATCGAGATTGCGGATGGCCGCCAGATTTTCTTTCGGGCATCCAATCAGGGCGCTGAGAAATATAGTGCCGAGTTTTACCGTCGGCTGGCCTTGTTGGGATATCAGTCGACCCGCGAAGAAAATCTTGTGGTCGGGTATGACATTTCTGATCTGGAGACCGAACATCAGGTCGTCTCGCGGAAACACACGGCCTACCTTCCGGTGATCCTGTCGCGGGATGTGTACGACTTGCTCTCCAAGAGCTACCTGCGGGACGGCAGCTTTATCTTCGTGCCTGCATTGGTAAAGCGGGAACTGCAAAGGATCGTGGACGGTCCAGGCACATAAACGGTCATGCGCCGGGCCTGGAGATGTTTTCCGATGGCAATCAGATATTCGGGTTCGGGGCCAGGACATCCGATGTGATGTCATTGATATCGTCCAGACCAAGCTGCGCCAGCGTGATACTGACCTCATCCGCCAGCAGGTCGGTCATTTCCGTCAGGCCCCGTGCGCCACCGGCCGCGATGGCAAAGGAAAACGGCCGCCCGAGGAACACGAAATTTGCACCCATGGCATAGGCTTTGACGATATCTTCACCGCTTCGAATACCGCTGTCATAGAACAGTGTCATGTCCGGACCCACGGCGGCGCGGATGTCGCGCAACGCGAGGATCGCGGGCTTTGCACCGTCCAATTGACGCCCTCCGTGGCTCGAGACCTGAATGGCGTCGACCCCGGCGGTATGCAGGCGTTTCGCATCTTCGACACTGACGACCCCTTTGACGACGAGGTTGCCTTTCCAGTCGTCACGTATTTGGGCCAGCGTGTCCCAAGTGGCCGCCGCCCGGCTTTCGGTGCGGTCGAATTCGCCATGTTCGCCGCCGAAATTTGCCATTTCGGGCTTGCCCATCATGACCTGCGGAATGGACCACAGAGGATGGCAGGCAAAGTCTATGAATTGCCGTGGGCCGATGCGGAACGGCATCTTGAACCCGCGCCGCAGCTCGCGCGGACGGCGGCCGACTTCGGGGACGTCGACAGTCAGTACAAGGGTCTCATAGCCGGAGGCTTTGGCGCGCGCCACAAGCCGGTTCGATCCTTCCATGGCTCCGCTGAGATAAAGTTGGAACCAGGCGTGGCCTTGTGACAATTCGATCATTCGTTCCAGCGACGTGGAGGCGACCGTCGAGACACCGACGGGGATCTTGTGTTTCGCCGCCAACCCGGCCAGCAAGATATCCGCCTTGGGAGACGACAGGTTGCACATGCCCATCGGTGCGATCCCGAAGGGCAAACCGGCCTGCTTGCCGAACAAGGGCGTCGTGATATTGCGGTGCTGTACATTCTTCAGAATCCGCGGCTGCAACCAAAGGGCGCGGAGCAAGTCGCGATTGAGCCGCTCGGCATATTCCGTCCCGGCCGCGCCGTCGATATAGTCGAACACCATCCAGGGAAGCCGCCGACGCGCGATCCGGCGAGCATCTTCGAACGCGTGTATGGTGTTGTCGAAAATCATGGTCTGAGGCCTTTGCCGAAGAAGCGCCCCGTTGGAGACGTCTGGAGGGTGTTGGAGAAGCGCGTTTTAGGGCAGCGGCACCAGCAGCACGAATTTGAACAGCGAAAAGAAAGCGACCATCGTTACCGCCCCTGAAACCCAATAGAGCAAGACCGTGCCGACGCTCCAGCGATCATGCATCGCCGCAATCAAGCCGCCTGCAAAGGCTATCGCTCCGGCGGGGAGGAACCCAAGGTAAGGCATTGTAAAACAGGCAAGAAACATCGCTGCGATCAGCAGGCAACGCCGCCACCAGACGCCATCGCCGAACCCGCCCTCATCCGAGGGTTTGAGGAACCGCGTAACTAAGGAAATACTGGCGGTGATGATCAGGATGATCGCTACGGTTTGTGGAAAAACCTGGCTGTCGCGATCCGTGTACCCGGTTGTGTCGTAAAGGGTCACGACACCCGCGATGACAAAGAAGAAAGAGACGAGCAAAGATCCCATTTGACCTTGCGAATTGGCTTCGGGCGCATTGATCATTGGTTGGTCTTCCTCGCAGTTTTGCGGTGTTTGCGCTCCAGAAAGAGCGGCAGGAACAGTGTTATCAGCGTGAAGGCCAGGATGCCCTGAGAAATGGGGCGGCCAAAGAACATGCCTAAGAGGTTGTTCGTTGCGGCACCGATGGTCCAGCCCTGAACAAATCCCTGCTCTGCAATCGGGCCCAGAATGAGGCCCAGCACAATCGGTGAGGCTTTGAAGCCAAAGCGGGCGACCACCCAGCCAAAAACACCCAGCGACAGCATGATGAACACGTCCGAGACGCTGTTGTGGATGGCGAAAGTTCCGATGATCGTCATGAAACCAACGGCAGGGACGAGCACCGCCTTGGGGATCGAGACGATGGATTTGTACGCATAGCGCCCAATCAGCAAGCCTGCAGGCAGCATCAGGATGGTTGCGATGATCAGCCCGTAGATGAAGGTATAAACGATGGAACCGCTTTGCGAGAACATCGACGGTCCGGTGCGCACCCCCTGAATGAGCAGGGCACCCAGAACAATTGCATCCGGTGGCGTTCCGGGTATGCCCAGAACGAGCGTCGGGATGAACCCGCCGCCCACGGTCGCGTTGTTCGCGGACTCGGTGGCCAGAATGCCATCTGGTTCGCCTTCGCCGAATTTCTGTCCGGGTTTCGCTGTCCGTTTCGCCTCGGAATAGGCAACAAGTCCGGCGACGGACCCACCGGCACCGGGCAAGATCCCCACCACCGTGCCAATCACTGAGGAGCGCACAAGATTGAATTTTGACTTCATCGCGATGCGATAGGCTTCGCCGATACGCACGGATTTGACGTCGTCTTCGACCTTCAGGTGCCGGTCGGGTACGGCGACCAGGTCGATCAGCACCGGGATGCAATAGAGCCCGATCAATGCGCCCACCACACCAAAGCCGCCGATGAGAACCTGACTGCCAAAGGTCAGCCGGATATCTGCCGAAATCTCGGCCACGCCCACGGTGGACAGGATCATGCCGAACGCGCCGCCCGCCAACCCTTTGGCCAGGTTGCCATCCGACAGCGATGCGATCAGCGACAGGCCAAAGACAGAGAGCCAGAAATATTCAACCGGGCCGAAAGCCAATGCGACCTTGGACAAGGGCGGGGCCAGAAAGAGCAGCGCAATCGCCCCGACCATGCCCCCGAAAACCGAGGCAAAACAGGCCAATGCGACGGCCAGATCGCCATCGCCCCGTTTGGCCATGGGGTAGCCATCAAAGGTTGTGGCAATCGCAGACGGCGTGCCGGGGGTGTTGAGCAGGATGGCGGAATATGCACCGCCGTAGATGGCACCGGTATAGATGGCGCCCAGCAGGATCAGCGCGGAGGCAGGTTCCATGCTGAATGTAATCGGCACCAGCACGGCCAGTGCCATCGTGGCGGTTAACCCGGGGATTGATCCGACGACCGTTCCCGCAATGACCCCAAACAGGGCCAAGCCCAGGTTGAGCGGCGTGAGGGCCGACAAAAAATGACCGAACTCCATTGTCATCCCTTCCCTGGGTTAACCGCTGACTTTTAGTTGATCAGACCGGCTTCGCGGGCATCTGCCAGATACTCTTCGGTGCGGGCGGCGATGAAATCATCCATGTCGTCGGCGTTGACGTCCAGCAAGGCAAATCCGCCGTCCAACATCTTTTGCCGGAACGCTGGGTCTGCATTGATTTCGCCTATCATGTCGGACCACATTTTGGTGGTTTCCGCACTGGCGGTGTTTGGCAGAGCGATACCGCGATATGCGCCGCCCACCATGTCATAGCCGAGTTCCTTGAAAGTCGGCACATCCGGGAAGAGCGGGTGGCGTTCCTCCATGGCTACGGCCAGCAACCGCACAGCTTCGCCCTGAGTGGCACCGACCGTGGTGTAGCCCCACTGCGCCTTGACCTGATTGCCAAGCAGCGCGGTCACGGATGCACCCGTTCCCTTGAACGGAACATAGGTTGTGCGCGCACCGGTCATCTTGTCGAATTTTATCTGCGCCAGGTGGTTTGCGCTGGCCTTGCCGGATCCCGACATGGTCACCTGACCGGGGTTCGCCTTGGCATCATCCACCAGATCGGCAAGCGTCTCATAGGGGCTGTCTGCTGCTACGACGATAGCATCGGGCGTGAAGTGGAACATGTAGAAGGTGTTCAGATCCTCTGTGGTGAACCCAACTGCCTTTTGTGCTGGCTGGATGATGATATGCGGCAGGTTCACACCCATGATGGTCTGTCCGTTGCCGTTCAACCCGTTGAGCGACGCCCAGCCCACGGCACCGCCGCCGCCCGGCTGATAGGAAACCACCAGATCCTCGCCAAACTTGTCTTTGAAATAGGGCTGTTGCAGCCGGGCAGAGATATCGGATTCACCGCCGGGTCCGAAGGGAATGATGTAGTTTACCGGGCCGTCGAGTTCGGCCTGTGCAACGGTGCCGAATGTCGCGGCAAGCGCAAAGGCGGCCCCTATTTTCAGGATTGATCGTCTCAGCATGTTGTTCCTCCCTAATGCTGGTATGTCGCGTCTGTCCGGGCCGTGTCAGGCCCGTACAGCCTTCGTGAACCTGTCCTTGATGACGACGGGGTCCATTGTGATGAAGGGCAGTTTGATATTGCCACTGTCGCATTTCAAAACGATCACAGTCATCTTCTTGCTGTCAATGGCCACGTGCGGAACCCTGCCGGTGTCACCGTCACGAAACTCTCACGGCCGCAGGCCGCCGCGACGGCTTCCCGTACATTTCTTTTGTCCGCGTAGGTCGGTTGATCGCCGGTGGAGCCGTAGGGCCCGTTGTCGATGATCATCAGGAAGGCCTTTCGGGTTGGGGCGTGTGCCACCATTTTTTTGATCTTAAAATTTCCTTCACGCGAGTCATATTTTTTTGACCCTTCGTAAAGCTTGTGTTTACTTTGGCCGACAATGCTTCAACTGCAATCCGTATCTAAGCCCGTATGACGATCTCGCTCTTCAAGACTCTGATCGCGATCTCGGAAAGTGGCAGCTTCAGTGCTGCCGCTGAAACGGTGTGCGTGACACACGCCGCCGTCGGGCAACAGATGAAGCGGCTGGAAGACTCGTTGGGCGTCAAGCTGTTTGACCGGTCGGAAAAAACGCCACGCCTGAACCAGCTTGGCAGGGCATTCGTCCCAAAAGCGAAAGCGGTCGTGTTTGCCTATGATACCATTCTTGACGATCTGACGGGTGATCCTCGCATGATCGGTGAGCTTATCCTTGGGGCCGTTCCTTCGACCATCCACGGATTGATACCGAAAGCTTCCAAGCGGTTGCTTCAATTGTATCCTGATCTGCACATCCGCATCGTCCCCGAGCTTTCGCCGAGATTGCTTGAGCTTGTGGAACAGGGGGTTCTGGACGCCGCCGTCATGAGCGAACCGCTGCGGGTGCAGGACAATCTGAACTGGACACCGTTTTTCGAGGAAGAACTTGTTTTGCTAACCGCGCGTGAGGTGATGGAAACGGACCCGCGCAAAATCCTCGCGACGATGCCGTATATTCGTCATACCCGTCAGGCGTCCGTCGGCATGCTGGCCGAAGAATGGCTGTCCACGCAAAAGGTGAAGGTGAATGATGCCATGGAAATGGGTTCGCTTGAAAACCTCGCCAGCATGGTGGCGCATAATCTGGGCGTCTCTGTTGGCCCAAATATCTGCGTGCCTGATCCGATATTCCGGCAACTCAGGAAAATATCGTTGGGGGCGGAAGCGCCGTCTCGGACATTGGGCATTCTGACGCGCGCGGATTGTTCCAAACTGCGCTTGGTGGAAAAGCTGTTGGAGCAGATCGAAACTGTCGTGGCGCAGGCCGCAGAGACAGAAAAACCCTAAAGAGTGTCTTTAGGAAACTTCAAAAAACAATGATTTGCCGAAGTTATGCTTTCGTTGAACAATGGCGGCAGATTGTTCAATGGGAAGTGTTCTCCATGTCGTCCAGCTTTAATGCACCGGGGTCACAGGTGTTGCATGATCTCAAGGCGGTCGTGGGGGATGAGGGGTGGAAACCTGCGGCCGACGGTGCGCGATATTTTGAGGACCCCCGTGGGCGTTTCAAAGGCCGTGCCAGCCTGATCGTCCTGCCAGATAGCACCGAACAGGTCGCTCAGGTCGTGCGGATTTGCAATGACGCCAAGGTCGGCATCGTCCCGTTCAGCGGTGGAACCGGCGTTGTGGCGGGGCAAATGTCCGTCGATAGCGACGCGGCCATCGTTTTGTCGCTGGAGCGCATGAACAAAGTGCGTGAGGTGTTGATCGACGATGGTGCCATCGTGGTTGAGGCGGGGTGTATTCTGGAAAACATCCACCACAGCGCCAGCGCCCATGATCTGATGTTTCCGCTTAGCATGGCCTCCAAGGGCAGCTGTTGTATTGGTGGAAATCTGGCGACGAATGCGGGGGGCATTCAGGTCGTCCGGCACGGTAATGCGCGCGATCTTTGCCTTGGTATCGAAGCGGTCTTGCCGGATGGGTCGATTTACAGTGCCCTGAGCCCGCTGCGCAAGGACAACACCGGATATGATTTGCGGCACCTGTTGATCGGAAGCGAAGGCACGCTGGGGATCATTACAGCGGCCACGTTGGTGCTCAAGCCGGTTGATCCGGAGACGGTGACTGTCCTGTGCGCCATCGCGTCGCCCGGCGCCGGGCTGGAGCTTTACAAGCATATCCGCAAGCAGTTGGGGGAGAGTATTTCGGCGCTGGAACTGATGAGTGATTTCGGACTCCGGCTTGTCACCACGCATTTCCCTGCTCTGTCCATCCCTTTCACGGAGGATCACGACTGGTATCTATTGTTGGAGGCCAGTGGCCCGACAGGCATACGGGACCGGTTGGAAGAGGTGCTGGAGGCGTGTCTTGAAGGCGAATTGCTGTTCGACGCCGTCGTCGCCCAATCCCAAACCCAGCAGAAAAGCTTGTGGGATTTGCGCGAAAACACTCCCGAAGCGAACCGGGCTGGGGGCGCGTTTTGCAACAGCGACACATCGGTGCCGATCAGCAAAGTGGGCGCCTTCATCGCACAAACCACGCGCATGATTCACGATATCCATCCCGGCCTGCGGATGAACACGTACGGACATATCGGGGATGGCAATATTCATCACAATGTGCTGCCACCGGAAGGCATCTCCAAGTCTGAATTCGTCGCGACCCATCCGGAAATTGTGAAAGCCGTGCGTATGGCCATCAACGAGGCCACGCGGATGTTCGATGGCTCCATCAGCGCAGAACACGGTATTGGAAGGCTCAAGACCGAAGATCTTGAACTTTATGCCAGCCCGGAAAAACAAGCGCTGCTGCGCCGGATCAAGTCCGCCCTGGATCCCAACAACATCATGAACCCGGGCGCAATGATGACAGACGGCCCTGCGCATTGATGTCAGCCACCTGACGATGAAACGGCAGATGTCCGAGCGTGTTGGCGGATCAGATTGCCGCGCTACAACCCTTCAGCAACCTTGCGCAGTTCGAATTTCTGTATTTTGCCGGTCGATGTCTTGGGCAATTCCTGAAACACGACGCGTTTGGGTGACTTGAACCCGGCCAGCGTCTCACGGCTGAAGGCAATCAGGTCGGCCTCCGTCGCCGCGCTGCCCGGCTTGAGTTCCACAAAGGCACAGGGCACCTCGCCCCATTTTGCGTCCGGTTGGGCAACGACCGCCGCAAGGTTCACGTCCGGGTGGCCCATCAACACCCCTTCGACCTCCACCGAGCTGATGTTTTCACCGCCCGAAATGATGATGTCCTTGGCCCGGTCTGCAATCTGGATATAGCCATCGGGATGCTGAACCGCGATGTCGCCAGAGTGAAAATACCCACCGGCAAAAGCCTCTGCCGTGGCATCCGGGTTCTTCAGATAACCTTTCATGACTGAATTGCCGCGGATCATGATCTCGCCTTGCGCGGTCGCGTCCATCGGTATCTGGGTCATATCGGCGTCCATCACCGTGATATCGTCCATCATCGGAAAGGCGACGCCCTGGCGCGCCTTGATCGCCGCCCGCTCGCCATGCTCCAGACCGTCCCACTCATCGTCGCGCCAGATACATTCGGTTACGTGCCCATAGGTTTCGGTCAATCCGTAGACTTGGGTGACGTTAAAGCCCAATCCTTCGATCTTGCCCAACGTGGCAGGGGCAGGGGGCGCACCCGCCGTGAAGACTTCCACGACATGGTCAAAGGCGCGGCGGTCCGCTTCGTCGGCGTTCACGATCATGTTCAGCACGATGGGCGCTCCGCCAAAATGGGTCACGCCCTCGTCCGCGATGGCATCATAAATCGGTTTGGCTGCGATTTCGCGACAGCAGACGACCGTGCCGCCCAGCAACGGCATCATCCACGTATGGTTCCATCCATTGCAATGAAACAAGGGAACGATGGCAAGATAGACCGGGTGCAATTGCATCCGCCACGAAATCACGGTGCCCATTGTCATGAGGTAGGAGCCGCGATGATGCGTCACGACGCCCTTGGGGCGGCCCGTTGTGCCGGAAGTATAATTAAGGGCGATGCTCTCCCATTCATCCTCCGGCATGATCCAGTCAAAGTCAGGGTCGCCGCCCTCTAGAACATCCTCATATTCCGTATGCCGACCGGTGGCGGGCCATCCGTGGGCGGCATCAGCCACTTCGATGATGATCGGTGCCGCACCGTCGATCCGGGCGATCGCGTCTTCCGCCAAGGTGATAAACTGTGTATCGACCAGAACCACTTTCGCGCCACCATGCTCAAGGATGTAAGTCACTGTCCCGACGTCAAGGCGCATGTTGATCGTGTTCAACACGGCGCCACAGGCGGGCACGCCGAAGTGCGCTTCGGCCTGCGCCGGCAGGTTGGGGATCAAGGTGGCGACCACATCCCCCGGTTTGACATCCATCGCCGCAAGCGCGGAGGCGAGGCGCGAACACCGGGCATAGTATTCGGCATAGGTGACGCGGTGTGCGCCATACACAACAGCAGGCCGTTCTGCAAAAACATGTGCTGCGCGCCGCAAATGAGACAAAGGGGTCAACGCTACATAGTTTGCAGCCGTTTTATCCAGACCAGTTTCGTCGGCCATCCAGCCCATTGCAGTTTCCTCTCAACCCGGTGCATTCAGCCAAAAACTATGCCGGACTGTATGGCAATTGGAAAGAGAGGATACGGGGCAGATTCCAAGGTGGGTTTGTCGACCCGAAATGCGCACCAAGACCCACCAAGCCAGGGTTCATCATTTGCTGATCGGGGAATACTCCACCGGCACCCATGGACGCGGACGGCCCAGCGGATACACTGGGGGTATGATCCTGTCTCCCGGCCGAAAGTATATCTTTGTCCATGCGCCCAAAACCGGTGGCACAGCGATGGCCTTGGCGCTCGAAGCGCGCGCGATGAAAGACGACATCATGTTGGGAGACACGCCCAAGGCGCTCAAGCGGAGGCGGCGGCTCAAGGGCATCAAGACCCGTGGGCGGCTTTGGAAGCACAGCACGCTCTCGGACATTGATGGATTGGTGCCTTCGCTGGATGGTCTCTTTGCCTTTACGCTGGTGCGCAACCCCTGGGACCGGATGGTCAGCTATTATCACTGGCTCAAGACGCAGCGGTTTCAACATCCGGTTGTGGAATTGGCGTCGGGGCTGCCATTTGATAGTTTCGTACAATCCGCAAAAGTGCGCGCGTCGATGCGCGCAAGCCCCGCGCGGCACTATATGACGGACGCGACGGGGGTGGATCGGGGCGATGCCTATATTCGGATCGAAGCTTTGAAACAGGACGGAGCGCCGCTTTGGGCGCATCTGGGATTTGAGTTGGACTTGCCCCGCGTCAACGCATCCGAGCGTGATGCGGACTATCGAAACTACTATACCGCCGCTGCCCGGCAGGCTGTCGCCGAGGATTGTGCGGAAGATATCGCGCGCTTCAAATATACCTTCGACTAACACATGGAACTTATGTCCGAGTGGCATTTCGAACGGTACAGAGCCCAATCCGAGAGCGGGCAAAGACCCGTCGGCAAACCCGCTGCGCTTTGCAAGCGACGCGCAAACGACAGTTTGACGTGGTCCCGAACCACAAAATAGCGGCGTCGCGCGCAACTGTCCTTCTTTATGCCCGTATGCGTGTATAGTGCCCATCCGAGGGGAGACACCATGCGGATCCAGAACTTTACTACCAGCCGTCTCAGCATCACGTCATGGCGCACGATCGTTCAGGGGCCAAAGCAGCGCGCTGCCCTTGAACAGGACCTTGCACTTATCCTGACGCCGAACGTGTTGGCTCCCTTGCCTGAACCGCTGCGCTTGCCGCGCGGGGCAGGTCAGATTGCCGATTGGGTTCGGGCCCGCGAGGCCGAAAGCGATGTCTATTCGGTCACACATCTTGGCACGGGTGTTCTGCTCGGCTTGCTGATCCTGGCGCATGATGGCCCACAGAATGTGCATCTGGGGTATATGCTGGCCGATGCGGCCTGGGGCAGGGGCTATGCCACCGAAGTGGTTTGGGGCCTGCTGGAGGCCACGCCGAAGGGGCAGGGAGTCGTGTATGTTGCCGGTGTGGGCGTTGCCAACCCTGCCTCTTCGAGTGTCTTGTTGAAAACCGGCTTTGTCCTGTCACCGCAGATGTCGAGCCTCGATACCCGGGTTTACACGCAGGTTGTTGCCTAGTGATTTGCCGAAGAACGCAAGACGCCGCCGACTGGTTTCGGCGGCGTCCAGATTTGGCATGGGTTCGGTCTTTATCAGGCTGCTGCGGACGCGTTTGATCCAAACCGACCGTAAAAGCTCTGTCCCTTTGCGGCCATTTCGCGCAGCAGATCGGGGCATTTGAACCGCTCGCCGAACTTGGCTTCCAATTGATCACACCGTTCGGCGGCGTAGGGTGTGCCAATGATGTCAAGCCAGCTGAACGGGCCGCCGGACCAAGGAGCAAAGCCCCAGCCCAGGATCGCGCCCACGTCGCCCTCGCGGATGTCCATCAACACACCTTCTTCCAACGCGCGCACCGCTTCGAGCACCTGGCTGAACAACAGGCGGTGCTGCACTTCGGTCAGATCAGGTTGATCTTCGGCGGCAGGGTATTTTTCGCCCAGACCCTCCCAAAGCCCGATGCGCTTGCCCTTGTCGTCATAGCTGTAAAAGCCGGCATTTGCCTTGCGCCCCAGACGCCCTTCGGCCTCCAACCAGAAGATCAGGTCATCTGCGCCGGATTTGGGGTAGGCGTCACCCATGGCCGCCATGGTGGCGCGTGCGATTTTCGCACCAAGGTCGATGGCCGTTTCGTCAGTCAGTTGCAGCGGACCTAGCGGCATGCCGACCAATTTGGCGGCGTTTTCGATCAGAGCGGGTTCAACGCCTTCGGTGACCATCCGCGCGCCTTCGTTCACGTAGGGAATGATGCAGCGGTTGGCATAGAAGAACCGCGCGTCGTTGACGACGATCGGTGTTTTCCTGATCTGGCGGACGTAGTCCAATGCCTTGGCAACCGCGCGGTCCCCGGTTTTGGCGCCCTTGATGATCTCGACCAGCAACATTTTTTCGACCGGCGAAAAGAAGTGGATACCGATGAACTGCTCTTGATTGTGCGACGCCTTGGCCAGATCAGAAATCGGCAAGGTCGAGGTATTGGACGCAAAGATACAATCCTCGGGGATGATCGCTTCGACCTTTTGGGTGATCTCGGCCTTGATTGCGGGATCTTCGAACACGGCTTCGATGATCAGGTCGCATTCTTTCAACGCGTCCAGATCAGGGGTTGCGGTGATCAGGCCCAACATGGCGTCGGCCTTTTCCTGCGTGACCTTTTTGCGCGCCATACCCTTTTCGAGATATTTCTCTGTGTAGTTTTTACCCCGATCGGCGGCCTCCTGATCGCGGTCGATCAAAACCACCTCGATGCCCGCTTGTGCGGAGACAAGCGCAATCCCGGCACCCATCAGGCCCGCACCCAGAACGCCCAGTTTCTTGACCCGTTGATCCGGCACACCTGCTGGGCGCACAGCGCCTTTTTCAAGTGCTTCCTTGTTCAGAAACAAGGACCGGATCATCGCGCCCGAGGATGGGTTCAGCAGCACGTGGGTGAACCAGCGCGCTTCGATCTTTAGGGCGGTGTCGAAGGGAACGAGGGCCCCTTCGTAAACGGCACTCAGCAAGGCCTTGGCCGCAGGGTAAACGCCTTGAGTCTTGCCGTTGACCATCGCGCTGGCACCGACGAAGGTCATGAACCCGGCCGGATGATAGGGCGCGCCGCCGGGCATTTTGTAACCCTTGGCATCCCAAGGTTTAACAAGGTCCGCATCCTTGGCGTTCAGCACCCATGCGCGGGCGGCGGCCACGGGGTCGTCCACCACCTCGTGGATCAGACCTGCACGTTTGGCAGCGTCCGGGTTCGACAGCTTGCCTTCGAGCAAAAACGGCGAGGCGGCCATTGCACCCAGCATCCGCGCGAGGCGGGTTGTCCCGCCAGCACCGGGAAAGATACCGACAAGAATTTCCGGCAGACCCAGACGCGCCTTGGGATTGTTGGCGACAAAGGTGCGGTGCGTGGCGAGCGGCAATTCCAGTCCGATCCCGACGGCAGTACCCGGGATCGCGGACGCGACCGGCTTGCCACCCTTTTGGGTTTTCGGGTCCATGCCCGCCAGCTCGATCTTGCGCAGCAGCCCGTGCATTTTCATCGTGCCGTCAAACAAACCCTTGGCGGGATCATCGCCGGCGCTTTCCTTCATCTTGGCCAGCAGGTTCAGGTCCATGCCGCCTGCAAAGGTGTCCTTGCCGGAGGTGATCACGATCCCCTTGATGGCATCATCCGACAAAGCGTCGTCGATCAGATCGTTCAAAAGGGCAAGCCCTTCGAAAGACATGACATTCATGGATTTATCGGCAACATCCCATGTGATGGTCGCAACGCCCTCGGCGTCCTTGTGCATGGTGAAATCGGTCATTGATGATCTCCCTTCTTCGGAGTGTCTTGGGGTATGTCTTCGATTGCAGCCCGGGTTTGAGCCGACCAGTTGAGGTGACCGATGGCACGCATGACGGTGGTCGCGCGCCAAATGCCATCTTCGCGGCGCAGGGTTAAAGACGCCTCCCACGGGGGGACAACATGATTGCCCCTGTTCATGATATGCGTACGATATGTCCCGACCATATGGTCGTCATCAATCAACTCTGCGGTTTTTGCTTCGCGGATGATGTCCGTGACACCGTGGGTTTTGAATTCGCGCTGATAGGCTTCGAAATCCCGCCGCATCTCGTCCCTCGTGGTAAAGGTCTCGACCCCGTGGCGTGAGACCAGTTGAAATGGCAGGCTGCACGCATTTAGCCAGGCGTCCGCGTCACCGGATAGAAACGCGGCACTGATCCGATCCAGAATGGTTTGGAAGAGCTTGAGCCGCTTGTCTTGTGCGGACACGTCTTTCGTCAAGCTGTCGCCTTCTGTCTGGCTGACCCAGTTCGGGATCAATTGCCAATCTGCAGAACACAGAACTGAGTCGCTCAATGTTGCCCGCCAATGCCCATCCTTTGACCGGTACAGGCCAAGCCTGGTTACATAGGGCGATATCACTTCCTTGTCTCCGGACATGACACGGCTGGTGTGGTGGCCAATGATGTGATCCGCGTTCAGAAACTGCGCTGAGTCGCAGACTCGCGACATATCGGTGACGCCGTATTGCTCGAGCTGTTCCGCGAAGTTGTTGACGGAGCGGGCGACGTCGGATTTGTCTTTGCAAACAATCATGCCGTCCATGACGCGGATCTCATAGGGAAACTCCACGTATTCGGCAAAGGCCGCCGGATCGCGCGACATGACAGCGGCTGTCATGCCATCGAGCGTCTCCTGATAGATTTGGCGGGCATTGCGCACTGGACTACACCCGCTCGATGATTGTCGCGGCTCCCATACCGGAGGCGATACACAGGGTCGCAAGGCCGACTTCCTTGTCTGCGCGTTCCAATTCGTCCAGCAAGGTTCCGATGATGATGGCTCCGGTGGCGCCCAGCGGGTGACCCATGGCGATGGAGCCACCGTTTACGTTGACTTTGTCATGGTCCACGTTGAAGGCCTGCATGAAGCGCAGCACGACTGAGGCAAAGGCTTCGTTGACCTCGAAAAGGTCGATGTCACCGATGGCCATACCAGTGTCCTTGAGGATTTTCTCGGTCACGGGCACCGGGCCTGTCAGCATGATGGTGGGATCGGTGCCGATCTTGGCCGTGGCGCGGATGCGCGCGCGCGGCTTGAGGCCCCATTTCTCGCCGAACTCTTTGTTGCCGATCAAAACGGCGGCGGACCCATCGACAATACCGGACGAGTTTCCCGCGTGGTGGATGTGATTGATCCGCTCAAGGTGCGGATACTTCATCAACGCGACCTTGTCGAAGCCGGGCATAACCTCGCCCATGGCTTGAAACGCCGGGTTCAGACCACCCAGGCTTTGCATGTCGGTCTGGGGGCGCATGTATTCGTCATGGGCCAGAATGGGCAGGCCGTTGATGTCGGTGACCGTGATGACGGATTTACCGAAGCGGCCTTCATCCCAGGCGGCCTTGGCGCGCTGTTGCGAGGCGACGGCCAATGCGTCGGCGTCATCCCGGCTGAAGCCATATTCAGTTGCAATAATGTCTGCGCTGATGCCCTGAGGCACGAAATACGTTTCCATCGCGAGAGAGGGGTCAACGGCGATGGCCGCCCCGTCGCTGCCCATGGCCACACGGCCCATCATCTCGACGCCCCCGGCGATGTAGCCGTCACCTGCGCCTCCCTTGACCTGGTTGGCGGCCAGGTTCACCGCTTCCATCCCGCTTGCACAAAAGCGGTTGATGGCGAGACCCGGTATGCGCTCATCCAGGTCGGAGGCCAAAACCGCAGACCTTGCCAGACAGCCACCTTGCTCCATCACTTGGGTTACGTTGCCCCAAATGACATCCTCGACCGCATGCCCTTCGAGGTTGTTGCGATCCTTGATCGCGTTCATGGTCAGGGCGCTGAGGCGCAGGGCGGTCACTTCGTGCAGGCTTCCGTCCTTGCGGCCCTTGCCACGAGGCGTGCGCAGAGCATCATAAATATAGGCTTCGGTCATGGTTTCGTGTCCTTTTGCCGTCGGCAGTCTTGTGCGAGTTCTAAGCATCAGATGGGGTGGACCGGTTGGTCCAATCAAGGGTGACGTTGCGGCTCTTTGCGTAAACTGTAACGTCCTACGCCCGATCGGCGGGCGAACCTGGCATGAGGTCGTAGGGGCTCTTCCACCCGGGAAGGTTTTCTATGTTGCTCAACCATCGATCGATGTTTGGCCAGTCCACGCGATCAAAACCAAATGGTTCAGGATAGAAAAGATAGCCGCAGCAACTGATGTCGGCGTTGGTTATATCCTTTCCCACAAACCAGTCACGACCCGCGAGGTGGGCGTCCAGCACAGCGAAGGCGGCCTTCAGTCGTCCCTGATTAAAGGCGATCACCTCGTGCGGGCGCTTGTCTTCGGGCAAAAAATTCATCAGGAAACGGATCATACCAGCCATAGAACTGAGCTTGTGGTTGTCCCACAAGGTCCAGCGCAAGACTTCATATCGATCGTCCCCTTCACCACCGAACCGGCCCGTTTTATCCGTGACGTATTGCTGGATCACGCCTGATTGGCTCAACCGCCTGTCGCCGTCGATCAAAAGCGGCGCTTCCCCCATGGGATTCAAATCACGGTATGCATCAGACCGCGTTTCGCCATTGAAGAAATCGACGAAGACCGGCTCCCACGCTGACCCGGACAATTCCAGAGCCAAAGCGGCTTTGTAGGAATTTCCGCTTTCACCAAAGCAGTGCAATTTGAGGGTCATGTGGTCTGGCCTTTTCGCTGGTTATGGTTGATGGGGCAGAACCGGGGGTTTCACACCCCCGGACCCCCGTGGAGTTTATTCCGCAAGATGAAGCGGGATCAGTTTACCGCGCATTAAGGTTAATGCGTGACGGTGTGGGTGCAGGGCAGGCTGGAGAGCTGAGCCCTGTGCAAGGTGAAGCCCCAACGTCCCGCCCAACAGGGTCAATCCCGATCAAGGGCCGGACGGCGGGGCGGATCGTGTGCATTGATCCTTCATTCATCTTGCCCGGCAAACTCTCCCCGAAGGGCCAGGATGCAACACGCTTATCTGTCTGACGCATCAGAACGCCCTCGCAATCAGTTCCTTCATGATTTCGTTGGTACCGCCATAGATCCGCTGAACCCGGGCATCTGTCCACATCTCACCAATCGCGTATTCCTGCATGAAGCCATAGCCGCCGTGCAGTTGCAGGCATTCGTCCAGCACCCAGGCTTGCGTATCGGTGGTCCAGTATTTGCACATGGCGGCTTTGTCGACGGTCAACGCGCCGCGCAAATGCTCGACCATGCATTCATCAAAAAACGCCCGGCTGACCATGGTTTTGGTCTTGGCCTCGGCCAGTTTGAAACGAGTGTTCTGGAACTGCATGATGGGGCCACCAAAGGCTTCGCGTTCCTTGGCATATGCAATCGTGCGCTCCACCGCACCTTCCATAGCGCCCACCGCCGAGCAGGCGATGATCAGCCGTTCTTGGGGAAGTTGGCTCATCAATTGGACAAAGCCTTGCCCTTCTGCGCCACCAAGGATGTTTTCCGGCGTGATTTCTACATTGTCAAAGAAGAGCTCGGACGTATCGGATGCATGCATCCCGATCTTTTCCAGATTGCGCCCACGTGCAAAGCCCGGGGCATCATCGGTTTCGACGACAACCAAAGAGATCCCTTTTGAACCCAGTGACGGATCAGTCTTGGCCGCGACGATGATCAGATTGGCGTGCTGTCCGTTGGTGATGAACGTTTTTTGCCCCGAAAGCCGGTAGGCGTTGCCGTCCCGCAAGGCGCGGGTTTTGATGGCCTGAACGTCCGAGCCGGTAGAGGGCTCTGTCATGGCCAGCGCACCCACAAGCTCCCCTGTTACCATCTTGGGCAACCATCGCGCTTTTTGTTCCTCGGTCCCATAGGCCAGCACGTAATGTGCGACGATACCGGAATGTATTCCGTGGCCCCAGGCGGCGAGATTTGCACGCGAGGCTTCGATCAGGATCGCGGCTTCATGGCCGAAGTCGCCTCCCGCGCCGCCATATTCTTCGGGGATCGAGGGGCAGAGCAGTCCCAGCTCTCCGGCTTGCGCCCAGGTCGAGCGGTCCATTTCGCCCTGTTTGCGCCAGCGGTCGAAGTGGGGAGCCCATTCGTTTGTGATGAACTGGGCCGTCATGTCGGCGATCATCTGGTGTTCGTCGGTCATCCAGCCGGTTTGATCCGCGTTCATATCTTTCATCTAACTCCTCCCCAAAGTGCGTTTCAGTGTGTTCGGCCGTCTGGTGCGATGGCGCGCCGCTCCAAGTGTGTCTTCAGGCTCTTGCGCTTCATCACGTGTTGTCGCCTTCGCATGAAAACGACAGTGCCGCCTTTTCGTTTAGACCTGCGCCACGCGCGCAACTTGTGACGCTGCGTTCGCGCTCAGCGGACATGGCAACAGAAAAGAGCCGTGTTACAAAAAGCCCGTTTTCCATAGTGGTTCTCACGCAAAATGGAGGGGGCGGTCCCCCTCCACATCAGCTTAGAAGTTGGCGGCGTCGAGCGCCATCACCGTTTCACTCCCCGATTGAATTCGGGTCAGGTGAAGCGCTGTCGCCGGCAATTGACGCGCCATGTAGTAGCGCCCCGTGGCCAGCTTGGTTTCAAAGAACGCAGGATCGGATGTGCCATTTGCCAACGCGGTGCGCGCCGCTTTGCCCATGCGGGCCCACATCAGGCCAAGGCAGACGTGCCCGAACATGTGCATGAAGTCATAGGAACCTGACAGCGCGTTGTTGGGATTCTTCATCCCTTGTTGCATGAAATACATGCCCGCAGCTTGCAGATCCTTGGAGGCGGCTTTCAACGGGTCAAGGAACTCCTTGTCGTAAGCTTCGTCCTGCCCTGCGTTTTCCTTGATGAAGGTTTTGACCAGATCGAAGAAGGCCATCACGTGTTTGCCGCCATCCTGGGCCAGCTTGCGCCCGACGAGGTCCAGCGCCTGAATGCCGTTCGCCCCTTCGTAGATCATCGCGATCCGGGCATCGCGGGTAAATTGCGACATGCCCCATTCTTCGATGTAGCCATGGCCGCCGTAAACCTGCTGCGCCTTGATCGTATTGTCATATCCGACATCCGTCAGAAACCCTTTGATCACGGGTGTGAGCAAAGATACGATCCCGTCTGCATCCTTGTCGCCCGCGCGGTGGGCCGCGTCGATCATGGTGGCTCCCCACAGCACGAAGGCCCGCGCGCCTTCGGCAAAGGATTTCTGATCCATCAGCGACCGTCGGATATCCGGGTGCACGATCAGCGGGTCGGCTGGACCATCCGGGTTCTTTACACCGGTCACGTCCCGCCCTTGCAGCCGGTCCGTGGCATATTCGAGCGCGTTCTGGTAGGCGACCTCTGCCTGCGACAGGCCTTGCATGCCAACGCCCAGACGTGCCTCGTTCATCATCGTGAACATCGCG
Source organism: Tateyamaria pelophila (assembly GCF_019966495.1). Lineage (GTDB taxonomy): Bacteria > Pseudomonadota > Alphaproteobacteria > Rhodobacterales > Rhodobacteraceae > Tateyamaria > Tateyamaria pelophila. The sequence goes on along the minus strand of NZ_JAIMIA010000014.1, from coordinate 30,004 downwards.
CGCATGCCTTTATGCGCGTCGCCGATCAGATAACCGGTTGCACCGTCGTAATTCATGACGCAGGTCGAGTTGCCGTGGATCCCCATTTTCTCTTCGATGTTGCCTACTGCGACGCCGTTGCGTGCACCCAGGGATCCATCTTCGTTCACAAGTATCTTTGGAACAATGAACAGGGACACGCCCTTGATGCCTTCAGGGCCACCAGCAATTTTGGCCAGAACGAGGTGGATGATGTTGTCCGCCATGTCGTGTTCCCCGGCGGAGATAAAAATCTTCTGTCCGGTGATTTTGTAGCTGCCGTCGTCCTGTGGTTCGGCCTTGGTCCGCATCAGCCCCAGATCGGTGCCGCAATGCGGTTCGGTCAAATTCATCGTCCCTGTCCATTCGCAGCTGACCATTTTGGGCAGGTAGGTTTCCTTTTGCTCCTGCGAGCCGTGCGCCAGAATGGCAGATGCCGCACCATGGGTCAGGCCCTGATACATGGTGAAGGCCATGTTCGAGGACGAAAACATCTCGCCTACTGCTGAGCCGATAACGACGGGCATGTTCTGGCCGCCAAACTCTTCGGGCATGTCCAGGCCGGGCCATCCGCCTTCCTTGACCTGCTCGAACGCTGCCTTGAAACCGGTCGGTGTATAGACCACGCCATTTTCCAGACGGCAGCCTTCCTTGTCGCCCACCGCGTTCAATGGCGCGAGAACTTCGGAGGACAAGCGACCGGCTTCTTCGAGGATGGCAGAAGTGAAATCGGCTTCCAGTTCATCATATCCCGGTATGTCGCTCGCGGTGATATTAAGCACATCGTGCAGGATGAACTGCATGTCTTTGGTTGGCGGTGTATAACTAGGCATCGTCTTTTCCCTCAGGTGTCTTGCCGCTTGCTTATTGAGCGGCTTTTGATGTCGTGTTCATCGAGGCGAGCATCTTTTCGCCCCACTTGAGTTGGTTCTTAAGGTCGTCAATGGCTTCGGTCAGTTCGTTACGCTGGCTTTCCATGTCTGCCAGTCGGGCGCGCGCGACCTCGTAGGTGCGTGCCAGCTGTGTTTGTTGCTGGTCGCCCATATCATAAAGGTCCAAAAGCTGGCGGATTTCCTCCAAGCTAAAGCCGAAACGTTTGCCGCGCAGGATGAGTTTCAACCGTGCCCTGTCACGCTTGGTGAACAGGCGTTTCTGGCCTTGCCGGATCGGAAACAGGAGCTCTTTGGCTTCGTAAAAACGCAATGTGCGTGGTGTGACGCTGAAGGCCTCGCACATCTCGCGGATTGTCAGTGTTTTCTCGCTCATGTCTTTTCTCGGTTGCTGTTACCGCCATGACATGGGGAAGGAGAGAACGTCTTGCAATACGTAGTTGACGTTGACGTAAAGGATACGTCACGTCACTTTGGTGACGGTGCATTTTGACAGGTGCTGCGTGCCGTGAAGCCAAGTGTTTTTGATCCGGATGATGTGCCGGAGACGGTCATTGTCAGTCCATGCCGACAGGATTCGAACCCTGATCGGAGGCATTGGCACTATCCTTTTCAGCCGTGACTTTAATCGTGATAGCCAAACTGGGTGGATCAGCCACTCTGGCCACGACGCAATGCATTCCGATGCGCAGCGATATCACGGCAAGGTGCAGGAGAAAGCCTGATGTGACGACTGAAACCTTTGACCATTATAGGGGTCGCGACGATCGGACCGCCCGCTATGCGTTTGGTGGACCGTTCGGATCGGCATCAGAGGCAGCGCCCAGCATCAATTCACCCACAGACGTTTCAACCAACGGATCGAGGCCAGCAAGCGCCGAAAAGGCAAGGGCGTTGCCCGTGCCGAGCGGGCAGGCGGCAAGGCCCATGGCAGCCGCGGACAGCATCGCCATCTGAAAGACAGCGCCGACTTCTTTCAGGATCAGGCTGTAGGACAGGTCTTCGTAGATGCTGCTGGTTTTTGCGAACCGTGCGGACAGGATCAACAATACTTGAGGCCGTTCCGAGACGCCGGCGTTTGCAGCCGCGTCGGTCAGAAGACGGTTGAGCGCGCGATCCGTTTCAGCCACCATATCGAGGCAATGTGCCACCGCATCGTAGCGATACAGCCCGGATGGCACGTCCAAAGAGTGATGGAGAGCGAGATAGCCAGTCAGGGGATAACACGCGCCGCCACTGGGATGAGGTCTGTGGCCGTCCCGTTGATGCAATGTGCGATAGAGGAACTCCGACAGCTGTTGCGCGCTGATGGGAGGGTCGCCATGCAATCGACGCGACCGGCGCTGCGTGGACAGGGCGGAAAACGGCGGGTCCCGCCGGTCCAGAGTTTCTTGGTTCGGGATCTCGAGGTCGATACGCCTCAGCGACGTCGGCTGCCGGTCCTGCGCGTCGGAGTGGGGCAGGCCCGTCTTGCCCAGCGGCTTGCGTCCGTAGCCCTGGCGCGTCGCGGCATGCAACACCAGATCATGAAGCGCCCAGTCCGACGGATCAGTTTGGGTGATGATACCGCACCACTGCAGGGCGCACAGAACAGCGTCCACCCACGCGGCAGGCCGGTCCTGAACTGTGTCGGCACAGTCCTCGGCGTTGCACCCGGCCGCAAGCAGGGGCAGCAACTCAAGCACTTTGGTATCGTGCACCACGATACGCGCCCAAGCTCCGGGCATTTCCAGCGAAAGGCCTCCGTCGCGGACCCGCAGCATTGCTTGAGGCGCAAGGGCGATCTGTCCCGTGATCTTCCGGCGTGGCCTTGGCCCGCGCGGGGGTCGCAGGGGGATGCAGGTGACCACAGCGCCGAAAGAGCCGTCAAGCCGATGCGCGACAAGGCCTTGTCGATCAAGGTGGTCCAATGGGCTGCCGTTCCCGGGCGCGGCCAGGTCGGCAGGTGCGCCCGACTTCAGGTCTCGGTTTTCGGTCTGTCCGGGTTCAAGCAGCGTGTTGGCGACCCAAGCAGCGTCTTTGGGTGGCAGTTTGACATGGCCCACAGCCGTTTGCAGGGCCATCCCACGCACATTGGTGGTCACACGAACGTCTGGCGCGAGGATGCAGGTCCAGCGGGTCGGCTCATCCGCCAAGGAAATCGCCTGCGATGGGTTGGCGCTTCGTGTTAAAAGCGGTTGATCCACCCGGGCCAACAGGGGCCGCAAACGGCCGTATCAATGCACGGTTTTTTCGGTCCGACGTCTTCACGTTCTTGTCCAATCTGACGCAGGTTTATGGCGATATCGTCCGTTTTGATATTGGGCACACTGCCTGCGTTCTCGTCAATGGGGCTTCGGCCGTCGACAGGCTCTTGCATACATGCGAGCCGTTCTTGCACAAACCCGACTTTGTCAGCGCGTCGAACCGTGGACATTGGGGAGACGGCCTTACGACCCTCGAGGGGGCGGACTGGCAGGACCGACGGCGTCTGCTCAGACCTCAGTTTCGACCGCGAGAGATAACGCCGAGACTGGATATCGTCGCTGAATGCACGGCGGACATGATCCGCAATTGGCGGGCAGAGCCGCCCGTGGACCTGATGACCGACATTCGTTTGCTGACGGCACGTATCGCGGCGCGCACTGTCATGGATGTGGATATCGAGGGGTGGGGAAATCCGGATGGGTGTACCTCACTCTTGCCCTATGACGAGATATTCGGTGAAGACTTCACAGCCAGTGAGCCCAATGATGCTGACGGCATATTACGCATGGAACGCCCACGCGCGCCGCGCGATCTGCCTGTCATAACGGATCTGATCAAGCGCCGCCTGGACAGCGACTGCGATGGTCGTGACGTCCTGTCTGTGCTGATCCGGACCTGTCGCGCAGCGGGCGTGCCGCCCGATTACGACATGATCACAGGCGAGATCGTCCAGATGCTCTATGCGGGTCACTTGACGATGCCGACCAGTCTTGGCGCGTTGTGGTCCTGCCTGGCGCAAGACGCGCAGACAGAACAGCAGATCGCGGAAGAAGCTGATCGGCTGGAGGTTGGCACTGCCCCTCCGGCACTCCCGGAACTGGGGCGCAGCCTTGCGTTGGCGGCGCTGAAAGAAGCCTTGCGGATGCATCCGCCGGCGCCTCTGCTGTATCGCATCGCGGCGCAAGCATTCGAGCTTGAAGGTTTCGCTGTGACCGCAGGCCATCACGTGTGGGTCAGCCCGCGCCTCTTGCATCGCGACCCGCGCTATTTCGAGGATCCCGACCAGTTTCAACCCGCGCGGTTTGAGTTTGGTCGACCGCAAAACGTGCCGCGGTCCGTATACTTGCCGTTTGGCGCAGGGCCCCGCACGTGTATCGCGATGCACCAGGCATTCAACCAGATGACGCTTATCATCCTGATGGTGGCGCAACATTTTGAACTGCGCTCAAGTGCGGGCAGCCTTGCGCACGTAACGCTGATCGCTCGCGGGGGATCGCCTTGAAAGCAGCGGTGCGCCAATATCTTGCCAAAAGGTTAACACGTGTGTACTCTTTGACAGTCAATAGTCGGTTCGCTGTTGTATTTATTGGTAAAATTGGTTGATAGACCAGCTATACGACTGGGACAGAACGCAACTTGAAAAGACCATTAAGAAGGGGATATTGATATGAGCTCGCCAACAGACGAGGACTGGCTGGAAATCCACAAAAAAGCGTGGACCGACCCTGCATTCAGAGAGAATTTGGAATCGGACCCTACGGCAACGTTGCGCGCATATGGCGAGAGTGTCGGCAAGACATACACGCAATTTGTAAAGATGCCGCCCGCGCCGAATGAAGATCTCGAAAAGTATGTCGGCGATGAATACAAGGCTCCGCCCGCCTGCTGCTGATGACATCAGCTGGCATGGACTCGCAAGCTCGCGAACGTCCGCGCTTCAAGACCCGAATCCAGCCTGTTGTCGATGCCGACGATGGGCTGTTTCTTTTGTGGGAGGGTGGCGCGGAATGGCTGCCCAACTCTATATTCTGCGATCTGGCACCGCTTCTGGATGGACGGCATCGCATTGGGGACATTTTTTCCCGATTGTCCGAGCGCCATGCTGGCGCGAGCATACTTGCGGCGCTCCAAAGGCTCGAAAACCTTGGCGTTCTGGCGGAAGACACGGCGGACGTGCCGAGATCCACAGCGGCTTTCTGGGAGCAGGCCAACATATCGCCAGGGCAGGCGACGCACCGGTTGGCGCAAAACCAGGTGAAGATCATGGCGCTGGGCCAGGTATCCGGCGACGCACTGGCGGATCTGTTGGAACAACAGGGGCTGCACATATCAGAACAGGGCGCGCATACCATCGTCATCACCGATGACTACCTTCACCCTGAACTGCCAAGGATCAATCAACAGTTCATCGACGATCAACAACCGTGGCTGCTGGTCAAGCCGCACGGTGCCGAAAACTGGATCGGCCCGGCGATCACGCCGCATCAATCCGCCTGCTGGGCGTGTCTGGCGCACCGTTTGCGCTGGCACCGGCGCGTCGAGAGATATGCCATCGCGCGAAACGGGATCACAGACGGCGCACAACCGGGCCATCTGCCATCCACGTCGCTCACTGGTTTGGCCGAGGCCGCAACGGCGATGACGGGGTGGATCGGTACCGGAACGGCTTCAGCGCTGGAGAATTGCGTGATGTCGACAAACACGCTGACATTCGAACGGACGCGCCATCACCTCATCCGGCGTCCGCACTGTCCTGCATGCGGGACGGTCGCCGTGCTCGACCGCTCGCCCGCACCCATCATCCTGAAACCCCGGCCCAAAATTGTCACATCGGATGGCGGCCATCGCGGCAGCGATCCTGCGGAAACCGCCCGCCGGTTGGAACGGCATCTGAGCCCGATCACAGGCGTTGTGGGCGCGGTGGACCCCGGCAGCCGCACCCATCCTGCTGGGTGCGACGCGAGATGGCTGACGCCGACCTTTTCGGCGGATCACAATTTTTCCGACATGCACGACACGCGTTTCGTCTTGCGCGACGGGATGCGGCGTCGGTCCGGCGGCAAGGGCAAGACCGCAGCGCAGGCCCGCGTGAGTGCGCTCGCGGAATCCCTTGAGCGTTATTGTGGTGTTTTCGACGGCACCGAACCGCGCTGCCGCGCGCGCGCGCGCGATCTTGGCGCGGCGGCGCTCCGGCCCAATGACTGTATGCTCTACAGCGAAACACAGTTCGCCAATCGCGATCATCACAACCTCAAGGAGCACAAGGCCCACTGGGTGCCCGAACCCTTCGATCGGGAGGCAGAGATCGAGTGGACGCCGATGTGGTCACTGACCCATCAGCAGCGCCGGTATCTGCCCACATCCATGTGCTACTTCGGCTACCAGACCGCGGACCCTGTGTTTGGTCGCGGAGATTCCAACGGCTGTGCCGTGGGGTCGGTCATGGAGGAAGCGATCCTGCAAGGTCTGCTGGAGCTTGTGGAACGCGACGCTGTCGCGATCTGGTGGTACAATCGGGTGCAGCGCCCGGGCGTCGATCTGACATCTGCCGATGATCCATACGTGGCCGATCTGGTCGCCCATTATGCGACGCTTGGCCGGTCCATCTGGGTTCTGGATGTCACGGGCGATCTGGGCATTCCGACCTTTGCGGCCCTCTCCAAACGTATCGACACGCCAGAAGAGGACATCATTTACGGCTTTGGCTGTCATCTGGATCCCACGGTGGCACTGACCCGCGCGATTACCGAAATCAATCAATCTCTGGATGCGGTTCCGGCCCTGCATCAACCTGAGACCCAAAACAGCTATCTTGGCTCGCAAGAGGCCGTTGCCTGGTGGCGCACTGTCCGAACGCGGGACAATCCCTATCTTGTGCCCGATGCGCAGGCGACGCCGGTCGACCTGAAAACGGCCGGGAATCACGCAACCGACGATCTGGCCCGCGACGTCGAAATTTGCGTCGAACGGCTGAAGTCTGTTGGCATAGAAGTTGTAGTGCTCGATCAATCACGACCTGACGTTGAATTTCCGGCCGTGCGGGTGGTCGCGCCGGGCCTGAGACACTTTTGGGCTCGCTTCGGACCGGGCCGTCTGTATGATGTTCCCGTAGATCTCGGGTGGCTGCAAAGCCCGAAAACCGAGGCCAGTTTAAACAGTGATGTGGTGCAATTCTGAAAACTGTAAAAACTGGGGAGACGACAATGTCCGACACGACAATTTTCGATTATGCGACACCTTACGACATTATGGTGGGCGCTTGGACAGGTCATTCGATCCTTTACGACAGCAAGGGCGAGTACAAGTTCACCGGGCCAAGCATCCTCTCGATCTACTGGAAGGTGCCCGGCAAGGTGCTTCGATATTTTCAGGAAGATATGGGGAACCTCGATGCAATCGTCGCGCAGCACGAAGGTCATTATCCGGTGGCGGATGTGATCCAGACCCGCGCATTTGATTTGCACATCGATCCCAAATTTCCCAAGGCTTGCGCGTCGGGCAAGGATAGTCCGATCCGGGTGCAAGGGTCCGAAAGTCGGCCGGGCACCTATCTTTTCCATCTTGAGTTCCCGGCCGAAGGCAAGTCGCCCGGCGGAAACTACTACAACAACCAGTATTTCTCCAATCCGAACGAGCGTCACATCATTGGGCCCTATGTGCCCAATGTTCATGCGGACAGCGCAACGCCCGCGTCTGATTTCTCCTCTGTGATCGCCCAGACATTCACGCGAATTTCCTATGCGGATATTCCCGAAGAATTCCAGGCGCTGGAGAAAGCACACATGAAAAATGTCGAAGAGGCTGCTTCGAAATAAGCTTGAGAAAAACTGACACCAAAGAGTCGAAGAAATGAACTGCCATGCCATCGTCATAGGAGGAGGCCCCGGAGGGCTTTTGGCGGCGCACACGCTGGCGAGCCGTAACTGGCAGGTCACCGTTCTTGAACGCGCAACCTATCCAAGCGCTGCCGTCGCTGGTCCGCAACCGCGTCGGGGCGCTCCGCAGAGCCATTGCTTGCACATGCTGATGGGGGCCGGTGCCGAAGCATTCGACGCGATCGTGCCGGATTGGCGGCCATCGATCCTCCGGCACGGTGCTTTGCCCTTTGATGCGTTGCAGGATGCCGCCATGCGTTTGCCGGGCGGCTGGTTGCCGCGCAGCGCGTCGGGTATCACGATGTATGCGTGCTCGCGCACATTGCTCGAAAACGTTTTGCATGAGGAACTCCTGCGGTATCCGCGGGCCCAAGTTGTTCAGGCCAGCCCAGTTGTGGGTTTGGACATCCGCGACAATCACGTTGCGGGAGTTCATACGGCCTCAGGTACAACGTTGAGCGCTGAACTGGTGGTTGATGTCAGCGGCACCGCCTCGCGGTTGCCGCATTGGCTGGCCGATCAAACGGGCCAGAGCGACGCCGAGCCGTGGCCTGAAACCGTCGTTGCATCGCCTTGGAACTATGCGTCGCGCTGGTTCCGCATTGCGGGCGGTCGCCAACCGGACTGGCAGTGCCTGACCGTCGCCCCCGAAGGAAACGGCGGGTGCGCTGCCATGATGCTGCGGGCAGAGGAGGATTTCTGGAACGTCGTCCTGCTGGGCCGCAAGGGTCAGGTGATGCCACAAAACGACGTGGAATTTCGCGCCTTCACGGCGCCCCTGGCCGATGGTCGCCTGAGCGCCGCACTGGAAGGCGCGCGCCCGGTCACGCCAATTCATCATTACGGTCGTACCACAAATCGGTTGCGGCATGTGGAAGATCTGCTGGGCTGGCCAAGTGGGCTTGCCGCGCTGGGGGATAGCGTTCTCACGTTGGATCCCTATTTTGGGCTTGGGATGACCAATGCGGCGCGCGGAGCCGTCTTGTTGGCCGAACATCTGGATGCGCAGGGGAGCGGTCCGTTTGATGGGCCAGCGTACCAGCAAGACCTCGCGCGTTTGAATGCTGCGCCGTGGCGCCTTGTCACGGGGCGGAACACGGATGGCACGCCCGTGCATCGCAAAAGCGCGCAACTGGCACAACTCTACGCCGCTGCGCCCTCCAGCCCGGACATCGCGCGTGCGATCCTGGAAGTGCAACATTTGCTGCGGTCAGAAGACAGCCTGATGAAAGGGGTAGCTGCATGAAAATAGCGGTTTTAGGCGGCGGTACAGCCGGTTTCATCTCGGCGGCCCACATCAGCAAGAAGTTTCCCGATGCAGAGCTTGTGCACATTTTCGACTCGCGCATCCCTACGATTGGCGTGGGCGAGGGGACAACACCGCGTTTTCCGGCCTGGCTCAGAGAGATTACCGGCCTCGAGTTCAACGACATCGCCGAACATTGCGGAGCCACGCTCAAAAAAGGGACCTTGTTTGACGGGTGGGGCGAGGACGGTGTGCCCTTCACAAATCGATTTCAGCCAACCAGTCTGATTGGATATCACTTCAACGCGGCGCGTGTCGTGGAACTGATCGCGCCGCACGTTCAGGCCGAGTATATCGATGCACGGGTCGATGCGCTGGACAGCATGCCCGAGACGGCAGAGATCACGTTTGAAGACGGCAGCACGCGGTCGTTCGACTATGTGTTCGATGCGCGTGGTTTCCCGCGCAATGCCAATTCGGGCGGCGAGGATGGCGCAGAGCTGATCCGAATGGATTGGATTCCCACAGGCCGTGCATTGCTCAGAGGGCTGCCCAAGGGCAGGCTGTCCGGGGCGACGCGGGCCGTGGCACGGGCGCATGGCTGGGTTTTCCAAATCCCTTTGGCTGGTTCGATGTCATGTGGCTATCTCTTCAATCCCGACCTGAACACGGATGAAGAAGTCGCTGCGGATTTTGACGCATTCCTCGATGACGAAGGCATTGTCGATTGGCAGACGCGCGGAGCGCTCGATTTTCCGAATTTCCTGCGTCGTTCCCTGTTTGACGGGCGGGTGTTCTGGATCGGAAACGCGGCGTCCTTTGTGGAGCCCCTGGAGGCCACGTCGATCGGCGCATCCATCCTGCAAGTTCGGTCGGCACAACGCTGGATCGAAGGACATGATCCCAATGCGCGCCCAAATCCGGCGGAACTGGAGCTCTATAACAAAACGATGCGGTCCTACATCTTGTGTAATTCGCTCTTTCTCGCGTGGCACTATGCCTGCGGGTCGCGGTGGGACACTGCGTTCTGGCGACATGCCAAACAAGGGCTGGAACGCGCCCGCCAGATCCCCGAAGTCGCCCAGTACCTTAATCAGATGACGCCGTTCATCGAAGCAGGCCGCGCCCTGCCGGGGCTTGCGCTTTCGAGCTACGAAGACGAAAATGAATGGCAGCGGGACATCTACCCCCTGCTTAAAATATATATGCCTTTTGGTAACTTCTCTGAGTTGAACTTTGCCCAGGTCGGGCACGGTATAGGCTTTTACGAAAAGCCCGAAGGCCACTTTGAGGCTCCGTCACTGGCGGTTGGAATATAGAATATGGCCTTCATTCCCGGTTTTCGTCTCGTCGAGCGGCTTTACGAGAGCGACAATTCAATGGTCGTCAAGGCCACACGCGAATCTGATGGCATGCCCGTTGTTCTCAAGATTCTGAAGAACGATTTTCCGACAATCGAGGAATTGGCGCGGTATCGGCGCGAATACGAGGTGACCAGCGCGGTTGACGCGCCCGGTGTCGTACGCGGGCATGATCTGCGGCGACATGAAAAAACGCTGTTCATGGTCCTTGAGGATTTTGGCGGCATGTCCATTGCCGGGCTCTTAAAGGACCGGTCCCTGGAAATCGACGAGTTCATCGAAACCGGTATCCAGATTGCAGAAGCGTTGGACAAGGTGCACCGGGCCAACATCATCCACAAGGATATCAGTCCGCAGAACATCGTCATCAACCCGTCCACGGGCGAGGTCAAGATCATTGATTTCGGGATCGCGTCCCGCTTTTCGCGTGAGCAACCGTCGCTCAAAAGCCCGGCGGTCCTGGAAGGCACGCTGTCCTACATGTCGCCGGAACAGACCGGGCGAATGAACCGGTCGCTGGACTACAGAACTGATTTCTATTCGCTGGGCTCGACCTTTTACGAGATGCTGACGGGCAGCCCGCCATTCGAGGCGGACGACATGATGGAACTGGTGCATTGCCACATCGCGCGCGATCCCGTTCCGGTGCACCGGCGCAACCCGACGGTGCCGCTTGCCTTGTCGAAAATCCTCAGCAAGCTGATGGCCAAAAAAGCGGAACATCGGTACCAGAGTGCCTCTGGCTTGATTGCCGATCTGGAAATCGTCCGGCTTGGTGTCGGGCTGGAACGTTTTGAGCCGGGTCTGCGTGACCGGTCGCATCGGTTCCATATGCCCGAGCGTCTTTATGGGCGCGAGAGCGATGTCCAACGCCTGATGGAAGCCTTTGAGAGGACACGCACGGGCAAGGCCGAGTTGATGTTGCTGGCAGGCCAGTCGGGCATCGGCAAGTCCGCTCTTGTGCATGAAGTGCACAAGCCGATCACCCGCGCGCGCGGGTATTTCATCGGCGGAAAATTCGACCAGTTCCAACGCAATACACCTTATCTCGGGCTGGTTGCCGCTTTGCGCGAACTGGTGCGCCAGTTGCTGACCGAAAGCGATGCGAGCCTTGCGACATGGCGGCGGGATCTGAACCTTGCGCTGTCCCCGAACGCCCAGGTCATTCTGGATGTGCTTCCGGAACTTGAGCTCGTCATCGGACCGCAGTCGGCCGTGCCCGAGTTGGGCGCGACCGAGGCAGTCAACCGGTTCAATCGCGTTATCGTGCAATTGTTGCATGTCCTGTCAGCGGACAACCGGGTCATCGTGATCTTCCTTGACGACCTGCAATGGGCGGATACGGCGACGCTGAACCTGCTGCGTGTTGTGCTGACGGACGAAAGCATCGAGCGGCTTCTGGTGATCGGAGCCTATCGCGACAACGAAGTTGATGCGATGCACCCGCTGGGGCTGTTGCTCAAGGATCTGCGCGGCGGCGGCACGTCGATGGACAGTTTGAAGCTGGAGTCGCTTGGCCTTCCTGACGTTGCCAATCTCCTCTCCGATACGTTGCACGCGGATTCCGCCGAAGTCACCGGATTGGCGCGCTTGGTTTTGCAAAAGACCCAAGGCAACCCGCTGTTCGTGCGGCAGTTTCTGATGGACCTGTACCGTGAAGGTCTGATTTATCGATCAACAGATACCGAGATCGACAGCGCGCCGTGGGCGTGGGATCTCAAGGCAATTCGCGCGGCCGGTATCACCGATAACGTCGTGGATCTGCTGCTGCGGCGCTTGCGCAAGCTGTCGCCCGAAGCACAGGAAACGCTCAGAATTGCGGCCTGTATCGGCAACCGTTTCGATATTGATACCTTGGCGTTGATCCAGAATCTGGGTCGTCAGGAAACCTTTGAACGTCTGCGCGAGGCCGTCGACGAGGAACTGCTGAGACCGCTTTCAGAATTCACGACATCCGAGGCCGAAGACATTCTGTCGCCGTTACTGGTGAAAGAATTCCAGTTCCAGCATGACCGGGTGCAGCAAGCCGCATACAGCCTGATTGATCCGGACAGCCAGCGCATCGTTCAGCTCACAATCGGGCGCAGTCTGTTGGCCACGTTGTCGCCCGAAGCGCGAAGCGAGCGCGTTTTTGAAATCGTGGATCACATGAACCTGGGCCGGACACTGATCGAGGACGATCAGGAGAAGTTGGAGTTGGCCCAGCTCAACGTGACAGCCGCACACAAGGCGTCGGGCGCTACGGCCTATGAGGCTGCATTGTCATTTGTACGGATCGCTCAGGAGCTCTTGGGCGATAACGGTTGGTGCGATAATTACGATCTGACACTGAACGCATTCCGTCAACGCGCAATGCTTGAATATCTGTGCGGAAATCACGACGCATGCGCACAGACCGTCTCCGTCACGCTCGACCATGTGCGGACGGACCTTGAACGTGCGGAAGTCTATTTTACCCGCATCGCACAACATACGCACCTCGCTGAATTTGATGCTGCAATCGACGCGGCCTACATGGCGCTTTCGCTGGTTGGGGTGCCATTGCCCAGAGAGAACCTCGGCCAGGCCGGTCAGCAGATTATCGGTGAGGTCATGCAGTTGCTGGGCGGACGGAACCCGACAAGCCTGATCGACGAGCCCAATATCACCGACGACAAAATGGTCCTTGCGCAACGATGTTTGCGCCACCTGACCATTGCCGCTTTCCTGTCCAACCAGGAACTTTTTCCGCTTGTCGTCGGCACCTCCGTCAAGGTGTCGCTCGAATACGGCAACGCGCCGGAATCCGCGCTGTCTTACGCAAATATCGGCCTGATCATGGGGGCCTTCATGGACAAGTTCCAGGAAGGTGCGGCCTTTGGAGATCTCGCCCTTAAACTCTGCGAGCGGTTCGAGGGACAGGCCCCGAGCGCGACCGTATGTCTGGTGGTCGGTTCAGAGCTCAAGCCCTGGGTCAGCCATATCGACGAAGCACTCCCGATTATTGAACTCGGTATCCAGGAAGGTCTGGATTCGGGCGAAATTTTGTGGGTCGGGTATCTTGCGATGTACCGGATCCTGCTTGAGACCTTTTCAGGGACCCGCATCGAAACTGTGTTGGAGGGGCTTCAGGAGCGGCTTGAATTCACTGACGAAACGCAGAACCTTGGCGCGTCGGCGGCGATCCGGGCCTACAAGATCGTGTTGTCGACGCTCGCGGGCCGGACGAAATCCAGCATTGATTTCCGCTCGGATGAGATCGACGAAGCGACGTTTCTTCAGGCGTGCGAAGAGCAACAGCTGACTTTGGCGTCTTGCCTGTACAAGGTGCTCAAGGCGCAAGCGCTATATCTGTATGGGCGGCCAAAAGAAGCGCTGGATCTGACCCAGGATGTCGAGGGCATGCTCCACTTCATTCCGAACCATCCGACCCTTGCGGATCATCGGTTGTACCAGTCCTTGTCGCTGGCGGCGCTCTACCCGAGCGGCGACGCGGATCGGGATGCGGCAGCGTTGGAGCAGATCCGCGCCAATATCGGGCGTCTTACGGTATGGGCGTCCAGCTGCCCGGACAACTATCTGGCCAAGCGTTTGATCGTCGAAGCCGAACTGGCCCGGATCACCGAAAAGGATCTTGAAGCGTCAGACCTCTACGATCAGGCGATCGATGCAGCCCACAAGCACAGGTTCATTCAGGACGAGGCGCTCGCCAATGAATTGGCCGCGCGCTTCGTCATGGAAAACCGACCCAAGTCGCGTATCGGCGGGATGTATTTGCGCAGCGCCCATTACGCCTATGGCATGTGGGGCGCGACCCGCAAGAACGAGGAGCTCGAGATGGAGTTCCCGCAACTCCTGACAGAGTTTGGTGAGGTGCGCTCGGTGTCCAGACCGGCGGCGGACTTCAGACGAAACACCATTCAGCGTAGCCGCACCAATTCAGGAGAAGCCCAGCTCGATATCGATACACTGATCAAGGCGGGCCAGACCATATCCGGCGAGATCAATTTGAGCCGTCTGTTGGAACGTCTGCTGACGAACCTGATCGAAAATGCAGGTGCCCAGCGCGGTGTCCTTCTGCTGGCGCGCAATGGCGCGCTGATGGTCGAAGCGGAGGCCAACGTCAATTCAGAGAGGGTGGACGTCATGATGTCGATCCCTCTCGACTCGCCCGACGGAACCCGCCTCGTACCACAGCGCGTCATCAACTATGCGGCGCGCACATCGAATATGGTTTTGATCGACGATGCCCATCATGACGAACGCTTTCTGGTCGACCCCTATATTCAGTCCCGGGAAACCCGTTCGGTTTTATGCCAACCGATCATCAATCAGGGCGTATTGGTCGGGGTTGTCTATCTCGAAAACGATCTGACGTCGTCCGCCTTCACGCCGGGTCGGGCGCATCTGATTTCGCTGCTCTCCGGTCAAATCGCGATTTCCATCCAGAATGCCGAACTGGTGGAGAACCTCGAAGAGAAAGTCCGCGAGCGCACGGAGCAGCTCGAAACGCATTCGGAGTTCATCCAACAGACATTTGGCCGTTACATGTCGGACCAGATCGTCGATCAGTTGCTGAAGTCCCCGGATGCACTGGATTTTCGCGGGCGCAAGGCCACCGTCACGGCGGTCATGTCTGATCTGCGCGGGTTCATGACATTCTCGGACAATTTGCCCCCGGAAACGATCGTGAAACTGCTGAACAATTATCTCAGCGAGATGACGACGGTCATCGACAAGTACAAAGGCACTATCGACGCCTTCGTCGGTGACGGCATTCTCACGATATTCGGCGTGCCGTTCCAACGCCCCGACGATGCGGAACGGGCCGTGGCCTGTGCGCTGGAAATGCAACTGGCCATGCCGCGCGTCAACGAATGGAACAGACGCAACGGGTTGCCCGATCTTGAAATGGGGATCGGTATCAACACAGGTGAGGTGGTCGCAGGCAACATCGGATCGAGAAAGCGGGCCAAATACGGGATCGTCGGAAGTAACGTGAATCTGGCCAGCCGCGTCGAGGGTTATACTGTTGGTGGACAGGTGCTAATCACGGAGTCGACGGTAAACGCGATAAGCGCGCCCATGACCGTGCGTGATATCGGTTCGGTCGAACCCAAAGGGGTGACCGAGCCACTCAGCCTGTTTCAGGTCACGGCGATGGGGGGAGCGCATGATCTGGAGCTGGCAGAACCGGATCTGGCATGGGTGGACCTTGCTGATTCAGTTCCCGTTTCCTTCCGTCTCGTCGTCGACAAGAAGGTGACGGACGACGTACATCAAGGCACAATGATCCGGCTTTCGCCACAAGGGGCACAGATTCAGGGCACGTTGGTACCGGATCCGTTCACCGACGTGGAACTAATGCTGAAAGATGACGATGGCGACGACACCGGAATAGGCATCTACGGTAAAGTGGTGGATGATCCGGCGCCGGAAAAGGCCTTTTCCGTTCGCTTCACATCCGTCCCGGCAGAGATGAGCCGCCTGCTGAAGCGCATGATGGCTTAGTCCGGCGCGCTGGCTGTCTGCGTGCCGCGATCCGGGGCGTTTGCCGCCGGGTAGTTTTGTCGTTTCCCGGGCGATTTGAGAGCGCTGGTGGGTATTGGCGTTGCTGCATCTTTTGAACGAACGTCCAGAAAAGGGAGCGACGATGGAACGCCGACTTGCAGCAATACTTGCCACAGACATGGTTGGCTACAGCAGACTGATGGAAGCTGATCAAAGCGGCACCATCTCGCGTCAAAAGGCGCATCGCCGGGAGTTGATCGATCCCGAGATCGAACGAAATCGCGGCGCCATCATCAAGACCACCGGTGATGGTCTGCTCGTCGTGTTCCCCAGCGCAACAGACGCTGTTCGCGCCGCAATCGACATTCAACGGGGCATGGTCCGGCGCGAGCGCGAAAGCACGGAAGAGACCCGCATCAGGTACCGCGTTGGCATAAACGTCGGGGATGTTGTTTTCGACGAAGGTGACGTTTTCGGAGGTGCGGTGAATGTCGCCTCCCGACTGGAGAGCATGTCCGAGCCTGGCGGAGTTTGCGTATCGGATGTCATCTATCACTTGGTCGAAGACAGCCTGGACGAGCCGTTCAAGAACCTTGGCTCACAGCGGGTCAAGAACATCACGCGCCCGGTACTGGTTTGGCAGTGGACCCCTGATACGGATTTCGGGGATGTCGATGTTGTCGAAACGCCGCTCAATCAAAGAGTGCAATTCTGCATTGCCCCGGACGGTGTCCAGATTGCCTATGCCCGTGTCGGAGAAGGTCCGCCGCTTCTGAAGGCACCAAATTGGCTCAATCATATCGAATATGAATGGCGCAGTGCTGTCTGGGGCCCGTTTCTGGCCGGATTAGCCAAGAACCATGAATTGGTCCGGTTTGATCAGCGCGGCGGCGGATTGTCCGACTGGGAGGTCGAGGACATCTCCGAGGCGGCGATGGTCTCTGACATGGCCACGGTGGTCGAAGCCGCCAAACTGGAGCACTTTGCCTTGTTCGGGGTGTCTCAGGGGTGTTCGTTCTCCATCCGCTATGCGGTCGAACATCCGGAAAAGGTACGGTGTCTCGTGCTGCTTGGTGGATTTGCCAGAGGCGCGCTCAACCGGAGTTCCCGTGAACAGGAAAAACTGTTCGAAGCGTCACAGACGATGATCACGGAAGGCTGGGGTTCAAAAAATCCTGTCTATCGTCAATTCTTTACGGCCGGATTCATCCCGGACGCCACGTCGGCGCAAAAGTCCGGTTTCGACGAATTGCAACGCGTGTCGGTTGGACCGGATAACCTGGCGCGCATCAACAGAATGAACGCCTTGGTCGATACCACGGAGCTTGCAAGACGGCTGCGCGTTCCAACCCTGGTCTTGCACTCTGAGGGTGACAGGCGGGTGCCATTGGAAGAGGGGCGTAGGCTTGCCGCATTGATCCCGGACGCCCGCTTCGTTGCCCTGAAGGGAAACAATCATGCGCTCGTCGAAGGGACGCCCTCTTTCGACCGATTTTTCGAAGAGGTCCACGCCTTTTTGAAGGAGCATGACAGTTGAGAGCGTAAGACCAACGCCAAGGCGTCGTTTGCACTTGTGCATCGCTGTTCGGACGAAACGCTGGCCGTTACCATCGAGAACGGCCTGATGCAGTCATGATGGCACATGTCAAAAGCAACCCAGCAGCAGTCTTCGGTTGTACCGGAGCGCTTGCGGACAGACCAGCAGCTTCGGCGTCGCGCGATTGATGCCGGGGCCGATCTTCTCGCCGGAACTGTTCATTTGTCTACCGCGTCGTCCATTGCTCAGACATCACGATGTGCCAAACATCCGTTCTCTTTTCAAATCGGACTGTTTGGCCGCAGACCGGGTTTCATCCGAAAAAATTGGACACAGTGTCGATGACCGATCTGCGAAAGCCGCGCTGCCGCACCGGCTCATCTGATCACGTCATCGGCTTTAATTGTAAAGCGGACTGAAACGTACGCACTCGGCTTGGGAACAGTTGTCAATTCAACAACTCTGGCTATGATCCGCCTACTACGAAAAATGGGAGGATGAAAATGTTTAGGGAAACCCTCGTCGCTGCGGCGTGTCTGTCGGTTTTGGGAACTGCTGCGTTGGCGCAAGAAAAGATGCGGATTTCGCTACAGCTTCCGCTGACGAGCCATCTGGGTGAGAATCTGGTGCTGTTCGAGAAAGAAGTCGAAGAGCGCACGGGTGGCGCAATTGACGTCGAGATTTACGACAGTGCCACGCTTTACAAAGACAGCGAAGTGCCTGCGGCCGTTGGGTCCGGATCGATCGAAGCGGGCGTTGCGTCGCTGACGCGGTACGTGGGTGATGCGCCGGTGGTTGACGTGTTCTACATGCCATTTCTGTTTAACACCGAAGAAAAGGTGCGCGCGGCTGTCGCCGAAGGTTCAACCGTCCGGGACGTGCTGGAAGCGGAAATCGCCAAGACCGGTGGTCAGGTGCTGTACTGGCAGGCCTATGGTGGCGCGATCTTGTTGTCGCAAGAAGAACCGATCCGGACGCCTGCTGACCTGGAAGGCAAGAAAGTCCGTGTCTTTGGCAAAACGCTCGGCGATTTCGTGAGTGCCGCGGGTGGCGCACCAACGCTGATTTCGGGATCTGAACAGTACCTTGCCTACCAGCGTGGCACCGTGGATGTCGGCATGACCGGGGTTTCGGGTGTGAAGTCCCGCAAACTTTGGGAAGTGATGGACACCATCACCAAGACAAATCACGCGGATATCGAATTTATCGTCGTGGTCAACACGGAGTGGTGGGACAGTCTGGACGCTGAAATCCAGGGCCATATTCGGGATGCGGCCAAGGTCGCCCAAGACGACGTGCGCGACCGGATGAGCCAGATCGAAGCCGACGCCTATGCGGCGGCTGAAGAGAACGGCATGACCATTGTCGAGTTGTCGGACGAAGAACTGGCCGCATGGCAGGCCGTCACGCAGCCCGTTTACGACAACTATCTCGAAGCCACAGGCGAAGCGGGTCAGAAGATTTTTGACGCACTTGGCGTGAACTCCGGCTCGTAAACGCTTTTCTCAAACCCTTTGGAAACGGGCGGTCTTCGGGCCGTCCGTTCAATGTGCATATGTCCTTGATAAGCCGCATTTCCCATCTGGCCTGCGTCATTGGCGCAGTGTTGATGGCCGCGACCGGTGCCATGCTGACCTATGAGGTCATCGCACGGTATTTCTTTATCAAACCGACCATCTGGGCGGCCGAACTCAGCCAGCTTTGCCTGGTTTGGGGCTGTCTTCTGGCGATGGCGCACTTGCTGACGCTGCGGCGGCATATCACGGTGAATGCGGTGACATCTCTCTTGCCCGATACCGGACAACGCATCTGCGCCTATATCGCCTTGGTTGTGGTGATCGTGTTCTCGGCGATCGTGGCCGTTTGGGGCTTTGATATTTTCTACACCAGTTTCGAGCGGGGGCGCACAACCGGGTCGCTCATGAATATGCCGATCTGGATTTCAGAAGCATCGGTGCCCATCGGCTTTGGGCTACTTGCGCTGCAAGGCGTGGTCGAACTGTTGCGTCTGAAAGACGCCGACAGCGCCAGTCTGGGGGCAACACACGAATGACCATTATCCTGATCCTCGCGGTTCTGTTCATTGTATTGCTTCTGGGCGTACCTGTGGCTTTTGCGCTTGGGGGCATGGGGCTTGGCATGCTCATATTGGGCGGCTTTTCCCCTCTCATGGCCCCGCAATCGATCCTGTCGACCCTGAACGGGTTTATCCTGCTGGCGGTGCCACTGTTTCTCTTGATGTCGAACCTGCTGCTCAAAGGCGGGGTGGGGCGCGATCTCTTTGCTGCGGTGCAGGCCTGGGTCGGTCATTGGCCCGGGGGCCTTGCCGTCGCGACGATCATCAGTTGTGCGCTTTTTGCCGCGATTTCCGGATCGTCGGTGGCGACCGCGGCCACCATTGGCACCGTTGCCATCCCCGAGATGATCAACCGTGGGTACGAGAAGCGTTTCGTGTATGGGCTGCTTGCGGCGGGAGGTACGCTGGGCATTCTGATCCCGCCGTCGATCCCGATGATCGTCTATGGCTTTGTCACCGAACAATCGGTGATCGCATTGTTTCTTGCCGGGATTGGGCCGGGTCTTGTTCTGGTGACGCTGTTCATCATTTTTGCGATGCTGCACGCCAAACTGTCCGGCAATTTCGAAGACATTCCCAAGGCCACCTGGCAAGAGCGCATGACCGCGTCAAAGCGGGCGCTGCCTTCGGTGGCGCTGGCCACTCTTGTCATCGTCGGTCTGTATTCCGGTGCATTCACCCCGACCGAAGCGGCCGCGATCGGCTCTGCGGCGGCGCTCTGCATCGTTGCGTTCTGGCTTCGGACCCTGACATGGGCAACCTTTTGGGAGGCCATTCGTGAATCCGCGATCACCACCGCAGCGATCCTTCTGATCGTGGCCGGGGCCAAAGTTTTCGGAAAGGCCATAGCACTTTACCGTATCCCGCAGGACATTTCGGCGTTTCTCGCCCAAACCATCGACGGGCCGATCATGTTCATCATCGTGGTGTCTGTGGTGCTCTTGTTGATGGGGCTGGTGTTCGAGGCGCTGTCGATGATCCTGATCATGACACCTGTTCTTTTGCCGGCCGCATTGGGTCTTGGCTTTGATCCGATCTGGTTTGGGATCTACATGGTGATCATGGTCGAATGCGCATTGATCACGCCGCCGGTCGGGTTGAACCTGTACGTCATCCAATCCGTTGCCCGCACATCACTCGGAAACGTGGCGCGGGGTGTTTGGCCATTCCTTGGGTTGATGCTCGTGACGGTGGGTATTCTCTACGCTTTCCCGGACCTTGCTCTCTATATTCCATTCAAATGGTGAAATCATGAACCACACTAAAACGCTGCGCGATTTGCTGGCGCAAGATAACTGCAACATCATGCCGTGTTGCTTTGATGCGCTCTCCGCGCGGTTGATCCAGCAAGAGGGCTATGCGTTGACGTTCATGTCGGGCTTTGCAGCCTCTGCCAGCCGCATTGGTGCGCCCGATCTGGGGTTGATGAGCTATGGCGAAGTCGTCGATCAGGCCCGCAACATCACCGATGCTGTCACGATCCCCCTGATCGCGGATGGTGACACCGGCTATGGCAATGCCATGAACGTGCGCCGGACGGTTGCGGGTTTCGCCAAGGCAGGTTGCGCATCTGTGATGATCGAAGATCAGGTTGCACCGAAACGCTGCGGACACACACCGGGCAAAGCCGTTGTGGCCCGAGACGAAGCGTTTGACCGCATCCGCGCTGCCGTGGATGAGCGCGAGGCGCTGCGCGCACAGGGGGGCGACATCCTGATCCTCGCCCGCACCGATGCGCGCCATGAACACGGGTTATCCGAAGCCATTGATCGCGCCGCAAAATTTGCAGAGCTTGGAGCCGATATTCTTTTTGTTGAGGCTCCACAAACCGAGGCTGAAATGCGCGAGGTTTGCGCCAACCTGCCGGGTCCGAAAATGGCCAACATCGTGGAAGGCGGCGCGACGCCGGACTTACCCAACGCTGCGCTGCACGATATCGGCTATTCCATCGCGGCCTATCCTTTGTCGCTGATGGCCTCGGCAATGCAGGCCATGGTGACGACGCTGCGCGCGATGCGAGACGACGCGCGCCCGAACCAGATGGATTTCTCCGAACTGCGCCAGCGTATTGGATTTGACGACTATTACGAGGCATCCGAACGCTATGGGTCCTCCAAGCGCACTTGACGCCATACATCCGGCAAAGGGCGTGCCACGTGACCGTCATATTGCCAAACAAACGCGCGGGAGATCGTTCCTGATACGTAGATTTGTAGATAACGTAGCAGCATAAACTCATGCTGTATTTCGAGTTTCGGAGGATCAGATCCCTTGGACACCTTCAAGGTTACTTATTTCGATGTTGCAGGGAGCCGGGGCGAAGAACTTCGGCTGGCCCTGACAATCGCAGGTGCACCCTTCGAAGATGTCAGGATCAAGCGCCCCGATTATCCGGCTCTGAAGACAAACCATCCATTTCCATCCTTGCCTGTGCTGGAGATCAACAACCAACACAAGATCGCTCAGACAAACGCGGCCTTGCGCTACATTGGTCTGATGTTTGATCTCTATCCCACCGATCCGTTAGCAGCGGCTAAAACGGATGTGGTCATGGATGCCGTTGAAGACCTGCGCCACAAGGTGTCACCGACGCTGAGCATGCGCGACCCGGTCGAAAAATCGGACGTCCGGCAGCGCATCGCAAAGGAATACATTCCGCATTGGGGCAGAGGCATCGAGGAACAGTTCTCAACAGGCCCGTTTCTTTCAGGGGACAAACCGGGCGTCGCCGATATCAAGCTTTTCGTCTTGGACAGATGGATTGGCAGCGGGATGATCGATGACATTCCCGCAGCCGTGTTTGATCCGTTCAAATCACTGAAGCGCGCCGTCTCAGCCGTCTCTCGCCTGCCGGTCTTGAAAGGTCGGTATAACTGAGCTTGTTGGAGCGCACCGGGCGTGACAATCATCTCCGGGGGTGCATAGTTCTCCCCATGGACGATGCCACGGTCACAAGCTTTCAACAGCGTCGGCTTGCCGCGATCATGGCCACCGATGTGGTGGGCTATTCCCGCATGATGTCCAGCGATGAATTGGGCACATTGCAGGCCCTCAAATCCCATCAGGAAGATGATTTGACGCCTGCTGTCGCGGCCTATAGTGGACGGATCGTGAAATATATGGGCGACGGTGCGCTGATCGAGTTTGCCAGCGTTCTGGACGCGGTCGCCTGTGCGTTGGACATTCAAAACATAACGAATGCGAAGGCCGCGACATGCCCGGCAGAAAAACAGATTCTGTTGCGCATTGGAATTCACCTTGGCGATGTCATTTTTGAAGGAAATGATGTCTTTGGAAACGGCGTCATTACAGCCGCGCGGCTTGAACCGTTGGCGGATCCGGGCGGCATTTGTATCTCTTCGCTCGTCAAGGAAAGCATCCAGAACCGGTTGGAGGCGACCTTTGAATATGCCGGTGATACCGCGCTCAAGAATCTCGATGGGAAGGTGAGCCTCTATAAATGGCGGCCCCACGCGCACGCGCCACCTGACAATGCTGCCCCGCAAGGCCCTCGGGCCGTTCAGGCGGCCACAGCCTCTATCGCCATTCTGCCGTTTGACAACCGGTCAGGCAGCGCCGATCAGGACTATTTTGCGGATGGGATCACCGAGGATATCATTACGGATCTGTCAAAGCTCAACGGTCTGAAGGTCGCGACGCGGAATGCAAGCTTTGGCTTCAAGGGAAAAGACGTCGATATTTTCTCTGCGGGTCGCCACCTGAATGTCGAAACGGTTATGGAAGGCAGCGTGCGGCAGTCGGGAAACCGCGTGCGTATCACCGTGCAACTGGTGGAAATCGCATCGCGGACATCGCTTTGGTCTGAACGGTTTGACCGTGAACTGAACGACATCTTCGAAGTGCAGGACGAGGTGGCGCGGCAGATTGTCGACGCGATGGGGCGTCAGTTTTCCGCCCGGATCGAGCAACCCGGCAGCGGGATGCACCAGACCTCGAATGTTGCGGCACATGACGCCTATTTGAGGGCGCGCTTCCTTTCATCCATGCCTGACCTCACGCCCGAGCAGTTTCGCATCGGGGTGGAATGGCTCGACAAAGCAACTGGCTACGACCCGAACTATGCCAAACCATTCGCGCTGTTGGCAATTTTTCGCGTCTTGAGCCATCTGAACGCCAGCTTCCAAGATGGTGAAGGCCATGAGTTGGAGCGGGCGGAAGCTGCCGCGTTGACGTCGGTAAAACTGAGCCCGAACGAACCCGATGGCTATCAATCCTTGGCGATCGTGCGCCAATGGCAGGGGGAAAGAGACGTCGCCCTGTCGCAGGTCACACATGCCATCGAGTTGAATCCGGGTCAGGCTGAATATTATTTCACCCGCGGTTCGATCCTCGTGGGATTGGGGCGCCCCGAAGATGCGATCAGCGATCTTGAGCAAGCGAACCGGCTGGACCCGACAAACACGCATCAGACTTTGCACTATCTTGGGCTGGCCCATTTGTTTCTTGGCAATCTCGAGAATGCAAAGCTGATGTTCACACAAAGACTGAGCTACGCCAAGGACACCGATGTCGGCCGTGCAATGCTTGCGGCGACTTTTGGTCTTTTGGGGCAGTACGAAGACGCGCGCAGGGTTTGGGCGGATCTTCGGAATCTGAACCCGGATTTCGATACTGAGGATCGCTTGTCGAAATTCAGATATAGCAGAGCCTCCGATATTGAACGCATCAGATCGGGGCTTTCCAAGGCGGGTATTCTGCCCTGACAAGGGTTGGAAACAGGAGGCCGAATTGCGGTCTACGCCGTTTTTCGGGAAATGTCCGCTTGTTGCCTGGTACGATCTTTCGATCGGTGCACCGCATCTATTGATGTGGAAAATCGTTCATGTCAGGGTTATCGACGCGTACCACCTCGGGGCGGCCCACCATTCCAGACCTTTGTCAGGCATCCGCATCTTGGCAATGGAGCCTGCATTTGATCCCGCGCCGCCGAACGCCATGCGTCCGGTTCGCAACAGCGTCTAAACCGTTGTGCGTTGACGTCCCCGCCGTCATGGCAGCACGAGCGTTACAGTCAGGCCAGGGGCGGCGTCGGAGAGGGTCAGCTTCCCGCCGGCGGCCTCGGCAATCTCGGCGGCGATGGCAAGGCCGAGGCCGGTGCCGGTTTCATCGGCGCGCCCGTGGCGGGCGATCAGGGCTGCGCGGCGGTCGGCGGGGATGCCGGGGCCGTCATCCGTTATGCTCAGCAAGGTCCGCGCCTCTTGCGCCCGCGCCGACACCGTGACGCAGGATATGGCGTGACGGGCGGCGTTCTCGGCCAGCGCACCAAGCGCCTCGGAGAGGTCAGCGGGGTCCAGAGCCACACGCATCCCCTGCGGGATGTCGATGCGCCAGTCCAGCCGATCTCCATCGGGGGTGCGCCGGAGCACCGCGAGCAGCCGCTCAGCCACCTGACCTACATCGGCGCTGACATCGCTGGCACGGGCGGCAGTGCGGGCGCGGGCCAATTCACGATCCACAATGCGGCGCATGGCGCGGGCGGTGTCCTCGATCCCATCCGCCTGCTGGTCGGCGCCGGCCGCGCGCAAGCGTGCGGCCTCGCCCATCAGGGCCTGCAGCGGGGTCTTCAGGCCATGGGCCAGGTCGGCCGCCCGGGCGCGGGCGCGGTCGGTTTCTGCCTCGCGTGCCGTCAGCAGCGCGTCGATCTCGCCCGCGACCGGACGCAGTTCGACGGGCCAGTCTGTGCCGACCCGTTCTGCCTGCCCCGAGCGCAGAGCAGAAATCCGAGCGCCGAGGCCTTGCAACGGCCGCAGGCCGATCCAGAGCTGCGCCCAACCCGCTCCGGTCAGCACCAGAGCCAACAAACCCAGATAGGGTGCGAGATCGGCTATGAAGGCGCGTCGCGCGGCATCGAGTTCCGCCGCCTCCATACCCACCGCAACGCGTGCGGGCCCACCCCCCAAGCGCGCTGTCAGCATGACGGAGCGCTCCAGAACCAACAGCGTCGCCCCTTGGGGCCCGATCAGCCGGTGCACGTGAATCCCCCCGTCGCCGAGGTCATCCACCGGAAGGTCCAACGCGCTGTCCCACAAGGAGCGGGACCGCTGCATGCCATCAGCTCCCTCGATCTGCCAGTAGAGCCCGCCATAGGGCTGCCGGAACCGGGGGTCTGCGGGCGGGCGGGCCAGTGTCAGACCGTCCTCGCCCCGCTCCAGCCCGGCCAGCACCTGGTCGAGTTGCACGCTCATCTCCGCCACCGCACGGCGTTCCACATGCCCACCGAAGAGTTGCGACAACCCGAAGGCCGCCAGTCCGAGTGCGGCGAGGATCGCGATGGCCCCGGCCAGTGCGAGGCGCATGCGCAGGCTCATGCCGTCTCGAGGAAATAGCCGAAGCCGCGCCGCGTGCCGATCACGCCCTGCCCGAGCTTGCGGCGCAGCCTTGCGATCACCGCCTCCAATGCGTTGGCTTCGCGGGCATCGTCATCACCGTACAGGTGTTCAAGCAATTCGCTGGGCGGTACGGGACGGTCCAGATGTTGCATCAGGTAGGCCAGAAGGCGGTACTCCAGCGCAGTGACATGCACCGGGGTGCCGCGCACCGCCACGCCCATCCGGTTGGTGTCGAGGCTCAGATCGCCCGCTTCTTGCAATGCCCCCGCGTGGCCACCCGCGCGGCGTACCAGTGCACGGGCGCGCGCCACCAGTTCCTCCATGCGGAAAGGCTTGGGCAAGTAGTCGTCGGCACCCGCCTCGATCCCTTCTACCCGTTCCTGCCAGGTGCCGCGCGCGGTCAGCACCAGCACAGGCATGGCGCGTCCGTTCGCGCGCCATCGCTTGAGTACGGCCAGTCCGTCCAGCCCCGGCAGGCCAAGGTCCAGCACGACAAGGTCGTAGTCCTCCGTATCGCCAAGAAACCACGCATCCTCGCCGTCCCCTGTTACCTCAACCCGAAATCCGGCGCCCGTCAGCGCGCCCACGATGTCGGCAGCGATGCGGGTATCGTCTTCGACGGCCAGCGCGCGCATCTCAGTCGTCCTCCTCCCGCTCCAGGTCCAACACGGTTGCCGTGGCCGCGTCGATCTCCATCTCGTAGAGCACTCCCTCGGGCGTCACGAGTTCCAGTTCGTAGACCCAGCGGCCATCTTCGCGCTCCAATTCCACTTCGATCACGCGGCCCGGGCGCACGGTTCCGGCGACGGCAAGAATTTGTGACAGCGGCAAGATTTCGCCGGCTTCCAACGCGCGGTGTGCGCGGTCCTGGTCGTCGCGATCAGCCAGCGCAGGACCGGTCAACAGGGCTGTAAGGATGAGAGCACGGCATATCATGGAGGCAGTATCTACCGCAGCCGTCCTGACAGCAAGCTGACAGCGGTGATCAGGCTGGTGTCAGGCGGTGCCGTGCAAAAGGGGACATCGGCGGCCAAGGGGGCTGCCTTGCAAAACGGAGATACGATATGAAACGCACCATCCTCTTCACCACATCGCTGGCAACGGTCGTCGGCCTGTTCACCCTGGGCGCGACCGCGCAGCAACAAGACAGTGCCGCACCGACACAGGCACCGATGAGCATTGCCGAGATCGCCACAATGCTGAAAGGCAAAGGCTATACCATCCGTGAAATCGAACTGGAACGCGACCGCTATGAGGTGGAAATGATCGACGCCGCCGGGATGCGCGTCGAGGCTTACCTGAACCCGGTCACGGGCGCTGTGTTGCCCTATCGGGATGACGATGATGACCGCAGCGAGCGGGATGACGATTGATGGCCAAGCCTGCTGACACAGGCACGGTGCGGGTCTGGGATCCCCTGATCCGCATCGCCCATTGGGCTCTGGTGGCGGGGTTTGCCATCGCCTACCTGACCGAAGGTGAACCGCAATGGCTGCACAGCTACGCCGGCTACATCATCGCAGTGGTGGTCGTCCTGCGACTTGCCTGGGGGTTTGTCGGTCCGCGTTCCGCCCGGTTTTCTGATTTTGT
The DNA here is from genome assembly GCF_019966495.1 of Tateyamaria pelophila. GTDB lineage: Bacteria > Pseudomonadota > Alphaproteobacteria > Rhodobacterales > Rhodobacteraceae > Tateyamaria > Tateyamaria pelophila. Next base: position 2,603 of record NZ_JAIMIA010000014.1, on the reverse strand, counting down.
CACCGGGCCGGGGCAGGTGATCGCCTATTTGCGCGGCCTCGTTACCGGTCGGGCCAAGCGCCATATCGGCCATAGCCCGGCAGGCGGTGCCATGACCGTGGCGCTGCTGCTTGCACTCGCCCTGACGGCGCTGTCGGGTATGGCCACCCTGGCCGTCGAAGACGGCGAAGGTCCTCTGGCTGGTCTCGTCACGGCCCAGAGCCTGCCCGCATGGGCGATGGAGGACGAGGATTACGGTGACGGCGAGACAGGCGAAGCCTTTGAAGAGATCCACGAGATCGCCGTCAACGCCACCCTTTTGTTGATCGTACTACACGTTGCGGGAGTTGTCGTGGCCAGCATGGTACATCATGAAAACCTCGTGCGCTCAATGCTGACAGGGCGCAAGCGCATCGGCGAATAATATGTGCCGGGCCTGTCCCACCGGGCCCGGCGATCTCAATCGATCGGACCAGTATCCCGGCTTTGTCGAAGGCTCACACTGGGACCGCGCGAGGCCAATGCGCTGGATATGGCGAAAATTCGTGCGGGCATCCTTAAGACGAAGATGATGTTTCGGTCCTTCACGGTGGGCAGGTTGACGAAACTCTTTTGCAAGGCATTGCCCACAATGTGGGTCGACGCCAGCGGCTCATGACCAAACTCTTGTCGTCAGAGCAGCCACAAAATAACGCCCGTCACAACAGCGCCGAAGGTCAGGATGCTGGCCAGCAAGAGCATTTGCTGGTTTGACGTCGCTTCGACGTCGTGGTCACGCATCCGGTCATTTGCCTTATGACATTTCCTGACCGCCGCCCAAAAGATGAGGACCGCCACGAGAATAAAGATTTCCGCCGCTGCCTTCGCAACGTAAGGATATTCCGTATCCTGAAATACAGCTTTCAGCCCCAACGCGAGCGCGACGCACGCCATGCCGGTTCTCATCCACCCGGCAAATGTGCGTTCGTTTGCCAGAACAGTGCGGTCTTCGGCCCAGGCGGTGCGCGCATCGGCCATTTCGGTTGAATCAGGATCATCTGGCAAATCAGTTTTCGTCATTTCATCTTTCCAGACTTGTTTTCATGTCGATATAACCGTTTTAACGGGCTTATGCACTCGCAGCCCCCAAAACCTGTCGGGATCATCTTCGGCAGGCGAAGCGTGCGATGAACCATTAGCATCTGAGCAACATAACAGGGACGCTCCATGACAGGTTCCGACCGGGGCAGATGCCTGATGTCGAAGTTCCTGCGGGACAACGCGGGCGGGCCCCACAATTCTGCGTCAGCTTCGTACAGGCAGGATGGATATCAGTGTCCCGGCGGATCAAGCAGAGACGGTGAAGGCTTTGAAGTGGCCTTTGCATGGCCTGTTGAAGAAGCTTTCAGCTGGACTTGGTATATCTCGGGGCTGCCAGTTCAAATTCCGTAGGACGTGCCGGGCTTCTGCCGTTTCTGTAAACGTTAACGCGTCTTGCCAGATGTATTTTTCTGAAACAACCGGATGGATCAGTTCCAGTATCGGGCCGAGACATTCGGATCCTTCGCCACTTGGTCAAGCACGCGGATCCGCATCGTTGTGGCGCGTTGGAGCATTGCGCAGCTGACCGGGTGCAATCGTTCACCCAAAGAGCTTGCCTAAGGCAACACCTGCATCCATTCTCGGTTTCATTTGCATTTGGAGGAGCCGTTTATGGAGCTTACTTTGGACTCCGCCCTGTCCGCGGGCGCCTTGGTTGGCCATCTGTCCTATCTGTTGCTTGTAATCTCGATGGTCATGCGTGTGATGTGGGTTTTGCGTGTCCTTGTTATTCTGTCTGCATTTGTCGCCATCGCCTATGACCTGATTTGGTTAAAGGATCCCGTTGGTGTCTTTTGGGAAAGCCTTCTGGTGATCGTGAACATCGTCCAACTGGCCGTCACCTACTCACAGAATAGGTTCCATAAGTTCGACAATCTGGAATCCTCCTTTGTTCACAGCGCGTTCCCGGGCCTCAGCAACACGCTCAAGAGAAAAATCCTTAGAAACGGATGCTGGGAGCGAGCGGCGCCAGGTACCGAACTTACCAAGGCCGGAGAGCCAGTGACGCAACTCGTCTATATCGCGGATGGTGAAGTCGAAATCACCGTGAATGACAATATCGTCGGGTATTGCAGGAAAGGCGATCTGATTGGTGAACTTACGGTCCTCTCGGCGAATCCGGCGGTACTGTAACCTGACGTCTGGAAATTTAGTTGGAGATTGCGCTGAGAGCCCCTGCCGAGGCGTGCCCCGGCAGAGGGGATCCACTCTGGTATTCCATGGAATTGCAAAACCAACCATGGAGAACCGAAAATGGACAGACAGAAGGATACAGGCGTTGAGGCCATCTTGGAACAGTTGATCGAACAAGGCCCGAACGACATCGCGAGCGTGTTCGCCCGGGCGTTTGAACTCGCGATGCGGATCGAGCGCGAGCGTTTTCTTGGGGCCGGGCATTATGAGCGTACGCCTGGGCGGCATGGCTATGCCAACGGCACCAAGCCGAAGCGGATCGACACGCCCGCTGGCACCGTGACGGTTCAGATTCCCAAGACCGCTGGGCATGACGGCGAGGCGTTCTACCCACAATCACTGGAGCGTGG
>NZ_JAIMIA010000149.1 GCF_019966495.1 Tateyamaria pelophila | reverse complement strand
CCTCTGCCGGGGCACGCCTCGGCAGGGGCTCTCAGCGCAATCTCCAACTAAATTTCCAGACGTCAGGTTACAGTACCCGGGGCGGGTTTTCCGGCAGCATCCCCAAAAGCGGGTTGGAATGATATGTCCCGTCACTGTGCAACTGAAACACCTGTTCGCCATAGGCCATGATCGCAAAATCTGCCGTTGGCTGAAAGGCCTGCATCCCGAAAACAGACCTGAGAAATGCGACTTCGGCGGCAACGTCACGCACCAGCAGGTTCAGGCCAATACCCTTCAAACCGCGGCCAAAACTGTCTGCATCCATGTTCTCATAATCCATGCCGTCAGCGTTGCCGAACACCGCGCACGCGTCAAGCGGGTTGCGGGCCGCAACCACGCGGTTCGATGAAAACGGATCATACGCCCCGTGACATGCGATTTCCGGCGCTCAGACATTTCGGCCAGTCATCGACACCGAACGATGACAGTTTCAAGACATTCGAAACCACCCCCTTGCGCCCGCATCCGAATTTTGATCCAACGGGACATGGAACATGACCTTTCCCCGACCCGATTTCCGTCGTGGCCCGCCACCGCCCCCGATCTGATCGAAGTTGCCGCAGGCCGCGCGCCCGCCGATACGGTGATCCGTGGCGGCATCTGGGTGAACGTCCACACCCGCGAGGCGCTGCCTGACCAGGACATCGCCATCAGGCACGGGCGGATCGCCTGCGTCGTGCCCGACGCCAGCTATTGCACCGGCCCCGAGACCGAGATCATCGAGGCGCATGGCCGCTATATGATCCCCGGTCTGTGCGATGGGCACATGCATATTGAATCCGGCATGCTGACGCCCGCCGAATTTGCCGCCGCCGTGATCCCTCATGGCACCACCACCATGTTCACCGACCCCCACGAGATCGCCAATGTTCTGGGCCTCGAAGGGGTGCGCCTGATGCATGACGAGGCGCTGATGCAGCCCGTCAACATCTGGACGCAAATGCCGTCTTGCGCGCCCTCAGCACCCGGCATGGAAACGACAGGTTATGAGATCAGCGCCGAGGATGTTGCCGACGCCATGACATGGCCCGGCATCATCGGTTTGGGCGAGATGATGAATTTTCCCGGCGTGGCGGCAGGCGATGGGCAAATGCTGGCCGAGATCGCGGCGACGCAGGACGCCGGAAAGACCGTGGGCGGGCACTATGCCTCGCCCGATCTGGGGCCGAATTTCGCGGCCTATGTGGCGGGCGGCCCGGCGGATGATCACGAAGGCACCTGCGAGGCGGACGCCATTGCGCGGATGCGACAAGGCATGCGCTCTATGATCCGGCTGGGCAGTGCATGGTATGATGTGGAAACACAGATCACGGCCATCACCGAAAAGGGCCTCGATCCGCGCAACATGATCTTGTGCACGGATGATTGCCACTCCGGTACGCTGGTCAATGACGGACACATGAACCGGGTGGTGCGGCACGCCATCGCCTGCGGATGCGATCCGCTGATCGCACTGCAAATGGCCACGATCAACACGGCGACGCATTTCGGGCTGGAGCGTGAGATCGGCTCGCTCACGCCCGGGCGGCGGGCGGATGTGATCCTGACCTCTGATCTGAAAACCCTGCCGATCGAGCATGTGATCGCGCGCGGCAAGATCGTGGCGCAAGACGGCAAGCTGATCGCGGACTGCCCGCATCTCGACTGGCCGGAAGCGGCGCGAAAGACGGTGAACATGGGTGCCGCAAAAACGGCAGCTGACTTTGAAATCCACGCTCCCGATGGGCGCAATTCCGTCACCGCAAACGTGATCGGCGTTGTCGAAAATCAGGCGCCGACCAAGGCACTGAAACGCGACCTGCCCGTCTCGGACGGCAAGGTCGAAACCCATGGCGACACCTGCCAGATCGCGTTGGTGGAACGGCACCGCGCCACAGGCGGCGTGACAAATGCCTTTGTCGCCGGGTTCAATTACAGCGGCAAGATGGCGATGGCCTCGACCGTGGCCCATGACAGCCACCACATGATCGTGGTGGGCACCGACCGGGAGCAGATGGCGCTGGCCGCGAACCGGTTGGCCGAAGTGGGCGGCGGAATCACCATTTTCCGTGACGGCACAGAACTGGCGCTGGTCGAGTTGCCCATCGCAGGGCTCATGTCCGACAGCCCCGCCCACGAGGTCGCCGCCAAAGCCGACAAGATGGTGCAAGCCATGGTCGACTGCGGCTGCACCCTCAACAACGCTTACATGCAGCATTCGCTTCTGGCGCTTGTTGTCATCCCCGAGTTGCGTATCTCAGACCTCGGCCTTGTCGATGTCCGCAGCTTTGAATTCATACCCGTATTAGAGACCACAACATGAAAATCCTCACCCCCGAAGACCGCCCGCACCAACGTATCGGAAGTGCGCCGGAGGCGGTCGCCCTGCTGCGTCAGCTATATGACGAAGCCTCCGACTTTCTGAATGAGCACTTTGCCGCGGCGATGGCCAACGGCGCGCCGGACGGGCGCGTGCGGGCCTACTATCCCGAAGTCCGCTTTACCACCTCAAGCTATGCGCATGTCGATACACGGCTCAGCTTTGGCCACGTTTCCGGACCCGGCACCTATGTGGCGACGATCACGCGGCCCGATCTGTTCGATAACTACCTGACCCAGCAAATCAACCTGCTGATCAAAAACCACGACCAGCCCGTGCATATCGGCTATTCCGATACGCCGATGCCGGTCCACTTTGCGGTGGCCAACAATGCCGGCATCACGGTGCCACAAGAAGGGGCGGCGGAATTCACGCTGCGCGATATCTTTGACGTGCCCGACCTGACCACGACGAATGACGACATCGTCAACGGCACCTTTGTGGCCACCGACGGGATCGAGCCATTGGCACCGTTTACCGCCCAGCGGGTCGACTATTCGCTGGCCCGGCTGACGCATTACACGGCCACCGACCCAACCCATTTCCAGAACCATGTGCTCTTCACGAACTACCAGTTCTACGTCTCCGAATTCGAAGCCTACGCGCGCACCCAGCTTGACGACCCCGACAGCGGCTATACCGCCTTTGTCTCAACGGGCAATTCGATCATCACGACCAGCGACGGCCTCCTCGAGAATTTCGGCAAGACGCCGCAAATGCCGACCTATCATCTCAAACGGGCGGATGGGTCCGGGATCACGCTGGTCAACATCGGCGTCGGGCCATCCAATGCGAAAACGGCAACAGACCACATTGCGGTGCTGCGCCCCCACGCCTGGCTGATGGTCGGACACTGCGCCGGTTTGCGCAACTCTCAGGCGCTGGGGGATTTCGTGCTGGGCCACGCCTACTTGCGCGAAGATCACGTGCTGGACGACGATCTGCCGCCATGGGTTCCGATCCCGGCGCTGGCGGAAATCCAGATCGCGCTGGAACAGGCGGTGGCCGGCGTAACCGAACTGGAAGGCTATGAACTCAAGCGTATCATGCGGACGGGCACCGTCGCCTCATACGACGATCGCAACTGGGAACTGCGCGACCAGCACGGACCGGTCAAGCGGCTCAGCCAGTCACGCGCCATCGCGCTGGACATGGAAAGCGCCACGATCGCGGCCAATGGCTATCGGTTCCGGGTGCCCTACGGCACGCTGCTTTGTGTCTCGGACAAGCCGTTGCACGGCGAATTGAAGCTGCCAGGCATGGCATCGGACTTCTACAAAACGCAAGTGGCACGCCATTTGATGATCGGGATCCGGGCGATGGAACATATCCGCACGATGCCGCTGGAACGCATCCACAGTCGGAAATTGCGGTCATTCGACGAAACGGCGTTCCTCTGACCGGGACGCCAGCACCAGATAATATGCGTTTACGGGCAACAAAAGGCCATGCAGGGCAATCACCGGCAGCAGATCCCCCGCCACGCCGTAACCGATGAAAGCGAAATTGCTTAGCAGGGCGACGCAGCGCAAGGAACGCATCGACGTCATGCAAAAGGTCGTCAAGACAAGCCCTGCTGCAGCAAAGCCCATAAGGTCTACGTAATCCATGTTCTGCCCTCACAATCGTCTTGCAAACAGGTCTTTGTTCAGTCTTTCCGAAGAATAAGAACGAGCCTAACACCCCTCCCGGTCTGGCGCAGGTCGGGAATTCCACCAGTGGCCACTGGTCGAAAAAGGCGGTGAAAATCGATTTTCGGCGGCGATTTTGGAGGGAATAGTTCGAAAAGCCCATAAAATATGGCGAAAAACCCCGGTTTTCCCTTGCTTTAACCCACTATTCGTTGTGTGTTCCCACAACATGACGCTACAATAGGCAAATGAGGCCCAAGTTGTCGGGCAGACGAAGGAGACCATAAAATGGCAAAACCAATGACAAAAACCCAACTCGTCGCGGCGCTGGCCGAAGAAATGGGCACAGACAAGAAATCCGCAGGCGCGGCACTGGACGCGATCTGCGGTCTGATCACCAAGGAAGTCTCCGGCGGCGGTGCCGTCACGCTTCCCGGCGTCGGCAAGATCTACTGCCGGGAACGCCCCGAGCGTATGGTGCGCAACCCTGCCACCGGCGAGCAGTTCAAGAAAGAAGCTGACAAGGTGGTCAAGATGACCATCGCCAAGGCACTCAAGGACAGCGTGAACGGCTAAGCCTTCACCCCGTTTTCGACAATCAAGGGCTGCCCGACGGGGCGGCCCTTTTTTGTCGGCGCGTCGGACCATCGGCGCATCTTGCATCCTCCGGCGATTTGCCGGAACGTCCGCCGGACCGAAGAAAGGGACAACGATGGATTTTCGCGCAATCGCGATGGGGCTCACCTTTGCCCTGATCTGGTCGTCGGCCTTTACCTCGGCCCGGATCATCGTGGCCGACGCTCCGCCGCTCGCCTCGCTTGCGCTGCGGTTCTTCATTTCCGGGCTGATCGGCGTCGCCATCGCACGGGCCCTGGGCCAGACATGGCACCTGACGCGGGACCAGTGGCGCGCCACGATCATCTTCGGCATTTGCCAGAACGCGATCTATCTGGGCCTGAATTTCTATGCGATGCAAACGGTCGAGGCATCGCTGGCCTCGATTATCGCGTCGGTCATGCCGCTTATGGTCGCCTTTGCGGGCTGGGTGGTCTTTCGGGACAAACTGCCCGCGCTGGGGATTATCGGGTTGGTGCTCGGGATTGCGGGGGTCGTCATCATCATGTCGGCACGTATCCAAAGCGGTGTCGACATATACGGCGTGGCCTTGTGCGTCATCGCAGCGGTCGCGCTGTCCGTTGCGACCCTGTCGATGCGCTCTATGTCAACTGGCGGGAACCTGATGATGGTCGTGGGCTTGCAGATGTTTGTGGGCGCTGTTCCGCTTGCGATTGCCTCCGCTTTGACGGAAACGTTGCGAGTGAACGTCACCCCCGAATTGATCGCCGCCTTTGTCTATACCACGCTCGCACCGGGCCTGCTGGCCACGTGGATCTGGTTTTCGCTTGTGGCCCGGATCGGAGCCACAAAGGCGGCCACGTTCCACTTTCTCAATCCATTTTTCGGCGTCGCCATTGCGGCCGTCCTTCTGGGCGAGCGGTTAGGCGCTCAGGATATTGTGGGGGTCGTCATCATTGCAGCGGGCATTCTCGCGGTGCAATTGTCTCGACAGATCAAAACATAAATCGCGACACGCTTTAACAAAAGCCCTTGCTTTGAAGACTATCCGCAATATCCTGTCTGGCCTTACCAGTTCCTGGAGCGCTCTTATGCACCGTCGTACTTTCCTGCTGTCCGCCGCCGCGTTGATCCCATCAGCGGCATTCAGCTATCCCGCCGAAACCTTCAGCCCTGCCATCTGGCGCGATCTGGGGGCAGGCACTCAAACCATTGTGCTGAATTATCGGGCCAGTTGGTCGCTGACCTGTCAGATCAAGGCGGAATTGATCGCCGATGCACTGGTCGCAAATCCGGAGTACAACCGTCTTGTCTTCGTCGACGTCGACTGGGACACGTTCGGTCGATCGCAATTGACCGAAAGGCTCAAGGTCAATCGCCGCTCGACGCTTCTGGTGATGAAAAATGGTACGGAGGTCGCCCGGCTGGAAAACCAACCCTACGAGCGCGAAGTCCGCGCCCTGTTGGACACGGCCCTTGCCGCCTGAGGCAACGGACACGAAGCGATATGCCTTTCCGCTGAACCCTTGGCTATTCTCAACTTGGCTTTGCCTGCGCGCTTGAGGCATTGAGGCTGGTCAATCTGCGCCCTTCGGAACAGACGCCTTACACTTGGCGGTTGATCGGTGGAAAGGGCGCGCCCGGACATGCAGCACGGAAAACCACCATGAGCGTCACGGATACCTGCGTTGCCAATGGATTTCAGTCCCTCTCGCGTTTGTCCAAAAGCCATCTTGGCACGGTCGCATTAAGCCCCGGTCAGGAAAAACCCGGTACAGGGGCGCTTTGGCCCGGTTAAAGGGCGTCACGCAATTGCACCGACGCCCCCTGCCGAGTATCCAGAGACAAGCACGACGAGGATCAGATGAAACTACTATTCGTTCACCAGAACATGCCCGGACAATATCGCGAACTGATCCAGTGGCTGGCGGCCCAAAAAGAGCACGAGATCGTGTTCCTGACGCAGCGCCTCAAACCGCCGCAATTTGCCGGGGTCAAGACCGCGATCTACAAGACGCACCACAAGGCCGCCGAGGACGCCTATGGATTGTCCAAGACCTACGAAAACGCGGCGGGGAACGGGTTCGGGGCTGCAATGGCCGTGCGCAAGATCCTCGCGACGGGATTTGTTCCCGACATCGTCATAGGGCACGTGGGCTGGGGCGAAATGACCTTTCTGCGACAGGTCCTTCCCGACACGCCGATGATCGGGTTTTTCGAATACTACTATTCGGTTCATGGCGGTCCTGTCGGTTTTGATCCGGACAGCCCGCCCTCTGATCATGCCCCTTTCCTGATGCAAAGTCACAATGCGGTGCCTTTGGCCAATATCGATGTGGTTGATCTGGCGCACAGCCCGACGATGTGGCAGCGCAACCGCTTTCCGACCAGCTTTCATGACAAGATGTATGTCTGCCATGACGGCATCCGCACCGACGTTCTCAAGCCCAACAAAAAGGCCAAGGTTGAACTGGGCCGGATCGGCCGTGCCCTGACCGTCAAGGACGAGATCGTGACCTTCATGGCCCGCAATCTGGAGACCACGCGCGGGTACCACCAGTTCATGCGGGCCGTGCCACACATCCAAAAAGCGCGTCCCAATGCGCGGATTCTGGTGATCGGCGGCAATGACGCATCCTACGGCGGCAAGTCCAAGCATCCCGGCGGCTTGCGCGGCGAAATGGAGGCTGAGGTTGGGCATCTGATCGACTGGGACAGGCTACATTTCCTCGGCCAGGTGCCCTTTTCGAACTATCAGAACATCATCCAGATCAGCGATTGCCACATCTATCTGTCGATGCCCTTTGTGCTGTCATGGTCTTTCCTTGAATGCATGGCGATGCAGGCCACCATCGTGGCCAGCGATGTCGCGCCCATACGCGAAGCGATGGAGCACGGTAAAACCGGCCTTCTGGTTGATTTCTTCGATCCGGAGGCAATCGCCGCGCAAGTCGTCGATGTGTTGGAACGGCCACGGGACTATGCTCATATCGGCCCTGCCGCGCGTGAACATGTGGTCGAGACCTACGATTTTCTCACCGTTTGCCTGCCCGAGCACATCCGTCAGATCAACGCACTGGTGAAGACTGGTGCCCAAATCAAACTGCCCTGACCGATGGGTATCGTGATCCTTGGTGCGGGCGGACGGTTGGGGCAATTGCTGCGACCGATCTTTCCCGGCCCGGCCACGTGGATGGCCCGCACGGACGTTGATGTACTGAACGCCGAGGCGCTGAAACAGACACTCGCAGGGGCCGACGCGGTGATTTGTCTGGCAGGCGTGACAAACGGCAGCGCGCAACCGATGGATATGAACACGAAGCTTGCGACCGCCGTCCTTGATGCGGCACAGGCCGTTGGAGCGGGCCACGTCATCCTGTTTTCCAGCGCGGCTGTGTATGGCAATACGCCCGGCCCACTGCGCGAGGATGGCCGGGCAGCACCCGTCTCACCTTATGGGCATGCCAAGCTTGCGATGGAGGGCATGGCCGCGATGCATGCTCACCCCAATACGACAATGCGGCTGGGCAATGTGGCCGGCGCGGATGCCATCCTTGGTGGTTGGAAACCGGGGTTTGCCCTCGATACACTGCCGGACGGCACAACCCCGAGGCGCAGCTATATCGGCCCGAATTCTCTGGCCCGGGTCCTGTTCGACATGACAACGGGCAAGGATCTGCCCAAACTTGTGAATGTTGCCGCCCCGGGCACCGTCCAGATGGGCGCGCTGCTGGACAGCGCCGGTCTGCCGTGGCAATCGCGTCCCGCAACCGACGGCACGATCGCAGCTGTTGAATTGAACACCGCCCTCCTCGAACAGATCACCGACTTTGATCCGCGCGACAGCACAGCTCAGGGCATCGTCGCGGACTGGCAAACAGCACTGAAGGCCCAATGACCTGGCGCAAACGTATCTTCGACTTGTTCTTTGCCAGTCTTCTGGTGCTCATCCTGGGGCCCGCGATCCTGTATCTGACGTTCAAGATCTGGCGCATACAAGGGCGGCCGATTTTCTACGTGGCCGAGCGTATGAAATCGCCGACCCAAAGCTTCGGCTTGTGGAAATTCCGGACTATGACCGTGGTCGAAAGCGACTCCAGAGTGTCCGGCGGGGACAAGGAAGCACGCATAACCCCGTTGGGCGTGCGTTTGCGGGCCAAGCGGATGGACGAATTTCCGCAATTGTGGAATGTACTCAAGGGCGACCTCAGCTTTGTCGGGCCACGCCCGCCATTGCGCGAGTATGTTGACCGGTTTCCGGAGATTTACGGAAAAGTTCTGAAATCCCGGCCGGGGATCACGGGATTGGCCACGATCCGCTTTCACAAGCACGAAGACAAATTGCTGGCGCGTTGCAACACGCCCGAAGAAACGGACAAGGTCTACACCAGTATTTGCGTACCGCGCAAAGCACGGCTTGATCTCATCTATCAGCGCAATCAGAATACCTGCTACGATTTTGACCTCGTGTTTCAGACGATCGGCAATTTATTTCGCCGAAAAAGGCAGCAAAGCGACGAATAAGAGTATTGCACCCGGTGGGTCAGTCGTTCCATACGACGACTCGGAAAATATCGCCTATTTTTTGGGCGGAATGGGCGATACTTCGCCGATTCTAAGAGAGTGAAGGACCACCGGCTGACGCCGGAGGCATCATTTGTCGGAATGTAATTCCAGGTACTGCTTGATGACATCGTCT
>NZ_JAIMIA010000148.1 GCF_019966495.1 Tateyamaria pelophila | reverse complement strand
AGACGATGTCATCAAGCAGTACCTGGAATTACATTCCGACAAATGATGCCTCCGGCGTCAGCCGGTGGTCCTTCACTCAGCCCTGCGCTGCGCAGATGCAGGTCAAAACTGACTGTCCCCGACGCCCCCAGCCTGTCAGCAGCGGATAGGCAAACGCTTTTTCCTGTGGCGCGGAGCGACTGTATGAGCGGGGCAAGCGTCACGTCATGACCGTCCGATACACCTGAGGCAAATGCCGGGCCTGAGAAAAGTAACGGGGGAAGGACAGCCGATGCACTGGCAACGACGCCGCAGCGCAACATCGCGCGCCGCGTTTTGCTTATCCTGCCGAATTCTATGCAACGCTTTGTCATTCCGTCCGCTTTTGTTCGATGCGCAGGCACACTGCTCCAGGACACACAACCTAGGGCGTCGAAGGGTAGGAACAATGTCGCGTACTTCTGGCAGATGACGCTGACCTGCGGGCAGACAGGGTGCTCAAAACACTTTGTAGGTCATTGTGGTCAGGGATCGCTCAATGCCGTTGATATCCAGAAGCCTGTCATTGATATATTTCCCGACATCCGCGGTGGTTGGAATATAGACCTTCATCAGCAGATCAAAATCTCCCGATGTGGAATACAGCTCTGAGTGGATTTCGCGCAGCGCGATCTCTTCGGCAACCTTGTAAGTCGTGCCGGGACGGCACCGGATCTGGATAAAGACGCATGTGGACATCGGGCTAGCCTTTCAAAGTCGCAATGGCGTTTAAGTGACACGGAGCAGCCCTTGAGTGCAAGGGATCCGCGCAGGGCTTGGCGGCGCAGGATTGCCCGCCTATAGAGAGCGCGAACCAACGTAACAAACCCGGAGGCCGCCCATGCGCCGCGCCACCCTGACCCGCAAGACCGCCGAAACGGACATCAGCGTTGAGTTGAACCTCGACGGAACAGGGGTTTATGACAACCAGACCGGGGTCGGGTTTTTCGACCATATGCTGGACCAATTGGCCCGCCATGCGCTGATCGACATGACCGTGCGTTGCAGCGGTGATCTGCATATCGATGACCACCACACGGTGGAAGATGTGGGCATCGCCATCGGGCAAGCACTTGGCCAGGCCGTCGGCGACAAACGCGGTATCGTGCGTTACGGATCGTGCCTTTTGCCAATGGATGACGCGCTGGTGCGGGCCGCTCTTGATCTGTCGGGCCGCCCGTTTCTGGTGTGGAACGTGGAATTGCCGACATCCAAGATTGGCACCTTCGATACCGAACTGGTGCGCGAGTTCTTTCAGGCGCTGTCGACCCATGGCGGCATCACCCTGCATGTGGACATGCTGCACGGGATCAACAGCCACCACATTGCCGAAGCGGCGTTCAAGGCCGTGGCGCGTGCGCTGCGTATCGCGCTTGAAGTCGACCCGCGCAGTGCCGGGGCCATCCCGTCGACCAAAGGCGCGCTATGAGCCTCACGGTCCTGATCGACTACGAAAGCGGTAATCTGCACTCGGCGCACAAGGCGTTCGAGCGGATGGCGCGGGAGGCGGACGCGGGCACAATCGTTGTCACGTCTGACGCGGACGTTGTGGCGCGGGCTGACCGGATCGTTCTGCCTGGGGACGGGGCCTTTCCCGCCTGCGCCGAAGCCTTGCGGGGCACCGGTGGACTTTATGACGCGCTTGTCGAAGCGGTTGACGGCAAAGGCCGCCCGTTTCTGGGGATCTGCGTCGGGATGCAGTTGATGGCCACCTGGGGGCGGGAATACCGCGATACCCCGGGTCTTGACTGGGTGGGGGGGCAGGTCGTGCACATCGATCCCGCCGATCCGGCGTTGAAGGTGCCGCATATGGGCTGGAACGATCTGCATCTGGATGCCGCACACCCTGTTTTTGAAGGCGTCCGATCCGGGGATCATGCGTATTTTGTGCATTCCTATCATTTCGAGGTTGCCGACCCGACAATGCGACTGGCCCATGTCGACTATGGCGGAGATGTGACGGCCGTTGTCGGCACCGGAACCATGGTTGGCATGCAGTTCCATCCGGAAAAGAGCCAGGACGTGGGCCTGCGCCTGATCCGCAATTTTCTGACATGGGCGCCATAGTTTTTCTGGGAGAGTTTCGTCGTGTCAAAGGTTTTTGGGATTGGTTTGCACAAGACCGGAACGACGACGCTTGGAACCTGCTTCAGGGAACTGGGCTTTGATCACCTGAGTTGCCGAAAGGATCTGTTGGCCAAACTGCGCAAGGGTGAGGTCGAAGCGATCTATTCAGAAATAGACAAATACCAATCCTTTGAGGATTGGCCTTATCCGCTGATGTATAAAGAACTGGCCGAGCGCTATCCGGACGCGAAATTTATCCTGACCCTGCGAAAAGACGCCGACGTATGGTTGCGGAGCTTTCACAGGCACAGCCTGAGGCGATCATCGATGAAAAACGCGCAAAAGCTGGCCTATGGCGTAGCCTATACCTTGGGCAACGAAGAGTATCTGAAAGAGTTCTACAAAACACACGAGGCGGATGTGCGGGCGTTTTTTGCACAAACGGAACCGGATCGACTTTTGGTTTTGTGTTGGGAAACCGGCAGTGGTTGGGATGAATTGTGCAGTTTCTTGGGGCTGGACGTGCCCGCCACGCCGTTTCCGCACGAAAACAAGGATGGAACGGCCAAAAAGAGCATTCGTCTCACGCGGCGAAAATACGTGAACCTGATCAATATGAGGTTTCAGCATGTCATGAAACGACTGTTTGCAGGCTCATAACCCGACATTTTTTACGAGACGTGGCGACAGGCGTCAAAACGGTCTTTCCAACGCTTAGTTGATGCCAAAAACCTTACGCTTGACCTGATCCAAGATGCTGCGATCTTGACGATAAGGTCGATCATTGAAGACTTTTTTCTGGGTCGGGTAAACTTCGCCGATGATGTTTACCAATCTGCGCGGTTGATCCGAAACCTCGCGGGTCGTGACGCCGTGAATGGACTCGATACTGTTGATGAAAAGCGCCAGTTTGTTTGGATCGTAAGTGACGCTGTCCGTGACAACAACATCGTCCGCATCGATAATCCGGGCGCGGCCGATGCGTTTGCGTTGAGGCGTCTTCCACGTACAGATTTCCAGATCACCGCCCTTGGACCCATCATCGGGGTGGCGCAGATAAAACAGGCCCGCAAAAAGTTCGACAGGATTGTCCAGATGCGCCGTGCGTACGGATGTCATGGGAACCGTTGGCGGAGAATTGATCGCAATTTGACAATCCAGTGCAATGTCGCTCTCGTCTTTCGCATCGCTGAAAAACCGGACTCCGGCGCGCGGTTTGTTCAAAGGCGACTTTTTTTGCATTGCAGCGATGATGTGCGGGTGGGTTTCGGAGATGACATCCCCGAGCTTGGACAGGAATTCGTCCAGAAAGTCCTGGGATGTGTGATACTCGGAGAACTCTCTCCACAGCCCCAAATCCAATGCAGGGTTCTTTTCGATATGTGCGGCTGGAAGGTCATAGCGGGCATTGGCCCGGTATTTTTCGTCTGGTTTTTTTCCACGATGGTGTTCGAAGATAACTCGCTCCGAGGGGAAGGTTTCCGACAGCTCAGCATAGATCGCATCCGGCAAAGCGTTTTCTATCACCAAATAGGGAAATGGCGTTTTTCTGAGTTGGGCACCGTCAAAATTTTGGAGGACGCTGAGTTTTGATGTCATGGTGAGAAATTACTTTTTTGCTTTGTTCGCGTTCTAAACTTTGACTTTACTAACAGCAACGCGGTGCGGGTCGAGATGTCAATAACAGACATGACGCTTGACTGATGTCCCGGGCCAGGGTGCAGCCGTCCGTATTAGGGGAAGACGCGGGTGCGTAGCCAAGAGAGCAATGTCGGATTCGTCTGTGGGCTGGTGTTAAAAAAACATCGGTCTGTCCTTCGGGTCTTGCGCCGGGTCGAAGCGCGCTTCTCGCACAGGCTTGCGCGGCCGCGCGCCCAGGAGGTGTAAATTGGCACTGCACAGGCAGCGACAGGTCTCAGGTACGCGCAGCTTTTTCCGCGATGCCGGACGTGCCTTGCCGTCGGGCCAGCTCCGCCATCACATCCTCCAGGGCGACATCGCGCGCCGCCAGCATGACCAGAAAATGATAGAGCACATCAGCGGCTTCGGATGTGAGGGCATCCTTGTCGCCTTTGACGGCCTCGATGATGGCCTCGATTGCCTCTTCGCCGAATTTCTCGGCGCATTTTTCCGGGCCTTTGGCCAGCAGCTTGGCCGTCCAGGAGCCATCGGGGTCGGCCCCCTTGCGGGCCTCGATGATTGCGAACAGGTCATCCAGCGTCATGTCAGCCTCATTGGGATGCCCGCGGCGGCCATATGCGCCTTGGCTTCCGCGATCGTGAAATCTCCAAAGTGGAAAATCGACGCGGCGAGCACCGCGGAGGCATGGCCCTGCAACACACCTTCGACCAGATGATCCAACGTGCCGACGCCGCCCGAGGCGATCACGGGGATGCGGACGGCATCTGCGATGGCCTGTGTCAGCGGCAGGTTGAATCCTGCGCGTGTGCCGTCACGGTCCATTGATGTGAGCAGGATTTCTCCGGCCCCTTTTTCCGCTGCAGTGCGTGCAAATTCGACGGCATCGATGCCGGTCGGCTTGCGCCCGCCATGGGTAAATATTTCCCAGCGTCCCGGTGCGACGGTCTTGGCGTCGATAGCGCAGACGATGCACTGGCTTCCGAATTGATCAGCGGCCCGTGCCAGCACATCCGGATCCGCAACGGCGGCCGAGTTGAACGAGACCTTGTCTGCCCCTGCCAGCAAGAGCGCGCGCACATCTGCAACGGTCCGCACCCCGCCACCGACGGTGAGCGGAATAAAGCACTGCTCGGCCGTGCGCTGCACCAGATCGAACATGGTGCCCCGGTTTTCGTGGGTGGCGTGGATGTCGAGAAAGCACAACTCGTCCGCGCCCGCCGCGTCATAGGCACGGGCCGCGGCGACCGGATCGCCGGCGTCTACCAGATCGACAAAGTTCACACCTTTGACCACGCGGCCATCGGCGACATCGAGGCAGGGAATGATGCGGGTTTTCAACATGGGCGTCTGATAGTCTGCTTTGCGGGGTGTGGAAAGAGGCTCTGCCCCTCGGCCTTTGGCCTCACCCCGGGATTTTCTGGAACAGAGAAGGGATCAGGCGAGGACTTTGAGCGCCTGCGCCAAGTCGATTGCGCCATCATAGAGGGCGCGACCCGAGATAGCCCCGGCAATGACGTTGGTGGCCTTGAGCGCCGTGAGATCGGCCAGCGACGAGACGCCACCCGAGGCGATCACGGGGATCGAGACGGCGCGGGCCAGGCTTTCGGTGGCCGGGATGTTCGGGCCGCCCATGGCGCCGTCGCGGTTGATGTCGGTATAGATGATCGCGGCAACGCCCGCGTCCTCGAACGAGCGCGCAAGATCGGTTGCGATCACATCTGTCTCGGTGGCCCAACCCTTGGTCGCCACCTTGCCATCACGCGCATCGATCCCGACGGCCACCTGGCCCGGAAAGGCGCGGGCCGCTTCGCGCACGAGATCCGGGTTTTCGACCGCCACGGTGCCCAGGATTACCCGGGCGAGGCCTTTGTTCAGCCAGGCTTCGATGGTTGCCATGTCCCGAATGCCGCCGCCCAGTTGCGCAGGCACATCGCAGGCCGCCAGAATCGCCTCGACCGGGCCGGCATTGACCGGTTCGCCTGCGAACGCGCCGTTCAGGTCGACCAGATGCAGCCACTTGCAACCGGCCTCGACGAACGCGCGGGCCTGTGCTGTGGGGTCATCATTGAACACGGTGGCGCGTTCCATGTCGCCATGCACCAGCCGTACGGCATTGCCGTCTTTGAGGTCGATTGCGGGGTAGAGGATCATGGGAGCGTGCCTTTCTGGAGGGTCGCCGCGTCTTGGCACCTCTGCGCCGGATTCGCAACGCGACCCAAGGTCATTCTTGCGCAAAGGCTGCGCAACGGCGCATTGTTTGCAGCAACAGGGCAGGAGTTCAGACATGAAGTATCTCGTGACGGCCGCATGTGTGGCCATTGCAACCGCAGGCGCGGCACTGGCCGAGCCGGCAACCGGGACGTGGAAAACGGAGCCCGGTGACAGCGGCGCCTATCTTCATGTCGACATCGCGCCGTGCGGCGCAAAGCTTTGCGGGACGATCGTCAAGGTTGTTGCGAGTGACGACCAATCCAGCGTCGGCAAGCCCATCATCTGGGACATGAATTCCGATGGTGACGGCAGCTATTCCGGCGGTAAAATCTGGGCGCCCGATACGGACAAGACATACCGATCCAAGATGTCGCTGCATGGCGATGCACTGAAAGTGTCTGGCTGTTTCGGGCCGATCTGCCGCGGGCAGGTGTGGGCGCGAATGAACTGATCACGACTGCGCAGAGTGCCGACAGGATCTCAGATGTGCCGCGAAAGACGCAGGATCAGGTCTTTACAGTTTGGATGAAATCACACCGGTCGCGAACCCGCCCATGCGCAATTCGCCATGAAGACGCTGGTATTCGATTTTCGGACAGCGGTTCTGGATCACGGTGATGCCGCGGGCTTCGGCCTTCGCCGCGGCTTCGGCGTGTTCGACACCGATCTGCATCCAGATGGTGCGCAAATGCGGCAAGGCGGTCAGCGCCTCGTCGACGATGTCCGGCACGGCATCGGAACGTCGAAAGATGTCGATCATGTCCACAGATGCAGTGAGATCATCCAGGCTTCCAACGACGGTTTCCCCAAACAACTGTGTTCCCTGATAGGCAGGGTTCACGGGCAAGACGCGAAATCCTTTGAGCTTCAGGTAACGTGCAACGAAGTAGCTGGGCCTGACCGGGTTCGTCGAGACGCCGACGACCGCCACTACCTTGGTCCGGTCCAAAACGTCGCGCAACATCGTGTCTGAGTATTGTGTCATGCGCTCCATTTACACAAAAGGATAGGAATAAAAAAGGCGCCCCTGACGCAAAGCGAGAGGGGCGCATGAGTTTTGGAACGAGGGACAGTAAATTCAACATTCAGGGGTTCCATCTCCTGATGTTCACGACAACAGATGGGGTCATCCGAGCGCTCATTAAAGACCATCTCGCAAATCTGTGAACAGTGCGTTAAGTGGCGGATGGGTTGGCGCGGGGCGGTTTTCAGCCTTAGTCAAAGATGTCTTCAACGATATCAAACACATCCTCGAACAACTCTCCCCAGCGGGATTTGCGGCGCTTCATTTTCTTTTTCGAAGGCTTCGGACGCGGCTGGGTTTGCATCGCTGATGGCCGGGGCGACATGCGATCCGTTGTGCGATTTTTGGGCAGCATCTTGAGATTGTGCAGCGGCGCGCCACAACTGGAACAGGCCAGTTCGTGCCGCTCCTTGCCTGCAAGAACAAGGGCCGCGCGGGTGCCGCAATAGCAGCATGTCGCGATTTTTGTCGGGTGGGCGATTGTCGCCTCCTATGCATGATCCTTGCTGGCATATAGGGCGAGGGCCGCCGCATTTGAGACGTTGAGCGACCCAAACCCACCTGCTGCGTCGATTTTGACCAACGCATCGCAGGTTTCACGGGTTTTCTGGCGCAGGCCCGGCCCTTCTGCGCCCAGGACAAGCGCGACGGCACGGTCTTTGCGTCCATGCAGGGCGGTCTCGATCGTTTGGTCCGCATCGCCATCCAGACCAAGAACAAGATAGCCCATGCCCTGCAATTCGACGATGGTGTCCGCCAGATTGCGCACGCGCACATACGGTTGACGTTCCAGCGCGCCCGAGGCCGATTTTGCCAATGCGCCGGTTTCTGGGGCTGCGTGGTGGCGCATTCCAATGACCGCAGATGCGCCCAGCACTTCGGCAGAGCGCAGGATTGCGCCCACATTGTGCGGGTCGGTCACACGGTCGAGCAGGATCAGGCGCGGCGACGCCGCACCGATGGCCACGTCCGCCACATTGCCCCAATCCAGCGGTTTGACTTCGAGCGCCGCGCCCTGATGTACGGAGCCCGGATCAATCGGGGCGGTGAACCGTCGCGCATCGACCACTTCGGGTTCAATGCCAGCCGTTTCAATGGCATCGGCCAGTTTTCCTTGCGCATTCAATGTCACGATCAGCCGCAATTTGGTGCGCGCAGGGTTCAAAAGCGCATCGCGCACCGCGTGCAGCCCGAAAAGCCAGACAGTCGCGTCGCGCTCGACCTTTTTCGACTGTTCTTTCTGAACAACCCACTTCGGCTTTTTCATCGCGGTGTCCTTTGCGGCTCCGGGGCGTTCATTTCGGCCTTGACCCTGTATTTGCGTCCCGTTAATCACCCCCTCACGTCAACCGGGGTTTACGCTCCTATGACGTAGTGGGCGACAGGCCGCAAGGTGTGGCAGGGGACTGTAACTCCCTCGCGGAGACGCACGCCTGGTTCGATTCCAGGGTCGCCCACCATCCACCTTACAGCGTTGATTTATCTAGCTATTTGCGATAACATCAACGCTGAGATGGCATATTTTCGATACATATCGCACGGTTTTCGATACAATGGCGGCTGAGAAGAAGGTAAAATACCTGAAAATCGACCGTGGGCGGTACTACTATCAACGCCGCGTCCCAGATCAGTTCAGGAGCCTACTTGGGATTTCGAAGTGGCAGATGCCATGTGGCGATGTCAGCTATGCGAAAGCCGTTCAGCTTGTCGTCAACTGGGCTGAAGAACACGATGACCTTTTGGCCAAGCTCAAGTCTCCTGAGGGCTATGATACTATCGAAGCTGATGTCCTGCGAACAGAAGACACCCAGCATCGGACACATATGGAAAGCCTCGGCGGGACCGCCATGTACCTGGACGGTGAAGATTTAGTTCCATTTGATGACATCGCAAAACCATGGCAGGCCGCGCTGCAAGAGGTTTCTGAACTGGATGCATACCACACGAGACCAAAAGCTCCCGTACATGAGGTGTTGCAACTCAAAGCAAAGATCGCCCATGCAAAACGCGGCGGACCTAGGCTTGGGAAAATAAGGCTATCCCCATACCCTGAGTTCATTGAACTAGCACAAGTCCACATGCTTGATAATGAGATCGTGGACTTTGAGTTCACGCCGCACCCTGCTAGACCCATGTCTGACGAGCGATACCTCGATCTTTTAACCGACATTTATAATCAATTCTTTGGAGAGGGTTCGATACCACCGTCGGACCCAGATGATCGTGACGAATACACCTTCGCCAAGAAGCGCATAGAACGCAAAATATCCAGCGTAACACCAGACCCTGACAGTATCACAGCAGTCCTTGAGAAATATTTGCAGCGCGACAAACAAGATGAGAATCCAGCGTCAATCAGGATGAGAACGCGGGGGTTGGGCGTCGCAGGGAGGGCGTAGCCCGACTGGAGAGGCCCAACCCCCGCGTTTCGCCCAAATTGGGCGGGTCTGACGGT
>NZ_JAIMIA010000147.1 GCF_019966495.1 Tateyamaria pelophila | reverse complement strand
CATGACCGCTGAGACATAATCAAGGGTGGGTCAAATCTCGGTGAAAATACCGGGTCACTTCTCAGCGAAAATCAACAGTCTATGCTTCACGTGAGCCTGATATCCGCTATTGGCCGGAGCGGCAGTGGGAAAAGATGTTTGTGCGCAATACCGAGTTCACCCGGGACAGCGGCGCCAATGACATCGATGCCCGCACGCTGTGGCACTACCAGGCGATTGTGGTTTCGCCCAACCTTCTGTCGACCACCCCGGGTGTGGGGACGGCCTATCTCACGTCCTTCAGGGATGCGAATGGCGGGTTTCTTGACGGGAGCAAGTCCTATCGGCTGAACGTCCCTGCAAATACGCCGGTCAAGCGGTTCTGGGCCGTAACGGCCTATGATCCAGCCACCCATGGTCTGTTGGCATCGGACTGCCAAATCACGGTTGGCAGCCAGACCGACCCCGTGGTCAACGCGGATGGGTCGGTGGAACTGTATTTCGGTCAATCTGCGCCAGAGGGATTCGAGGCGAACTGGATCAAGACCGACCCATCCAAGAGGTTCTTCTCAGTTTTCCGCCTCTACGGCCCACTTGAAGGCTACATCGAAAAAACGTGGGTTCTGAACGACTTCGAATTGATAGAGTGATGTCCGCAGGATTCATTGAAGCGCGAGTTGCGGGAAGATTTACGACCCCGCCTGTTCCCGGATCACCGGATCACAGCCCATCATCGCGACGACGGCCGATTCCTCCGTTAGTTGAGCCAATTCCTCGGCCGCTTGCACCTGAAACTCCCTGCTGTATTCCACGACGGGCGGACATGCCGCCACGCTGCCTGCCTCAAAACCCGCCGTTAGCCGGTCAACCAGCTTGTCGCGATTGCGAGGGCGGTGAGCCGTCACCACCAACATCCTTCGTCAGACCACATTGGTTTTCTCCGTAGTTTCGAGATGTTCAGCGATCCGGCCGACGCGTTCGCCGGAGCGGCGGTTCGAAAGCAGGAACAGTATGATGGTGAGCGCGATTGCACCGTTGCGTAGTGCGGCCGTCGTCCATGGGTTGGAACCGATCCTGCCGAGCAAGACGGCAGTCACCGCCGCCCCTGTTTCCAATCGTCGAGCCGGGTGTAGATCGTGACCGCGATCCCACCGAGCGCCACGGCAATGAACATCCAGCGGAGTGTGTCGAGATATGGCACCAGCGGAAGAACTGCAGACTGAGTTTCCGCGAGGACGCATTGCGCAACCTCGACCCCGGCCGCGCCCAGCGTCGCAACCCCGGCCGCCCCGCCGCCCTTCATTGTGCGGCTTTGCGCCAGTACCTCGCGCGCGGGCGGCGCGTCCTCGGCGAATGAGGTCACTCGGATGGGGAACCCCTCACCCCACTGCCGCGCCGGGCCAAGATCAACATGGATGAAGCCTGAGCGCGGGTAGACGCCGAAACCGATGAACCCGACCGCCCCCGCCGCCGCTTCAAAGGCCACCGGGTTGTGGTTTGACATGGCGATATCGAAGGCCGCGCCATCGATGTGTTTCGACAGCGTTGCGCCACCAACCGCACGGTTGTGCTCATTAGTCCGTCATGTGGACATTCGGCACGGGTTTGCGTCCGCGGCGCGCCATCACGCGATCCACTCGTCCAGGGCCGCGAAGGGATTTGGTTCTGCCGTCACGTCCAGTCCAGACACGCGCGTGCGCGCAGATGGTGTCAGCCCGAACTCTGCCGCATAGCGCACCATGTCGGCCATCGCCTTGTTCGCGGTCCCGACCAGCGGGTTCTGGATGAGATTGCCGCTTTTGGTCCGGATGACCAGTCCGTCTGTCACCGCGTCCTTTGCTGCCATGAGGGCCAACGCGGTCTCCGCCGCATTCCAGCGACCATAGGCCTGACAATACGCCGCCAACGCGCCGCGATCGAGAACGGAGAGGATCTTCAGTGCCGTCAGTTCCACCACCACACGGTCCTACTCGGCACGGGCAGCCTCCGTCAAATGCCCGGGCGCACCCGGTGTCGCGACCTCCGGCTCTGGCTCATGCCGCCCTCCGCGCGTCCGAGACATCCGTGAAGGCACGTCCGGATCCCGCGAGATGTGCCTGCTTGTCGCTGAATTCCTGCCAGCGCTGGTCTGCGACATCGACATAGACCGGATCCTGCTCCATTGCATGACACTGCCATCCACAGCTCTCGGCTGCAATCAATGTTGTTCCGGACCCCGAGAAGGGTTCGTAGACCGCTTGGCCGTGACTGGAATTGTTCAGCATCGCGCGGCGCATGCATTCCGCCGGCTTTTGCGTGCCATGCACCGTGGCTGCGTCCTGATCGTGGTTCGGAATGGACCAGAGCATCGTTTGCTTGCGGTCGCCTGACCAGTGCCCCGTGCCCCGCACGGCGTACCAGCAAGGCTCGTGCTGCCAATGATAGTGCCCCCGGCTCAGGACGAGCCTGTCCTTGGCCCAGATGATCTGGCTGCGGATATCAAAACCGCTGGCAATCAGGCTCTCGGCCACGGTCGTTGCATGGAGTGCGCCATGCCAGACATAGGCCACCGCGCCTGCAAACAGCGCCCAGGCATCGCGCCAGTCAGCCCGGTCGTCATTCAGGACCTTGCCGGTACGTTTGGTTTCCGAGGCCCCTGCCCGGTTGCGCCACTCCGGATCGTACATCACGCCTTAGGATGGATCAGTCACCATCAGATGCGGTTTGACGCCGTCCAGCAAACGCGCGACCGCAGACGGGTCCGTGGCGTCGCCGCACATCAGCCGGTGCGCGCCCAATTGCCAGATATCGCCGGTACGTGACACCGGATCGGCAGGAACCTCCGGCGTCACCTCCTCTTTCGGATCGCCGGACTGAAGCCCGAACAATGCATCCAACTCTGCCCCCTCAAAGCCAATGTCCGCCAGATCAACACCGAGGTCCGACAAATCTGTCAGTTCCAGCGAGAGCAGATCCCGGTCCCAGCCCGCATGCTCCGCCAGCTTGTTGTCGGCGAGGATGTAGGCCCGCTTTTGCGCTTCACTGAGATGCGCCAGCTCGATGACCGGCACCGTCGCGAGCCCCAGCTTGGGGCCGCCAGCACCCGGCCATGCCCCGCAATGATGCCACTGTCGCCGTCCACCAGAACCGGGTTGTTGAAGCCAAACTCTCGGATCGACCCGGCGATCAGCGCCAACTGCGCCTCACTTTGGGTCCGCGCGTTGTTGGCATATGGGATGAGAGTATCGACCGACTGCTGCTCGATCGCCTGCGCGCCGGTGTTCTCGTTCTTTATTGCAGTTTTTCTCTGCCGACCGGACAAGGCGAGCCCCCCTTCCGAATAAACCGCGCCTTTTAAGCGCCTCGCCTGAAGCATATCAAGTCTCTCACCCCATTGTAATCCTGACAATAATTCGCATATCCCGCCAATAACCGACAGGACGGATGCAGGTCCATTCCAAGACCAGGCGCATACAATGTTGACGTTGGCGCTCAGTTGAGACCAAAATCCTTAGGTTCGTGGCCGGGCGGCCACCGACAGCGACGGTGACAAAGGTGACAGTTTTTCAGTTATCTAGCGTATAGTGAGGTCAGAAACGCCATACGTAGGATAGTCTGTTTTTCGTCACCTTTGTCACCCTGGCCGGAATCTGAGACCGCGAAGCCCGCGCTGCCGCTTGTTGCGCGCATCCTCAAAGCCCCGCTGCCGCAACTCCTTGATCAGCGTTCTTTGGGTCCAAGAACCGAGGCCTTGGCGTTCGCTCCATTGGTTGAACCGGAAGATAAGGTCTTCAGAGGCAACAAAAGCAAGCGGATCAACTGTCGTTTCGTCGGTCAGAAACTGACCGACAGTATCTTCCTCGTCGAAATACGCCGCTGATGCTAGCGCAATGGAGGGCGGCACGTTTAAACCCTCGCGCTGCCAGGCGAGCGCACCGTCGATGCTCCAACGCAAGATTGCCGGGCCCTCCGCGCGCAGCTTCTCTGGCAGGCCTCGGTCCCGGCGCTCCGGTGGAACAGTGACCTCAAAGGGGACGAGAACAACACGGCTGCGGATCGCCTCATCCACGCCTCGAAAAGACGGCTGCGTATTGCCTGCAATCATCAGGGTCAGTTGCGGATCGAAATCGAAGTAGTCCTGCCGCATGAACCGCGCCGTCAATCGGTCGCCGCCAGTGAGGTCCTTGATCGTGGCCTCGTCCCAGGTCTTGCCCCGCGGAAGCTCAGATGCGACCGCCAGACGCGCGCCGTGCAGACCCGCGACATCAGTGGGATGCCGTTCGGTCTGGGAATGAAGGAAAGTCGTCGCAGCAACACGCCGACCGTAGTCGCCCCAGATATCCAGAAGCGTGTTCAGGAAAACCGACTTGCCGTTGCGCCCCGCTCCATGCAGAAACAGCAGCTTGTGTTCATCCGTGCTACCAGTGAGCCCATATCCTGCGGCCCTTTGCAGGAAGCCTACGGTCAGCGCCGACGGTGTCGACTGGCAGGGCCGCCCTTACAAATCGCTTTCCGTCATTGCCCACGCCATTACCGGCACGCGCTGGAACGGCTGGGAGTTCTTCGGCCTGAAAAATCACCGGAGGGGCGCATGACCAAACCCATCGTCAAGAAGCTGAGTTGCGCTGTCTACACCCGGAAATCCTCCCAGGAAGGACTGGCGCAGGAGTTCAACAACCCCCACGCCCAACGGGATGCATGCGAGGCATACATCGCCAGCCAACGGTCAGAAGGCTGGGTGCTGGTGCGCGATCAAATTGACGACGGTGGCATCTCCGGCGGCACGTTGGAAAGACCCGGCCTGAAACGCCTGCTCGCGGACATCGAGGATGGATTGGTCGACGTGGTCGTGGTTTACAAGATCGACCGCCTGTGGCGGCCGCTGATGGATTTTTCCAAGCTGATCAGGGTGTTTGACCGAAACGACGTGACCTTCGTTTCGGTCGCTCAGTCCTTCAATACCACGACGTCCATGGCAGTGTTAACACTGAACATTCTTCTGTCCTTTGCCCAATTCGAGGCGAGGTGACGACCGAACGCATCCGCGACAAGGTCCGCGCCAGTCGCATGAAGGGCATGTGTATGGGCGGCGTGCCCCTGCTGGGCTACGAGGTGAAAGACCGCAAACTGATCGTAAAAGAAGCCGACGCCGCCAATGTCCGCTGGATTTTTGCCCGCTTCATCGAAATCGGCTCGGGCACGGAACTGGCTCGTGAACTGGCGGCACGGGGCATTAGACCAGCCGTGGCGACCGGATCGACAAGAAGTACCTGTTTCGTCTGCTGAACAACCGCGCCTACATCGGCGAGGCCGTCCACAAGGGGACCAGCTATCCCGGCGAGCATGACGCCATCATCGACAAGGGTGTCTGGGACATGGTTCACGCCATCGTGACGGAAAGCCCCCGTAAGCGTGCCGCGCGCAACCATGCCGACACGGCAGCATTGCTTACAGGGCTGCTCTACGGCCCAGACGGGGCGGCCTTCTAGCCGACCCAAACCCGGAAAGGCGGCGAGAGTGGCCGACGCCTTCGAAGCCCTGACCCGTCTTGACGCGCTCTGGGACGAACTCTTCCCCGCCGAGCAGGCGCGCATCGCGACACTGCTGGTCGAGCGGATCGGCATCGGCATAGAGGGGCTCAACGTCCGCCTCCGGGTCGACGGTCTGACCGGGCTGGCGCGCGAAATGATGGCTGATCTCGGAACGGCGGCATGACCCGCGCGACGCCAGCACCGGAAACGGTGACAGTTTACATTCCGTACCGAGTGGTGAAGCGCGGCGGCCGCAAGGAGGTGCAACTGCCGGACGGAGCATCCAGCCAGAGAAAGATAGATAACACTTTGGTCAAGGCACTGGCACATGCCTTCCGCTGGAAGCGAATGCTGGAGTCGGGGAAGTTCGCAACAACCAAGGAATTGGCGGCCCATGAAAAGATCGGGCACTCCTATCTCACACGCGTCTGCGCATGCCGCTGCTCTCGCCCAATATCGTGGAGGCGATCCTGGACAGGCGACCGGATCCGGGAATGACGCGCGCGCAGATGCTGGAACCGTGTCCAATGAATTGGGATGAACAACGCACCCTATTCGCCATCCAACGCGATTGATCCGCCAAACCGGCAAAGCACATGATCGGCCCAAAACGGTCACTCAGTGCTGCCCGTCATTGCTGCGGTCGCAGCCCGCATCGCAGTCATTCGCCGCAAGAGCAAAGCCTAGCTCGAACTCACAGTTCGTGGACAAAGTTGGCTTTCGCTGATCAGGCTCCAAAGTCCGGTGTCGACGCCTACCGTTCATAACTCCGCAGTACGCAAAAATACCCAAAATGCGTCTATGATGCCGATTTCATATCCGGCGAAATGGATAATCCCTTCTTTTTGACCGCGCAGCCATGGATATCCTCCGTTGCTTCTGGCGTAGGATGACAGGTACCGAATTAAACACCGTAATTATCTTCGCGGCGTGTACCAGATCGGCGATGTATAGGCTCGGTCCTGCACGGTCATCGGTGTTCCATCGGGCATCTCAATGTCGAAGAATTTCGCATCATAAGCGGTCCAACGTGGTGTTGGAATCTCGATCACACGAACATAGTAGAACGCCTTCAATACCGGGTCGAACTCGGGGTCTTGCCAATATCCGCCCAACACTACTTCGCCGATCGTGTTCGTCCATGAAGCATCGGCCACATCGACCGTGTCGCCGACTGCGCCATCACAAGCCCCGTCTACAATGTCCCGGCCAGCGCAGGCAATATCCCAGATCTTTTCCTGAGTTTGCCCGGCGGCATCCAGCCAACCCTTGATAATCTGAATACGGTCAAGATTGGCACCATCTGGATCACGCAAAGCGCGCACCATGAAATTCGGCGTCGCACCTTCCGGGCCGGGCCGAAGATCGCCCCCCATCGGCACGCCGCGCGCGTAGCCTTCGCGTGCAAAGTCAGGTCGGCTCACTTCGTCTTCCTCGAAATCCCAACCGCCGAATACCCGGACCCGGAGGCGCGTTCCGGTTGTACCGAACACCTCCTTTCGGGCGAAAGCGTCCCAGATTGCTTCGCGGGTGTTTTCGGTTGCCCAGACGCCCGCAAGCCCGGAGGCTCCAAGGTCGATGTCATAAATCGAATATTGCGGATCGACCGTGCTTTCGATCAGAACGCCGTCACGGCGATGCGGCGAGGGCTCAACGATATAGGCCTTGCCGAACCAATTTTCTTCGCGCGTTGATGGCAGGGCTGCGTGGGAATCCGTGGCACCGATCATGCCGAACTTGAAGGGGTTCACACCCAGTTCCGCCTCCAGCGCAAGACCATCCTTCAGCGCCTCACGGGCATATTCGGTGCGGATCATCTCGGGCGTCTTCGGCACAGTGCCGTTCAGGTTCGAGGCATCCACGATTTCAAAGTCTGCGAAAGCATCATCCGGCGACAAGAGCGGATGCGCTTCGCCGGTGCCCTTGGGCTGCGTGGCCTCGTACACGGGTTCCCACTTGTTACGGCGCGTGGCATATTCTTCGTCGAAGGGATCTCCGTCGAGCGTTTCCAACTGGAACATCAGGCCGTTGGAAAGATTGCCATTGTGCGGAATAGCCAACACACGACCGCCAGTGCGGTCTTCATAGTTTTCCAAATAGGTCCAAAGATCTTCGGGATCATCGCTGTCGAGCGCCGAGAAAGGTACAACCTGACGCGTTCGGTCGGGCCCATCGCGGAAAATGACATTCCGGTGCAGGTTGTTTCCATCGGGGCCGGAGGTCCACTCGTATCCGATGAAGGTGGTGAAGACACCAGGCTCGTAGTAACGCTCGGCGTTTTCGATCACCTTTTCCCAGACCTCCGACACCATCTCCGGGCTATCGATCTGATCTTCGCCACGTCCGTTGGCCGCAATCCACTCAATGAAGGCGTCATACCCATTTCCGGCCTTTACCATTTCATACCAGCGTCGACCGCCTTCGGACTGTAGAACTTTGGGATCACCGCGATTGAGATAGTCCGATAGCCCCATGTTCTCGGCATGATCTGCGACAACTACGAAATCATGGGGGCGAATGAGTTTGAACGGGCCTGCAGTCTGGCTTTCAACCACGTCGCCCCGCGCGGCCCGGTAAGCTACATCCGGCCCGACGGTTGTCCCTGCCATACCTGCATCCGCAGACCATGCCGTATGCAGATGCGTATCCCCGAAATACACGTTTTGTGGAAAGTGATCGTTCGGATAGGGCGAATAAGGAGTTTCGGGGGAACGATGCTCCTCCTCCGAGACAGAGATGTCCTGCGCAGCCAACGTCACAGCGAACATCGGAATTGTCACAACAACTGCGAAGGAACGTTTAACAAAGTTCATCAAGAATCTCCCTTTCCACTTCTCCTTGCATAACCCAAGCGGGCCGGTCAAAATGACCAGCGATGGTCAATAAGCAAAATAAAAATCTCACAGATCGTGAAAAATCGATCCTCGAGACGCACGGATGGCTATCTGCTCAGCCGCATAGATTTCGCACGGCTGTTCTGAGCGAGGCTGAATTACTCACTTTCGGTCCGGGCGAGTCGATCTATCGGTTGGAAGATGCGCCGGGTGGACTCTACGCGGTATGCGACGGTTTCATCGATGTCATCATTGCGCTTCAGCCAGACCTGCCGCAGCTTGTTCATGTCGCGCGTCAAGGTTGGTGGGTGGGCGATGCCGCCCTCATAACGGATACGCCTCGACGTGCCGCGCTGACAACGCGTACCGCTGCAACAATAGCATATGTCCCGAAGGCGTCGCTTTTGGACATTTGTGCAACCGAACCTGAAGGCTGGCGTATGGTCGCCAGACTTTCGGTTGGAATGTTCGATCATACACTCGCTATGATGAGCGCGTATCGCCTCGATACGGCGGAGGCTAGAATTGTCGCTGTACTTCGGGCGCTGTTGGGTGAGGGCCAGATTTTTGGCCACGCTGACGAAAGTGATCCGGTAGTATTTCCTCTCTCGCAATTGGATGTTGCCGATTTGACGGGACTGTCGCGCAACGCTACCGGCCCGGTGTTGCGGCGGTTGCAGAGGAGGGGCGCAGTCAAACTTGGATACCGACAGTTTTCAATTGTTGACCGTAGCCTGCTCTGAGGGCTTGGAACCAGAATTGCTTCCTTCTCGATTCCCAACAGTGGTCATTCGTGGTTGGTGCCGCATTTTACACTTTGGGCTCTCTACCGCCGTTAGATCGGTCGCACCAAATCCGGTAGAGGGATCACAGGCCGCTGTCGTGGACGGCCCAATGCTGCCGCTTGTCGGACAAGTTTTTTGCTGCGATGCGGCCCGTCGAACCTGCGCTTCGATACATGAGCAAAGCCTAGCATCACTCGACCTCAAAGACTGCGGGACTTCCCAGACCTTGACACTGATCGGTCAAATTGCGGCGTCCGATCCTCAACCACCGTCGATAACAAAGGCGCTTGCCACTCCGTAGTTTTTCAAGCCGGCCAGCAGCTTGTCGCTGATGTGTTTGCACCCTGCCCGTCGGCAATTTGGTGCTCGGTAAGATTTCTGTCGCCATGCACCCCGACCTAAACCATTTGTTAGGCAGCACACCCATTAATTCTTGTTTGATTGCATAGTTTTGTGATTCAGTTTCGTTCAAACAACGGGCGGGAGG
>NZ_JAIMIA010000146.1 GCF_019966495.1 Tateyamaria pelophila | reverse complement strand
GCCGCCGAACAAGCAAAGGGGCCTGGGCGCCCAGCTCAAAGAGCGACACCGGCTAACATCCAAGCTGATTGACGCGCCGCGACAATCAAAAACACAAAACCCTTGATCGCGATAGAAAACGACGGCATCGTCTCAAGTGTCGCGACCAAGGATTCTCATCCTGATTGACGCGCTCCTCGCATCCAGATTGTCGCGCTACATCAATAATGGTTCTGGAACTCTTTGGGCATCATTCGCGGTAAGAACCCACGAGATATGGGACATGTCGATCCGGATGCGGAAATATGGGCACTCCCAAGCCACCGAAGTTGCCGGTTCCAATAGATTTAACAAGGAATCTGAAAACGAGTGATTGGCCCCTTTTTGTGAAGTCGTTGATTGAGATTTGCAGATTTCATCGACCACAATCAGAGGGTTGCCCACAAGGTGTTGAAGGATCATCTCCAATGGTCGCCCTGGTTGTTCAGATGACCAACCCCTCTCCGTGCCAGCAACTGCAAACCCAACGCCGCCAAGGCTGGCATCAATCTCGCACCGAGGGATGTGTAATAATTCTGACAATCGCCGGGCCCAGACTGACTTACCAATTCCCGGGGGGCCATTCAGAAGTAATGGCGGTAAATAGATTGGCTTTCCAATACTGACGCAATGCCGGAGAGCATTCCAGACTTCTTGTGTGGCTGGCGCCATCCACGGCATTTCTTCGTGCAGGGCAGATACGACTTCATCCACCCAATGCTCGCTTTCAGGTTCAATCAACCGAGCGCCTGAAATCAGCGGTTTTAATCGTTGAACTTCTTCCTCTTTCAGGTGCGCCAAACCAGACGCAACCTTCCAGCGTTGCACGAGATTCTCAGCCCGGTCTCGAATGCGCCTGCGGTCTTCCCAGGTAAGGTCCATGCCTTCGGACAATTCATCGGCAACATCGTCGAATTCATTGAGACCCAGATCGACCGAGTTCTCATCGTCACCGATAAATTCTTTGGCGAGTTTATTCTTGCGAAGTTCTAGGAGAAATACGGTCAGGCGCTCGGTGACCGCAGCTTTAGTGACTTCAGGTTTTGGTAAGTGGATAAGTTTCGAGACTTTCATAATTATGTCCTTGTCCGTTCTGAGAAAGGGACCGGCAGGAAATCAGATGAGCACTGGAGAAGTAGACAAGCTATCGATGGCCGACCCCGAAAGAGGGCAGAGCAAGGAAGTCATATGAGGCGGATATGCTTTTTCGGTTTCATACTCTGAGACAGCATAAAGTCAGATATCCCGTCAATAGCTTTCCAAAGCGAGGGGGCGCCAGATCCTGAAATCTGGCGCCCCCTCATATCATTTAAAAACAAGGGCTTAGTGATTCATGGGCGCTAATGACCTTGTTTTTGGGCGCTAAAACCGCCCAAATGGGTCTCAATTACCTTGCGGATCAGATCAAGCCCCTCGACCCTCAACCGCACTTGGAAAACCCGCAGGATGCGCATGTCATGCAACCTTCAACCATCCGCAATTCATAGCTGCCGCAACTGGAGCACGCTTTGCCTTTCGGCGCGCCGCCACCCGTGATCTCGGCTTTGGGATCAGCCTTCAGCCCCATACCTTCACCAGCGATAAAGCCGATGGTGATCATGTGCTGCTCAATGACGCCACCGATGGCCGCGAGGATGGAGGGAATATACTTGCCGCCCATCCATGCGCCCCCACGAGGGTCGAACACGGCCTTGAGTTCTTCGACAACAAAAGACACATCGCCCCCGCGCCGGAACACCGCCGAGATCATGCGGGTCAGCGCCACAGTCCAGGCGAAATGCTCCATGTTCTTGGAGTTGATGAAAACCTCAAACGGACGGCGATGGCCGCCGATCACCACATCGTTTATGGTGATATAAAGCGCATGCTCGCTGTCGGGCCATTTGACTTTGTACGTGTTGCCCTCCAGCGCCGATGGCCGGTCCAGCGGCTCGGACATATAAATGACGTCACCGTGGGGTTGCATCGGTTCTGCGTCGTCGGTCGCTACAACAATTTGGTCCTCAGATCCGCCAAACAAATACCAACTCGCAGAGCCCCCTAATACTTCAGCAAACTTTTTAGCACCATCCGGTGACAGGTTTTTCTGATTTGTTTCGAGTCCGCTTAAGTGAGGCGCTGAATATCCAACCAAATCCCCGACCTGAACAAGGGTCAAATCCTTTTCTTTGCGTGCCCAGCGAAGCCGTTCCCCAACTGTCGACATCTCCGGAGTTTTCTCTTCAGAAACACTCAACACCGATCCCGTCACGTCGTTCGGTCGGTAGGTCGTGCACCCTTTACAGCCCTGATCCCAGGCCGCCATGTACACATCCTTGAAGTCACCAAAGCTGATATCCTCAGGGCAGTTGATGGTCTTGGAGATTGAGGAATCCACCCATTTCTGCGCCGCCGCCTGCATCTTTACGTGGTCAATCGGGGCCAGGGTCTGCGCATTGACGAAGTAATCAGGCAACGCCGCATCCCCTTTCAAGTCACGCCACATCTGAACGGCATAATCCACAACTTCCTCTTCGGTGCGCGACCCGTCTTTCTGCAATACCTTCCGGGTGTAGGCATAGGCGAACACAGGCTCGATCCCGCTCGACACGTTCCCGGCATAGAGGGAAATCGTCCCGGTCGGCGCAATCGACGTCAGCAAGGCGTTGCGGATGCCGTGTTCGGCAATGGCGTCGCGCACATCCGCATCCATGGCCTGCATCGATCCGCTGGCCAGATAGCCCTCGGCGTCGAACAGCGGGAACGCCCCCTTTTCCTTCGCCAACTCCACTGACGCCAGGTATGCGGCGCGGGCGATCGCGTGCAACCAGTCCTCGGTCTGACGCGCCGCCGCGTCGGATCCATAACGCAGGCCCAGCATCAACAGGGCATCGGCCAGCCCGGTGACCCCCAGACCGATCCGCCGCTTGGCCGCCGCTTCGCGCGCCTGCGCCTCCAATGGAAACCTGGACGCATCCACGACATTGTCCATCATGCGCACGGCCGTGCCGACCAATTCGGTCAGCGCTGCCCCGTTCAACTCCGCCGCATCCTCGAACGGATCCGTCACCAGACGCGCCAGATTGATCGATCCCAGCAGGCACGCCCCATAGGGCGGCAACGGCTGTTCGCCGCACGGATTTGTCGCCGCGATCGTTTCGCAATAACTCAGGTTGTTGGCCGCGTTGATCCGGTCGATGAAAATCACGCCCGGCTCGGCGTAATCATAGGTGGCCTTCATGATACCGTCCCACAGGGCGCGCGCCTGAACGGTCTTGTAGACCGTACCATCAAACACAAGATCCCACGGGCCATCCGCCTTCACCGCGTCCATGAACGGATCGGTGACGAGGACCGACACATTGAACATGCGCAACCGGGCCGCGTCGGACTTGGCGGTGATGAAATCTTCGATATCGGGGTGGTCGCAGCGCATCGTTGCCATCATCGCGCCCCGGCGCGACCCCGCCGACATGATCGTACGACACATCGCGTCCCACACATCCATAAACGACAGCGGGCCGGAGGCATCCGCCGCCACGCCCTTCACATCCGCGCCCTTGGGCCGGATGGTCGAGAAATCATAGCCGATCCCGCCGCCCTGCTGCATGGTCAGCGCCGCTTCCTTCAGCATCTCGAAAATGCCGCCCATGCTGTCGGGGACCGTGCCCATGACAAAACAGTTGAACAACGTGACCGACCGCGCCGTGCCCGCTCCCGCCGTGATCCGGCCCGCCGGCAGGAATTTGAAATCCTCAAGGGCGTCATAGAACTTGCCCTCCCACTGCGACGGATCTTCCTCGACGCGGGCCAGATCATTGGCAATCCGGCGCCAGCTGTCCTCGACGGTGACATCGATCGGTGTGCCGTCAGCCTCCTTGAACCGGTACTTCATATCCCAGATCTGTTCGGCGATCGGCGCAGCAAAGCGTGTCATGTCAGGCATCCTCAATGTGGTCGTCGATTCTTTGGGCGACAGTGCAGGCAAGCAATCTATGCGAATTTCGCCACAACAACTAGTGAAAAATCATGATACGGACACCAAATATAGGGGTGTGGCAACCACAACACCTTGCAGTCTCGCACAGGTACACTACAATATTTTGTGTCTGTCGGAGGTGAGTCTGTGGATAAGTACATCAACTTGATCAAGCTCTCGGTCGGGACCGAGACAATCGATGATCTGGCGGCCTGGCAAGCGACCAAACGGGCGCAGACGCCAGACGGCCTGCCGCGTCACGTCACCCGCATGTGGCCCAAACGCGAGGCCGAAATTCTTGCGGGCGGATCCATCTTCTGGGTCATCAAGGGCGTGCTGACCTGTCGGCAGCGCATCCTGAGGCTGGACGAGTATATCGGACAGGACGGCATCCGCCGCTGTGCGATTGTGTCGGACCCCGCATTGATCCGCGTGCAATCCGCGCTGAAACGGCCCTTTCAGGGCTGGCGCTATCTCAAACCCGAAGATACGCCCCCCGACCTGCCCAAAAGCCGTGCCGACGAAGAGCCTCTTCCTGTGGAGTTGAACCGCGCGCTGGCCGAAATCGGGGTTCTTTAGGGGGAGGTCTCTGCTTGAAGTGCCCGGCAGAAGTTCCTAAAAATCGCGGGACATGCGCTTGCAGTAGAATATGCGGCAAGTGCAAAAACTCTCACGCAGACAAATCTGGGTCTGGCCGGACCGCTCAACCAGAACCTTCTTCTGGGGATGCTGCGGCGATGAAACCATAATCAATGTTGGCAATTTGTCTGGTATCGCCGAAACTGCGCGGCATGTTACCGGCGTGGCTGGCAATTCTGATGATGTGAGAGAGCGCAGCGTCAAGAAGCCTGTCAAGTCGGCCAGCGACTGAACCGCGGAATGGGAATATCGGTATGGATTACGGAATACGTTTGTGGGCGACGACAGCACTCGTGGTGGGTCTCGCCACCGGCGCTTCGGCGCAGGATTCCATAGATATGCAGGGCCTTCCGTCCGTGTTCCCTGAGCGACCATACTCGCCATATGCGGACCGGGCGTTTCCGGAAAATGTCTTTTTCGGCGACACGCATGTTCATACCGGGTTGTCCGCGGACGCGGGGGGCGGCGGGACGACCTTGATGCCGCGCGACGCTTACCGATTTGCCCGTGGGGAACAGGTGACTTCGAATACCGGGCAGCCGGTCAAATTGCGCACGCCCTTTGATTTCTTCATGATCACCGATCATTCCGACGGCATGGGTGCCATCATGGATATGATCGCCGGGACGCCGAACATCATGGCCGACCCGGACGGCAAGAAGTTTCACGAAGCGTTCAACGCAGGCGGAACAAAAGCTCAGGAAGCCACAGTTGAACTGGTGCGCCAATTCTCACAGGGTGAATTATCCGAAGCGCTCAATTATCAGCCAGGCAATCCGGCTTACAAGCGTGTCTGGGACGACATCATGCAGGCAGCCGAGGAATTCAACGATCCTGGCCGCTTTACCACGTTCATCGCTTTTGAATGGACCTCGCTGGAGAAGGGCAACAACCTGCATCGCAACGTGATCTTCCGTGACGGGCCGGAGCGTGCCGGGCAAATCGTGCCCTATACAACGACCCCGCCAACCGGCAGCCGCGACCCAAAGGACCTTTGGAAATGGCTGGAGGCCTATGAGGAAAGAACCGGTGGCGATGTCACTGCGATTCCGCACAACGGCAATCTCAGCAACGGCATGATGTTCGCCCTTCAGGATGATTTTGCCGACGGCGCAGCCTACGACGCGGGGTATGCCGAACAGCGCAACAAATGGGAGCGGCTGTACGAGGCGACCCAGATCAAGGGAGACGGCGAAGCGAACCCGATATTGTCCCCCGACGATGAATTTGCGGATTTTGAGACCTGGGGTTGGGGCAATTTGGATGCTTCTGAGGCCAAGACACCGCAGATGCTTCCGGGAGAATACGTCCGATCCGGCCTGCAACGCGGGCTCCAACTGGAAAACGAGCTGGGGATCAACCCGTTCAAATTCGGGCTGCTGGGTGGATCAGACACCCACACAGGGTTGTCGACGCCGGATAACGATAATTTCTTTGGGAAATTCACGGCCTATGAACCCAGCGAACACCGATCCAACCACCTCTCCAAGAAGAACGAGGCGCAGGGAATCGAGTATCATTCGTGGCGCTACATCACCGGGGGTCTGACTGCCGTCTGGGCCAGGCAGAATACCCGTGGCGCAATCTTCGACGCGATGGAACGCCGCGAGGTCTACGCGACGACCGGCACGCGCATCCGGCTGCGGTTCTTCGGTGGTTGGGATTTTGACGCCGCCGACGCGTACCGGCGGGATCTGGCGCTGGTGGGCTATACCAAAGGCGTGCCGATGGGGGCGGATCTGCATCCCGGCGATGGTGCGCCATCGTTCCTTGTCTACGCTCTGCGCGATCCAATGGGGGCGAACCTGGACCGCGTGCAGATCGTCAAAGGCTGGCTTGATCGTGACGGAACGCCCCGGGAAAAGGTCTACGATGTCGTCTGGTCGGACCAGCGCATTCCCGGCGAAGATGGCAAACTGCCTGCGGTCGGCAACACGGTAAACCTGAGCATTCCTGCATGGACCAATACGATCGGCGCCTCCGAACTGGGAACCGTCTGGCAGGATCCGGATTTCGACCCGGATCTCAAGGCCTTTTACTATGCCCGCGTGATCGAGATCCCCACGCCCCGATGGACCGCATATGACGCGGTGAAATTCGACCTTGATCTGCCGGATCACATCCCGCTGATCACCCAGGAGCGGGCCTATTCCTCCCCAATCTGGTTCAGCCCAAAAGGATAAGTCTCATGAGACGGACTGCCACTTCACTCCTCATTGTGCTTCTGGCCAGCGCAGCAATGGCCGAGCCCAATCCCCTCAAGACTGCATATTTCGGCGAAACGCACATGCACACCGCCCTGTCGCTCGATGCGTATATCGGTGGCGCAAGGTTGATGCCATCCGATAGCCTGCGCTTTGCCAAGGGAGAGCCGGTTCTGATCAACGGGCGCCACAAGCAGTTGGAGCGCCCATTGGACTTTGTTGCCGTCAGTGATCACGTGGAATACCTGGGCGAGATGTACTCAACCATCTTTCCCGATGCGCCCGGGCACGAACAGGACGATCTGGAAGAACTGCGAACGCTGGAAAGCCTTAAGGACAAGCAGGATTGGTTCTTCAAATACGTCGTCTCGAACAATCGGGGCGACAACCCGTCTCATCCGCCTTTCTACATGGGGCCTGAGACAACCAAATCCGGCTGGCAGATCATCGTGGATGCGGCCGAGGCACACAATGACCCCGGAAATTTCACGGCCTTTGTCGCCTTCGAATGGTCTGCTGCGCCGGGCGGTGGGAACATGCATCGCAATGTGATCTTCCGCGACGAAAAGGCCCCGGACCTGCCAATGTCGAGTTACGACTCGAACAAGGTCGAAGACCTCTGGGCCTGGCTGCAAGAGGCCGCCGATGACGGTGCGACCCCGCTGGCCATCCCACATAATTCCAACGCGTCCAAAGGATTGATGTTTCCGGAAGTGGACAGCTTTGGAGACCCGATCACAGCGGAGTGGGCGGCCACGCGGGCGCAATGGGAACCCCTGATCGAGATGATGCAGATCAAGGGAAATTCCGAAGTCCACCGGTCTTTCTGGACGGCGGATGAATTCGCCAATTTCGAGAATGCGGATTCGATTCAGAAAAATTCCGATCGCTGGTTTTCCAAGCGGGATTTCGTACGCGAAGGCCTGAAACTCGGGCTGCTCAACGCGCAGGAACTGGGCACCAACCCATTCCAGCTTGGCTTTATCGGTGGAACGGACAATCACAACGGCCTGACCAGTGATGTTGCCGAAAACGACTTCATAGGCGGTCACGGACCGGAAGATGGCAGCGTAGACCGTCGCCGGACCGCCGGGGTTGGCGGCTGGATCGACGGCAAAGATCTGTCGATCGGCTCGCTGGCCGGTGTCTGGGCCGAGGAAAACACGCGCGCCAGCATCTGGGACGCAATGAAACGGCGCGAGACCTTTGCGACGTCTGGCACACGCATCAAGGTGCGCATGTTCGGGGGTGCGGATCTTGCGACGCCCACCGACGCGGTTGCGATGACCGAAGAGGGATATGCCGAAGGAACGCCCATGGGGGGCACTCTGACGGACCTTTCCGAGGCTCCGAGTTTCACCGTTTACGCTCAGAAGGACCCCGACGGAGCCAATCTGGACCGGGTCCAGATCATCAAGGGCTGGGTCGACGCGGCAGGAGAAACACACGAAACGATCGGTGATGTCGTCTGGTCCGGCGACCGCACGATGAACGGAACCGGAAAACTGCCACCCGTCGGCAATACCGTGGACCTGACAACGGCGAAGTTCACCAATGATATTGGTGCGCCTGTCCTTATGGGGCACTGGGCCGATCCCGATTTTGATCCACAGGAGCGCGCCTTTTACTATGCCCGCGTGCTGGAAATCCCGACCCCGCGCTGGAGCACCTATGACGCCGTGCGCGCCGGGTTGCCTTTATTGCCCAATGTTCCGGCAGTCATTCAGGAACGCGCCTGGGGTTCCCCCATCTGGTACAACCCGGCAAATTGACCGTCACCCCGACAAGACAAGCCAGAAGGGTTCGCACCCGAAACGCAAGTGCACAGAAAGAGCCATCCATGTTCCGACCGACATTCACTGCTCTGGCAACGTTTCTGGCAGTGGGCACAGGCACACCCTCGTTCGCCGTCGAAGGGGGGATGGGGGCCTATCTGCTTGGGTCCAGAACGACTTTTTCAGGTGTCGTTCCAGCTCCCGGAACCTATGCGGGATTGGACCTCGTCAGGTCCAAAGGGTCTGTGGAAGGGCTGTCTCTGGCCGGTCTGCCCATCAGGGCGGATGCAGATATTGAACTGACCTTTGCCAAGGTAAGCCTGACACAGGTTTTTGATACCACGTTGTGGGGCGGAACTCCGGCTCTGAATCTCAATATACCCTTCGTGCTCGACGCCAATCTCTCCTTCGTCGGGCAAACCCCGCCGATCGTAGGGGTCCCGATTACCGACAGCACGTCCGGCTTTGGTGACATCACCTTGACCGGGCTCGTCGGCTGGCACAGTGACAAGCTTCACTACAGCGCGGGATTGTCGATCTTCGCGCCGACAGGGAGCTATGAAACGGCGACGGTGGATGCCCAGAACCAGACCATCAACGCCCTGAACACGGGAAAGAACATTTGGTCGTTTCAACCGGTCTTTGCGATAACACATTTCGATCCCGTAACCGGATTGGAGTTTTCAGGCGCAGCCAGCCTGTTGTTCAGTACCCGCAATGACGCGACCGATTACCAGAACGCACCTGCGGTCAATCTGGAAGCCGCCGCCCTGCAACATTTCAAATCCGGTCTGGCCGTCGGCATCACCGGATACGCCTACAAACAAATTGGCGACGACAGCGGATCCGGGGCGGAGTCCACCAAGGCGTTTCTGGGCGCAGACAGTCTGAGCGCACGGGTTTTCGGGGCCGGGCCGATCATGACCTACAACGGTGCAAATATCTTTGGCCAGGACGTCAGCCTGCAACTGAAATACTATACTGAGTTTGAGGCCAAACGGCGGTTCGAAAGTGATACGATCTGGCTTAATGTCTCCGCCAATTTCTAGGCAGCACACCCATTAATTCTTGTTTGATTGCATAGTTTTGTGATTCAGTTTCGTTCAAACAACGGGCGGGAGGA
>NZ_JAIMIA010000145.1 GCF_019966495.1 Tateyamaria pelophila | reverse complement strand
GCCGCCGAACAAGCAAAGGGGCCTGGGCGCCCAGCTCAAAGAGCGACACCGGCTAACATCCAAGCTGATTGACGCGCCGCGACAATCAAAAACACAA
Source organism: Tateyamaria pelophila (assembly GCF_019966495.1). Taxonomy (GTDB): domain Bacteria; phylum Pseudomonadota; class Alphaproteobacteria; order Rhodobacterales; family Rhodobacteraceae; genus Tateyamaria; species Tateyamaria pelophila. The sequence continues at coordinate 9,735 of NZ_JAIMIA010000145.1, read as the reverse complement.
AACCCTTGATCGCGATAGAAAACGACGGCATCGTCTCAAGTGTCGCGACCAAGGATTCTCATCCTGATTGACGCGCTCCTCGCATCCAGATTGTCGCGCTACATTCTTCGAAGCGGTGCCGCAGTCAGTTCTGTATGACAATGACCGCTGCTTGGTCGCGAAGATCATGCCGAATGGCGAACGCCAGAGAACACAACGGTTCAGCGCAATGCTGTCGCATTATGTGATCCGGGATCGATATGGCCGCCCCGGTAAGGGGAACGATAAAGGCAAGGTGGAGGGTCTCGTCGGCTATTCCCGTCGTAACTTCATGGTGCCAATGCCGCGCTTTGCGAGCTGGGCTGAGTTCAACGATTATCTCGAGGAGCAATGCCTCAAGCGACAGGCTGACATCCTCCGCGGCCATAAGATCAGCATCGGCGAACGGATGCAGGCTGATCTGGCAGCCATGCAGGATTTGCCTGCCGCGCCGTTTGAGGCTTGCGACCTGCGCAGTGGCCAAGTCACATCCACATCTGTGGTGCGCTATCGCGGCAATGATTACTCGGTGCCAGTGGCCTTCGGCCACCGTGAGGTCTGGATAAAGGGCTTTGTTGATCGGGTCGTTATTGGCTGCGCTACTGAGGTGATTGCTGAGCATGTCAGGTCATACGACAAAGACGATATTACTTTTGACCCTGTGCATTACCTGCGGCTGATTGAGCGCAAAATTATGGCCTTTGATCAGGCAGCCCCGTTGCAAGATTGGAACCTACCGGATGCCTTCTCAACGTTGCAGCGGTTGTTGGAAGCGCGGCAGGGCAAGACTGGGAAACGCGAGTATGTGCAGGTCCTCCGTTTGCTGGAACAATATGAGCAGAATGTGCTGCATGCCGCCATCAAGGACGCTCTGCAGATCGGAGCCATCAGCTTTGATGCCATCAAACACCTTGTGCTGTGTCGTGTTGAACGCAGACAGCCTCGGTTGGATTTGGATCTCTACCCCTTCCTACCCCGAACAACTGTCGCCACAACATCAACCGCATCCTACATGAGCCTGCTTGGCGGAGGTGGCGCATGAGCAATGCACCAGAACTGCTCTTGGCAAACCATCTCAAAACACTGCGCCTGCCGACTTTCCTGCGCGAGCATGACAAACTCGCGCGTATCTGTGCCGCCGAAGGCCTGGATCATGTCCGCTATCTGGCTCGGCTGACCGAGTTGGAACTGATCGACCGGGAACGTCGGATGGTCGAACGCAGGATCAAGTCGGCCAAATTCCCTGCCGTCAAAAGCCTCGATAGCTTTGACTTCAAGGCCATCCCCTCACTGAACAAGATGATGGTACTCGAACTGGCGCGGTGCGATTGGATCGAACGGCGAGAGAACGTCATCGAACTTGGCCCATCCGGCACCGGCAAAACCCATATCGCCCTCGGATTGGGCCTGGCCGCCTGCCAAAAAGGTATGTCTGTCGCCTTCGTCACAGCAGCCGCTCTGGTGCATGAGTTGATGGAGGCCAGAGACGAGAAACGGCTGCTGCGATTACAACGCCAGCTCGCAAAGGTCAGCCTGCTGATCATCGACGAATTGGGCTTTGTGCCGCTTAGTAAAACAGGCGCTGAACTGCTCTTCGAGCTGATCTCGCAACGCTACGAGCGCGGATCAACCCTCATCACCAGCAACCTGCCGTTCGAAGAGTGGACGGAAACCTTTGGCACAGAAAGACTAACAGGCGCGCTGCTGGATCGGCTGACCCACCACGTGAACATTCTGGAAATGAACGGCGAAAGCTACCGGCTCAATCAGAGCAAGTCCCGGCTGACCAAAACCTAAACCGCGCCAAGTTGACCTATCGGCCGATGCGCCTCGGAACGTGCTTGCTACTTGATGGCATCACGCCCCAAGGCGCGCCACCAAGTGGCCGACTTTTGCTCCGCCCCATTGGCAGGTTGTTACGCCGCCGTTGACATCTGCTGTGCGTCGGGCTGCCCGTCCTCGACCAAGGGCCTGCTCCAGCTCCCCGTTGGTATGCGCCCAACGGACCCGCTCAACATTCGGATCGGGGTGATATTCGATCTTACGCAGCACCCGCCCGCTGCCATCTCGGCACAGAGCAACGCCATCGCGTTCCGGCAGGCGGCCTTTGGCCTCCTCGTCTGCCTCGCCCAGATCGGCATTGTGGGTGGCGCTGGCACCGACAATGACAGCGGCCTGCCTCTCGAGTACGTCACGGCCCAGCGCAATGCGACCCGCGACAATCAGCGACCCAACACCCTCGAAGGCATTCACGCCCCTAAGGGCGCCGAAGTGGCCAGTTTGGATGCCCCCATCAAGGCTGGGTGGTCTTCAGCCATCACGGCCTCCGACTTCATGGGCAGCAGCAGACCCGTCTCACCCAACGCCATGGCCCGCAGCTTGGCAAACACGGCCAGACAGTCCCGATTGTGCGCCGCCCTAGCCTCGTCCTGAGCGTCTGCCTTGCCGGGGTTGAGCTGCGCATAAGACAGCCGCTTGTCTGCAAGCTGAATGCGGGTGGTGCCGTCACCGTCTCTTGCGATGGCATCCGTTAGCAATTCCAGACTGGGCCACCAGTTCCGCAGCAGGTCGGCATCTGCTGTTGCATCCAGGATAAGCGTGCTTGTCGCCTGCCAACCTTCGTGGATTTCCTTGCGGGTTGTGATTTCGACAGCAAAGCGCCTGATTGGCTGCACAGGTGCTACGACTTAGGGTCTGGACCCATTGAATTCCAAAGCGTCGAACGCCACAAAGCGGACCTACGCTGCGCGACGCCTCAATGGCCGAGATGCGGGACCTTCCGGCCGTTCGCCGCAACCGCGAAATTTCAAGGTTCGCGAGCGCAGCATTTGGCAGTAAGGGCGGAAAGCGGCCCTTCGCCGCAAGTGCGAAATCGAAAGGGACGCTCGAAGAAAGCGGACACTCAGGGCATCGACCAGTTTTTTCTGTCGTGCAACCGCAGCGAAGGTCGGCAGTGAGCCCACTTTTACCGATGCTGCGACACAAACGAATGTCCGCAACGTCGGCAAGGCCTAAACTTCACCACCGGATTGTTCGGTGATACCGATTACTTCATGGGCACTGAAAACGCACCAACACTCTATTCAACAGTATCTCGCCAATTCATCGCGGATTGGCTTGCCGCGTTGCGTCCACTTTGCACAGAGACTGAATTCCGTTCGTTTCTAAAGCGCGCCGACTTGATGGCAGACCAAATGCCGTCACAAGGGCGGGTGACGTTGGACCAAATCGCGTCTCTGTATCAGCTTGCAGCGATTGAGACCGGCGACGAAATGATGGGGCTTTGGTCGCGCCCAATCCGTCCACGTGCCTTGCAGCATCTTCTGACGTCGGTCCGCGAAGCGACGTCTTTGGCGTCTGCGCTTTTTCGGTTTTCGACGTTCTGGAACCTGCTGCTTGATGACTATAAGTTCGCATTGATTGAGGCTGAAGGCGCATTGACGCTGCGGCTGGAACCACAAGGTGATCAGACAGCCCAACGGTTTGGGCATATGCTGATCCTGAAACTGGCCCATGGTCTGCTGTCCTGGCTTGCGCGATACGAGGTGCCTGTCGCAAGGGTCGGTTTTCCCTTTGAGCGGCCCGTGTTCGAAGAAGACTATGCTGTGGTCTTTCCTGCGGCGGTTCAGTTCAGCCAGACAGCAACTTCGATTTCCTTTTCTCTGGATGACTTGGGGACGGTTCAGGCGCGTTCTTCGGCAGATCTGGATCGCTTTTTGGAGAATGCCCCGCGGGATTGGATTTTCACGCGTTCCCAGCAGCACACCCAGTCTTTGCGCGTCCGCACCTATCTGAGCCAGACAGAGTGGAACAACGCGAACCTCACGGGGGCCGCAAGTGCGATGCACATGACCCCACGCACGTTGATCCGCAAGTTAGAGGCCGACGGCACCACCTTTCAGGCAATCAAGGATGCCTTGCGCCGTGATATCGCAATCCGCCACCTGCAAATGGGGCAGCACTCTGTCGAGGCGATTGCGCATGAGGTCGGGTTTTCGTCGGCCGCCAATTTCCATAAAGCGTTTCAAAGATGGACGGGCAACACGCCCAGTTCCTATCGACGCAGGCAACCGGTCGTTGTCTGACTTTGTCACTTTTCGACAATAGGCTGTCACCTCGCGAGATAGAACCACAATTTGGACGGCGCTAACATACAAGAGAAATACTTACTCAACCCAATGCAAATTACCCTATTGCGTTTTACATCCACTTGCCCCCAAAACGGCAAGATACGACAGCGCGCACCTATCAGATGGATCACTCTCATGTCCGATAAACTCGACGCAATTCTGGCCGCAGCCCACACGCACGCCACCGATGTCATCGCACCCAATGTGGACGCATGGAACGCCGCAAAGTCATGGCCGCGCGACGCGTCAAACAAGGCGGGTGCTGCTGGTCTGACTGGGCTTTATGCCCCTGAAGAATGGGGCGGTCAGGGCTTGCCATTGTCGGAAGGCATTCAAGTGTACGAGCAGCTGGGACTTGGCGACGGAGCCTATGCTTTTGCCCTTTCGATGCACAACATCTGCACCTTTGCGGGCTGCGGATACGGGACGGAGGCGTTCAAAGAAAAATGGGCGCGCGATTTGACCTCGGGTCGCAAGCTGGCGAATTTTGCGCTGACCGAACCTCAATCCGGCTCGGACCCGATGAAGATGTACACACGTGCCACGATCAACGGCGACGGCACGTGGACCATTAGCGGATCAAAAGCCTGGGTCAGCCTCGCGACCGAGGCGGACGTCTACTTCACCGTCGTGAAGACCAGTGATGCGCCCGGCCATAAGGACATGGCGATGATCGCCATTCCCGCAGATGCACCGGGGATCAGCTTTGGCCCGCTCTATGACACCCCGTCCTACAACTTTCTGCCCATGTCTGAGATGTATCTCGACAAGGTGGTGGTCAGCGAGGACAACATCATCCTTCCCATTGGTCAGGGCCTGCAAGGGGCGCTGATGGCGATTGATATTGCACGGGTTTCTATTGCGTCTGGGTGCTGTGGATTGATGCAAGCCGCCCTTGATACCGCGCTGTCTTATTCCAAGAACCGTAAGATGTTTGGCGGCAAAAACCTCGATCTCGATGGGATCCAATGGATGTTAGGCGAGGTGGCAACTGACCTTGAAGCATCCAAGCTGCTTTACCGCAAAGCTGCCGAGGCGCTTGGCACTCCAGAGGGCCCTTTGATGGCCGCCCATGCCAAACGCTTTGTCCCTGACGCTGCCGTGAAGGCTGCCAATACATGCACCCAGGTGTTGGGCGGGATGGGTCTCTTGCAGACTTACGGCTTGGACCGTCTTTCCCGGCTGGCCCAAATGCTGCGGATCGTCGATGGCACGACTGAAATCAGCCGCGTCGTTATCGGGCGTGCCTTGCAAAAGCGTGCAGCAAGCTTGCCAGATTTAACGGTGCCCCGAGGGTTTGGTGAGACAGAAGAGGCCGTCGCGGCTGAGTAATCACCCTCAATCGTTAGAGATTGAAAAGCGGTCGTTCATAATCAAATTGTGAACGACTGTTCCGTCCGCACTGCGTGCATTCGGCTCCTTTCTGATTTTGCAGATGCAGCGAACGGCAGGTTCGACGGGCCGCATCGCAGCATACAACATGTTTGGCCAAGGTCCGGTCTGGGCCGTCCACGACAGCGGCCTGTGATTCCCTCTACCTGATTTTCTGCGACCGATCTAACGGCGGTAGAGAGCCCCAAGTGACTGATGCTGCAGCCCAGACCAATGTCTGTTATCCGTCCAATCAGAACTATAATTTCCCCAACCGCTGGATCTCTCTGTGCGTTTCACTTGCCATACTGCGGAGCCATGCGGCAAATCTCTGCACTTGAGGTCTATTTGCGGCATCAGGTCGAAACTGCATCCTGTAGGGATGTGGAGCAACGAGATGCTGAGACGCAGGGAATGGATTGACGATCGAACCGTTTTCTAAATCGCTCAGCACCATGGACAAGCCACACACCAGAAAGCCCACGTTCTGCCGAACCGCTTCCAGTGCAAGCCTAGCATTTGGATAATGAACGCCGCGATCGGGGCCGCTCTCGCGATGACCGAATTTTTGAAACCACTCGACCCACCCAGGATGATCTGAGCTTTCCTGCTGGACCTTCAGATGCAAGAGCGGCATTCCCTCCATCTGGAGGACCGAGTCCCAATCTGCAATACGGCGCGGGTTGTCTGGACCTGTAACGGGCAAGAAGGCGTCAGTAAACAATGGCTCACCAGACCCTTCTCCATAGTCAATGCGAATATCAGGTGCGCCTAATCTCAAAGGAACGTCCCCCGCTCCGTTTATGCAGAACAGGATGTTGGGATGCTCTTCACGAAAGCCGTCAATGCGCGGTGCCAACCACAGCTCAGCCCAATCCGGGTCTGCAACAATCTGTATTTCGCTGACGCGTTGAAAGTCGAGCGTATCAGTTACCCGTTCAAGTGCGGCAAAGGCCAGCTGCAAATCAGCAAGAGCGTGCTCAAGCTGTGGTGTCGGCTGCAAGCCGGATCGCCCCCTCAGCAATAGATCGGCACCGAGATAGTCTTCTAGTGTTCGAACGCGCTGCCCCACGGCGGCAGGCGTAATGCCCAGCGTGTCGGCCGCAGCTTTCAACGAGCCCTTGCGGATTGATAACTCGACGGCCTGAAGCGATTTCAGATGTGTTAGGGTCACCATTACTAAAGTTTATCTTTATGTCACAAAATATCAACGGTCATAAATATAGACTAGCTTTATCACGCTAAAGAAAATTGAGTTTTGAGTTCCGGCGGTGATCGGGCACGATCATGGGGCAACATCAATTGACCCAACACAGGAGATAAAGAATATGGACCGCTTCATCATCGAACGCGACATTCCAGGCATCGGCGAGTTTTCCCTAACCGAGCTGTGCGGTGCAGCTCGCGCGTCAAATCAGGCACTGGCCACGATCGGCCCAAGCATTCAATGGCAACACTCTTATGTGGCGGGCGAAAAAACGTTCTGTGTCTATCTCGCTGAGAGCGAGGAAGAGATCAACAAACATGCAGAACTCAGCGGAATTCCCGTGTCGAAAATCACGAAGGTTTCTCAGGTCATCGATCCATTGACGGCAAACAACTAAGACTCTGATGATTTCACACATACCGACGACGATTTTCGAATGGTCGTCGGAACTTTTTCGCATCGGCCCGACAGAGCCAAGCTACTTTTCCAGTCAAAACTCATACGTTTGTATCACCGGCAACAAACATCGATATTGACCGACCCCCAAAAGAAGCCATTGGAGAAAGTTCTGAAAATTCACACTTTGTCCGCACTGCCGTCGCTCGTCTTCCGGCTCGGCGTTGATTTCGTGTGCAAACGCAGCGAAGGTCGGCAGTGAGCCCTCTTTACCAAATGCCGTCCTGCAGCATTTCGCATGTGCAGGAAATCCAACTTGTTGCGACCGGCCCAGAGCGGACACTGGACAGGACTTCAGGATGCTGCGGTGCGGCCCACCGAAGCGGGCATTCGTGCTGAGCGCAGCAGTTTAGGTCGTCGGGCGGCTTCAATGCGCGGAGTTTCGCGGCGTTTACATATGGCGTTTACTCGTTGGCGGGCCTTGTTCCGCAAATCGACGTGTGCTCTTGTCCTCGCTAGAGTTTGTCGCGCCGCAACTTGGAAGGGGACGTCTGGAAAATGTCTGCAAATCTCTTGGACTTCGTTCCGATCTGGGCACATCTCATGATCGTAAGCGCCGTGATCGGATTTGCTTTGTTAGTTGGCCGCTATTTTGGGCGCAAACACTACCAGCGCTCTAAGGTATCTGAGAAAGGACCTAGCGGCATCCTTGTTGGGTCAATTCTGAGTTTGCTTGCTTTCCTGCTTGCGTTCACCTTTAGCATGGCGGCTTCCAGGTTTGAGGAGCGACGAGAATCAGTTTTGGAAGAGGCAAATTCCATTGGAACTGCCTATCTTCGCGCGGATCTGCTGGCGGAACCGCTGAGGTCAAATGCGAAACACTTACTGAAGCAATATGCTGAAATCAGAGCAACCGTTGCAAGTCCTGGCTGGGCGTATGAAGGGCTTCGAGAATTGATTGGACGATCTGAGAAAATTCAGATTGAGCTATGGGATGTTACCGTTAGTGCTTCGGAAGCGGCTCCCTCAGCGATAACTGGATTGTTCGTTCAGGCAATCAATGAGATCATTGATGTACATGCTAAACGCATAATGCTCGGTACTCGAAGTACGATACCATCCGCAATTTGGGCTTGCCTGTATTTCGTTGCAGCGATTGGTCTTGCTTCGGCTGGGTTTCAATCTGGCGGACAGAAGGCTCGGAATCAGCTTCTTCTGCTTGCCGTTGTCTTGACGTTTGCGCTGGTGCTCACTCTGGTGACCGACCTTGATCATCCCGGGCGCGGGATTCTAATGACGGATCAATCTCCAATGCTGGATTTGGCGGCGAGTTTGTCTGAGGTGCAATAGGATGCTCGGGCAGCGTAAAAAAACCGACTCAAGACGGTTATCAATACACAGAATTCGCCGATTAACGATCGTTTTGCCCGCCCGCCTTCGGCTCGGAGCCGACTTGCGGCGCCGCAGCTCAAAGCCCGGTATCGAAGTCGCCCAATGTCGGCTTCAAACTTCACTGCATGACTTTCTCGCAATTGCAGCGAAAGTCCGCAATCCCCCCCTTGTGCCGACGCCAGCTCCGTCGGGATCTGATTTTCGCACTTGCAGCGAAATTGCGCTTTGTCCGCAGACTGTTAGTTCAGACGCCACTAGATTTTGCACTCGCGGCGAATGTCGGCATTAGGGGCTGCTGACGCAGCATCGAGCGCCACTGGCCAACGGCAGTTGTGGGCCGACCACGACAGCGGCAGGTGACGCCTCCACCGTATTTGCTGCGACCGATCTAACGGCGGTAGAGAGCCCAAAGCATCCGATACTGTGACCAGCGCCTCCTGATGCAAACTGCGGAAGTCGATTTTTCGCTGCGAGTGCAAGGCATGGGTTCTTGCGGTATTGAAGTGGAGATCCGCTAGCCCAAGAGCACGTTGAATGCTTCGAGATGGTACTCGGATCCCGTCAATAAGTTCTGATAAACATCGGCCAGAGCCGTTCCTTCGACAGAAGCCGCAGCCGCAGCGAGATCGATTATGTCCTTTTCCTCGATCGCCACACCCACATTCAGAGCGTCTGTCACCGAAGCAGACCCGCTTTCGATCAGACTGTCGTAGAGAGCTTGTAATTCCTCGTTTTCGAAACTGCCCGGTTCGCTGAAGACAAACTCATCCATGTCGATCCCTAAAGCCTCGGCTTGCGCCTCCAGCGCGGCGAAATGCCGGTCCTCGGAAGCTGCGATGTTATCAAAGATTTTGATGCCGTAGAGGTCGTAAAACGCCTCGTATACGTCTCCTGCAAGCTTTTCCTCCTCCATCAAAAAAAGGAGTTCCGCGACAACGTCATCGCTATAGGTCGTCTCAACGGGGGTCGTGACGGGCTCTTGCGGTTCGGTAGGGGCTTCCTGCTGACCCCGGCCACCAAAAAAACCGCCAGCACCTTTGTGTCCGCCAAGTCCGTTCATCATTTTACGCATGTCGTTATCCATTCCTTCAAGGCGTCATTCAGCCGAAACATATATTATTTTCTGAATGTGTCGCCAATGTACTAGGCAGCGGACTCATAAAACTCGATCCACAGCCTGACGGATGCCAGTTTGATCATCGACAGGAAATTGCGTGATGT
>NZ_JAIMIA010000144.1 GCF_019966495.1 Tateyamaria pelophila | reverse complement strand
GCCTTGGGTCATCACAGGCGCGATGAACGGCCCGGCATTCGACACCTACATCGAAACACAACTCGCTCCGGTGCTCGACCCCGGCACCGTTGTGATCCTGGACAATCTGTCCACCCACAAAAGTCCGCGCGCAGCCGAAGTTCTGCGCAAGCGCGGCTGCTGGTTCTTGTTTCTGCCTGCTTACAGTCCGGACCTCAATCCAATTGAAATGGCATTCTCAAAGCTCAAATCCCATCTGCGGCGCATCGGAGCCAGAACCTACGATGCCTTGTTTGAAGCGCTTGGCGACATCTGCGATCTCTACGAACCAGTAGAATGCTGGAACTTTCTCAAAGCCGCCGGATATGCCTCAGATTAAATGCAAAATGCTTTAGCCGCTCCAAGCGGCATTTATTGTGAACGGCAAAGCGAACCGGATCGCCCTTTTGCCTTTGGCTGATCCGTTGTCGAAAGCAGTCGTCAGAGCCACGCCATTCGCCCTGTCAGGACCGGAACAAGCGGCTGGGTTGCACCTCGTGCTGCGCGCTGCCGATGGCGAGCATCACCGATACATTTCCGATCTCGTGCTCTTCCAATGCACCGGACACAGCAACACATTCCGTGATAATCTCGGGTGCTGCGCCCAGGATGCGCTGACCATCGACCTGCCCGATACAGCCAAGCCGGATCGCAGCGGCAATCTGAGCATCGCACATCGCCCACATCAGCCCGGCCAACGCGGCTTCGGGCCCCACCTTCAAGTCAAATGCGGCAAGGGCATAGGCGGCCGGATAGCTTCGACAATGCGCTTTTAACGGCCCCTTCGCCAAGGCTGTGTCCAGATCGACCAGCAGCGTCAGCAGGGCTTCGGCAGTGCGCTGGTCCTCTTGCTGCACCTCACGGCTTTCGCGTGCAGCGGCCAACCAGTCATCCAAACGTGCAAAGGCGGCGATGTCATCCGCTTCCAGCGCGGCCATCAGGCGCAGAAACAGCGCGCCATCAAGAGTGGCGAAGCTGTGTTTGAGCACCCCAAATACCCAATCGCGGACGTCTTGCGCGCTCTTTACCCAACCTGCGGCGACAGCATGCTCGAGCCCTCTGGAATAGGCAAACGCACCGACCGGCAGGCTGGCGCTGAGCAGCCGCAACAGCGGCAGCGGTATCTCGGTGGTCATGTCGGGTTTGGTCATGTGCAGAAACTCATCTTATGAGGCGGGAAGGAAGGTTGACATGAAGTAAAGCACAAGGAAATAAGCCAGGACCAAAAGCACATAGAACTGTCCATTTCCGGTATAGATGCGGCGCGTGCCATCAGCCAGTACTTCGATACCATGCACGAACGCGCCCCATGCGGCTTGCGCGAGGCGCGGGGTCGCCGCTTGTGGCAAGGGCCGTGCAAGCACAAGCGCCGCCCGCGCACGCACCGACTTTCCCATCACCTTCGACAGGCCCCACCAGAGGGCCATGAGCCCCGCAGCCGCTGCAATGGATGTCAGCATGACCGGGGTCGGATCCCAGATCCCGTAGATGGTTTCCAGCGACTGCCCCTCCCAGACGAGGGTCGCGGCGAACTGCGGATCGATCGCGTCAGAGACAGGACCCATGAGCAGTTTCGGGAAAAGCGAAAAGACGAGAATGCCTCCAACCAGCAGCACTTGCGGGATCAGGATCATCGCGGGCGCTTCGCGCGATTGCGTGATCGCGGGGCCAAAGAACAGCCCCACCAAAAGCCGCGTCATGTACCAAAGCCCCAAAAACGTCGCCAAGATGCCCCCCGCAACCAGAACGGTCCAGCCTTTGTCCATCAGCGCGCTGAGCAACAGCCATTTGCCACCAAAGCCCATCAGCGGCGGCAGACCGGACATGGAGAGCAATGCGACTGCTACGACGGCAAAGGTCAGCGGCATGCGTCGTACCAGTCCGCTGATCTCGTCAAGCTGCCGGGTCCCCGTCCGCAGGATGATTGCACCCGCCGCCAAGAACAGGATGCCTTTGACCATCATGTGATTGGCAACGATATAAAGCGCCGTGACCCAGCCCAGATGGCTCATCAACGCAATCGCAGTGACGATATAGCCCAACTGGCTCATGCTGGAATAGGCCAGCAACCGTTTCAGATCTCGCTGGCACAAGGCAAGCAGCGCTCCGATCACGGTGGTCGCCATGCCGATACAGGCCAGCAGATAGGTAAAATCGACGTTCAGTTCGGACTGCGCCGCGGCATAGGCCGTCATGAGCAAACCGAAGATACCGACCTTGCTGACCACCCCCGACAGGATCGCGGTCACATTGTCCGGCGCTTCGCCATAAGCGGGCGGCAGCCAGATATGGACACCGATGGCGGCTGCCTTGACCAGAAAGCCCGCCGCCAGAAGCGCGTAGCCAACCATGGCTTCGGGCGTGGCAATGGTCAGGGCGATCAACGCCCGGCTGCCGGTCTGACCGGCAATTATCGCATAGCCGCCCATGATCAGAAACGCGGCGAACATCGAAAAAACCATGAACCGCAGAGTTTCCGGCAAGGCATTGCGGCCTTGTGCGATCAGAAAGAACGACGCGACCGTGATGAACTCCCATGCGACATAAAAGGTCAGCCCCAACTGCGTGCGCAAAACCGATTGGATCGACAGCAGCAGCACAGCCATCAATGGATAATGCAGAGGCGGCATGGTTTTCTCTGCCAGCCCGGCGGACGCAATGATGAGCCCACCGGCCAGCAGGAGATGGGAGAACAGCCCGGCAATCCCGTAGGCCTCGGGCAACATCTGCGACGCGCCCACCACGGCCACCAACATCGCGATCCCTTGCAGCCGCGACGACAGCAGCGGGCCGACCACCAGCAACCCTGCCCCGACACCCAGCGGCAGGAAAATCAACAGACCATCCGCGCCGGAGGCCATGGCCATGCCGACCCCGGTGACGATCAACAAAACAGCCATCGTAAGTACCGGCAACAGAATGTTCAGTTTAGGTTCGGGCAGTTGTCGTTCTGGGTTGGGCGTGACGGCCCGGATGAACCAGCGAAAGAGATAGGTCGTTTCCATCAGCGACCCGGCCAGAAGGATCGCGATCAGCAAAAACCGTTCCGCGCTGGCAAGTTGCATGATCAACTCCCATTTCGCCCAGAACCCCGGAAACGGGGGCAGCGCGCAGATCGCCACGACGAAAAGTGCCAACCCGCCCGCAACGAACGGCCGCCGCGTGAGGCCAAGGGCTTCGCGCAGATCCGACGCCCCGATGGCCGCAACCAGACAAAAGAGCCCCGCCTTGGCCAGCAAATGGTTCAGAAACAGGCCAAACACAACCAGCGGGATCACCTGCTGAGCGCCAATCTGGGTCAGAACCGCCAGCGCCAGTACGCCCAGCGCCATTTGCCCCACCGAGGAATAGCCCAGCAACCTTTGTATTTTATCCTGCCGCAACCCGATCAGGTTTGACGCCAGAAACGTCAGTGCCGTCGACGCGATGATGAGGCTGAGATAATCGGTGAACAGCGGCAAGAGCTTGTAGACGGCAAAGAGCATGCCCGCCGACGCACAGACCGACAAAAACGCAGCCAATGCGGGAGGCACGGTTTCATAAACGTCCAAACCCCATCCATTCGCAGGAAAGGGTTTCAGCTCGATCAGCAAGCAGGCCAGCATCATGACCAGCGCGATGCCACTGATCGGCCCGATCAGGCTGGCCTGCGCCTCGATCACGAAGTCGATGTTCAGATGCCCGGTCACGTAATAGATCAACACGGCCCCCAACAGGAACAGCGTCGAGGCAATGACCGTGGCCATCACGTATTTGAAGGCCGCCTGAATCCCGTCCCGCGATGTCACGAGGCCAAGCAGACCGTAGGTTCCGATAGACACGATCTCGAGGAACACGAACAGGTTAAACAAATCGCGGGTCATGATCATTCCGTTGATCCCCATCACCAGGATCAGAAACAAAAGCAACGCCACGTAGTTCTTTTTGAGATGGTCCCAGTGGGCCACGGCCAGCAACGTGGCCATCACATTGACGCTGACGGAAAATGCCCCCTCGGCGAGGCCAAACCGCAGATTTATCGATATGGGAGGTGCGGCACCCGCCGTGAGGATCTCAATCGCTTCGCCACCGCCCTGCACAACGGCAATCAACGAAAAAATGCTGGTCAGCGTAAGCCCGCCAAGCGCGGCGAAGAAGCCGGTATGCAGCCATCCATAGCCAATCTTGTAGAGCAACGGGATCAGGAAACCGCCCCCGATGCCGAACAACAAGATGCCGATCGGATGCGCCAGAGCGGTCATGCCCGCGAGTGCCGGAACGCTTCGATATCGAGCGTGCCGTGGCTGCGGTAGAGCCGAATGGCATAGGCCAGCATCACCGCCGTTACTGACAACCCGATGACAATCGCCGTGACCGTCAGCGCCGATGGGATCGGGTCAACCACCCTTTGTGCGGCACCGGCCACAGCAAGGTCCGCATCCATGATCGGTGCGGTCCCGCCGGTCACATAGCCCAGCGAGACCAAGACAATGGCAATTCCAGAATCCATCAGCGAAAAACCGATGATCATCCGCAGGATATTGCGGTGCAGAAGGATCGCGGCCAGACCAATCAGGATCAGCCCAAAGCCCGTCACCATCATCACGGTCGACACTGGAAAGGTGATCATCGCACGCCCCCCCCTCAGGTTCTGAACTTGTCGATGACGACGCTCAGTTCCGCCCCGACCTTGATCCCGAGCAGGGCAGAGATCAGCGGGATGGCTCCCGCGCTGATGAATCCGCCCAATTCACCGGCGGGCAGAAACCGCGGGTCCAGAAACCCGCCTGCCAGGACGATGCCCAGAATGCCCAGCAGCACGAACAATATCCCGGCCGTGGATTCAACGATACTGAGCAGGGTCGTGTTCAGCCGTGTTTCCGGGGTGGCGATCAGCAGCAACATGACGCCCGCCGCGACGATGGCTCCGCCCTGAAAACCGCCTCCCGCAGACAGATGCCCGTTCACGATGACGTAAGCACCAAAAGTAAGGATCATGGGAAACATCACCTGCTTGCCACTATGTACGATTTCGCCGGGGTCCGAACGCTGGAAGGCCTTGGGCGGCTTCGGCTGGCCCTCAAGCGGTTTCAACAACAGACCCAGCGACGCTGCCACCATGAAAAGCACCGCAACTTCGCCCAATGTGTCCAACCCGCGATAGGTGATCAGAATGCCAGTGATTACGTTGGGGGTGGTCAGCGACTCCGGGCTCAGCGTGACATAGCTGGCCGCCAGAGGACGCAACGCATCAAGCTGCACATAAGCACCGACGATCCGCGTAAAGACCACCGCCAGAAGGCCAATCACGATCACAGAAAGAACCCGCTGCATCATAGCTTGTCGCCCGCCGCATCGCTGCGGGTGTCAATCTCGGCCAAGGCATCTGGGCCCGGTGCCATCGGCGTGCCCAGACGGTGGCCGGAACGTGCCAGCGCATGGGACGAGATTGGGTTGCTGACATAGACAAAGTAGATGATCAGAAGCAGCTTGAAGATCCAGTCAGGGTGGTAGATCGCCAGCCCGATCATCACCAGCGTCGCCCCCATCGTCGTCGCCTTGGTCCCGGTCTGGATACGGGTAAAGGCGTCGGGCATCCGCAACAGACCAAGACCCGCGGAAAACAGGAAAACCGACCCCGAAAAAATGAAGAGGCTTCCGATCAGCTCGCTCATTCCCGGTTCTCCCAATAGCCGGTCTTGCGCAGGGCGTAGAGAAAGATGAACGTGGCCAGCCCCGACCCGATCGCAGCCTCGGTCATCGCCACATCCGGCGCGGCGAGCAGCAAAAACGATATCGAAGCAAAAAGGCTCGCCAGTCCGCCACTGACGATGGCGGCCAGCAGGTTGTTGAGCAGCACCGCTAAAAGGGCACTGACCAGGATGCAAACGCAGATCAGCAGGATCATCAGTTCAAGCATGCTAGAGCCCCCTGTCGATAAAGCGTGCGACCGCAAGGACAGACAGAAAACTGAGCAGCCCATAGACAGCGGCAACATCGAGGTAGACGAACCGGTCCGCGATGTGAGCATAAAGCGCGATCAGCACGATTGCGATGATGGTCAGCACGTCCATCGCCACAATACGGTCGAGCAATGTTCGGCCGATGACCAGCCGGATGACACTCGCGACGATCCCGAGAAAAACGAGAACCACCGATATCTGTATGAGGAGACTAGCCAAAGGTTTTTGAAAGGATCGGTTCGAACGGTCCCAGATAGGTTTGGGTATTGGCGTCCGCATCGGTTGAGGTCAGATCAAGACCGTGAATGTAGACATCGGACCCATCCATACCCATGACCAGAGTGCCTGGCGTCAGTGCGACGCTGTTGGACAGCACCAGGCGGGCAAAAGGCGATGTCAGACGAGTCTGCGACAGCACGATCCCTGGTCGAATTTTTACCTTTGGTGAAAATACATATGCCAAGACCATGAGGTTTGACTTCACCATTTCGCGCAGGAAAATTACGGTATATTTCAAGAATGCAAGCCCACTGGCAGGCGAGAAAGTGAGGTCATTCCAGATCCCCGGCGAACGGGTACAGAATAGTGCGATGGACAGGGTCACGATCAGTCCCACGCCCGAGACTTCGATCGCCAGCGTTCCATTGACGGCAACCCAGATCACGAAAAGGACAAACCACAAGGACAGTGTCGCGCGCAACCGTGCAGGTTCGAATGAGGCCATCACTGGGTTCCTTTCCCTCGGGTTGCGTATGAAAATAATCTGACAGACCACTTACCCATATTCAACTGACTTTCCCGGACTTCGCTACATATCCGCTGTCGACCTGCGCCTGACCCTTGTTTCGCGACCTTTCCGCCAAAGCCGGACGTGGGGTCTCGAAGCGCGACCAAAAGCGGTACACCGTGCGACCGCTACTGCAAATCGCTCAGGTCGTCCCCATGGCGATGGGCCATGTTTCGAGGATTATGGCGATCCCGATTCCGCCAGCGATCGTGGCAATGGCGATCTGCGACCCTTTGTGCACCCATCCGGCGGTCTTTTCCGCGGCCATCAGCGGCCAAGCTGCGAGTGATGACATTGCCGCCATGCCGACAATCGAACCCAACCCGAAACAAAGGACATAGATCAGCGCTTGCGTCGGGGTCTGCGCACTCGCCAACGCCAGCGCGATGAGCGCCGCTGACCCGGCCGCTCCGTGGAGCAGTCCAACCAAAAGCGCCTTTACCGGAAAACTATGGGCATGGTCGTGGGGATCGCGGGCATGAGGCAAGTTGGCCGTGGCGTGGCTATGGGCGTGAACATGCAGGCCGTCGCCGTGGTCATGGGCGTGGAAATGCACTTTGTTGCGTTTCATTTTCCTGATCATGTTGCCCGCCAGAACCACCATCATGACCCCAACCGCACACTCGAACGCGGCCGCCCTCGATGGCGTCAATACCATACTGAACTGAATGACCGCCGCGCAGATCAGGAAAAGCGTTATCGTATGACCAAGCCCCCAGGTCGCACCGCGCAACACCAACCTGCGGCGCCCGCCCCCTTCCGAAGACAACGTCGCAACCGCGGCGAGGTGATCCGCTTCGAGCGCATGGATCATCCCGGCAACCACACCGAGCAGTAACAAGCTGATCATTCTCAACCTCCGGAAAAATCGGAACAACAAGGACTTGCCACTACACCGGCGACGCGACCCTTGCTCTTTCAAAAAACCTAGACAGGAATTCAGGAATTGGCAATCGCCTCAAGGTCACCCTCTAAGAAGGAAATGCGGGTCGAATTCAGGGCCTCGGAAAAGACGGTGAAACACATAGATGCAGGTTCGTTCAGGTCGCCTTGTTGTCCGCAGGGTTGGCGGGCGGGCTCTCTCGGATGGGCTCCGCCGACAGTGGTTCCGCTGTCACTGGACTGCTATCCTCTTGCTTGCCAGCTTCCGGGCTTCCCTTCGGAGGATAATCCAAAGAGCAGTTCAGGCGTTCGATCTCTTCTTCGGTCAAGCGGAGAAATGGCAATCGGCCTGACTCGCGCCAGCCTTTGACAGTTTGCTTGGCAGTTTCCGCCAAATCTTCATCAAGGTTGTCGCTGCCCATGGCATAGATGGCCCTTGACGGAAAGGCGAAGCCCGTACCGGCTTCGCGGACGATACTATAGATCCGCAAATAGACATCTTCACGCACTGCAAAGAAATCGTTCCATTCTCGGGTCATCACATAGACGCGAATATCGATGTTTAACGCGCTGTCGCCATATCCGGAAAACCGCACACGTACCGTGTTGGGATTGATGCGCGGGTGTGCGTGCAACATCTTGCGTAAGTTCACCAGCACATAGCGCAACTGGTCCGGGTCGGTTTCATAGCGCAGACCTAAGACCTGTGTGAGCAGCATTTCGTCGCAATGTGCGAAGTTCACGATCTGCATATCCACGAACTGTGCGTTCGGAATGGAAATCAGCGTCCGGTCGAGCGCACGGACAGAGGTTGAACGCAGCCCGATTTTTTCGACCGTGCCGGTGAGGTCACCGAACTTGCAGAAATCACCCAGCCTCACTGGGCGATCAATATACAGAAGCACGCCGCCGATCAGGTTTTCCAGGGTCGGGCGCAACGCAAGCGCCACGGCAAGACCGCCAACACCCAGACCGGCCAAAACGCTGAGGATGGGAAGCCCGATAGCCTGTGCCCCGAACGCCAGAACAACCACAACCCCGACGACCGCGACAACGAAGGAGATCAAGCGCAGGAGGTTGGCGTCCAGACTTTCACCCTTGATGAACGGCGAATGGATCAGCATCTCGACCGCGATGCGCATGGCGTTCCTGAACAACCACGCATATGCCAGATAGGAAATAACGGTTTTGACCACATCGACAAAGGCTGCAAAATCGCCTGATACGTTAATCTGGAATGCCAGCATAGGTATCGCAAAATTGCCCACCGTCAGAAGCGCAAGTGGCCGCAAAACCGCCACCATTTCCCTGCTGAACCACCCCGACGGCGTGAGCATCTTGACTACAAGGCTGAACGCCAGAAAAACGGCGCCAAAGGTGGCAAATCCAAGGAAGACAAAGAGAACCTTCCAGATCGGCGTATCCATCCAGAGATCCAACAAAGACTGCGGCAGGGATCGATAGATCGCGGACGGTATCAAGGGGCCGGTCAGTTGCGGAGAGAACGTACTGAAACTTACGATATCCAGCGTTGTCTCAAGCGGCAGATGGGCGATTGCACTGAAAAACCTGGGCGCGAGCTGAATCGTATTCGCGCTGAAAACGTAGTCGCCCTGCCGCTCGCCTGTTTCAATCTGTACGATCCGCAGTGGCGTTCCGGGGATTTGATAAACACCAACGTCTCCAAAATCGGGCACAGCGCCGTCCGGACCCGGAGTGAGATCAGGCAGCGGAATGCGTCCCAGAATATCGAGAAGGTACGTTGTGGTGGTGATCCCGGTTTCGCGGCGCGAGGCCACTGGGACTGCCTCCAGATCGATCAGTTGGTTGAACTGATCCGACAATATGGCCATGCGGGCCGCGTTTTGTAACGATTTTGTTGCGAGGTATCCGGCGATTTCAACCTCCAGCCGATCCCGAAGCAACATGAACGTTTCCAGAGTGTGGCGCGGAGAGTCCGTGCGCACGGCGATATACGAGTTGTCCAGACCGGCTGCGGTTTCCTGTGCGGTCGCCTCCGGTGCAGTGACAATGAGACACATGACGGCGATCAACGCGCTTTGTAACAAAGTTAGCGCTGCACAAACAAAGCTCTGGTCGTTCACGCGGCCCAGACCTGTAACTGTCCCATGGTTTTTCATGTTTCTCATGTCAAAATATCCCGGTGTTCAACGAAGGTGGCGCTTTTGAATTGCCCTAAAAGTTGAGGAAGTGAAGGACCACCGGCTGACGCCGGAGGCATCATTTGTCGGAATGTAATTCCAGGTACTGCTTGATGACATCGTCT